>NZ_BAABCW010000001.1:54334-356095 GCF_039539305.1 Aquimarina addita | reverse complement strand
GATGCTGACAATGATTTCCCGGGAACAGGAGATGTTGATTACAGGGATATAGAAGATAATGACAATGATGGTGTAGCAGATAATGTAGATCCGGATGATGATAATGATGGTATTTTGGATGTTGATGAATGTAATGGAGGTTTATTACTTTCAGGAACAAGTCCGAACTTTGCTATTATGGACGGTCAAATTACAAGTGCAGTTACTACAACAACTAATGGTTTGGCACCAATAAATATATCAGCAGAAGAAGGAGGTGCTGCTCTTCGTTCGCAGTGGGTTGTAAACTCAGGAACGATAGGGGATACTTTTTCTATTCAGCATGATTTTAATACTCCTGTTTCTGATGTTGTTATCTCTATGCCAACTTTAACGACAACAAGTTTGAGAAATGTAGATGCTATAATTTGGTCTGTTAATTGGGTAACATCAGATCCAACTGCGACTGCAACCTTTATAGATAATAATGGGCTTAATGCTACAAATTCTAATGTGTATGATGTTACTTCCACAGGTACTACTCCTGTATATTTAGCTTCAGGTCTTTCTAACGGTTTTCAATTTGTAATGGATAATGATGGTGAACTGTTTGAAGCAACTACTCCTAATATGGAGGGGTCTAATTTGATAAATTCTTTTGATTTTCAAATTACATTGCCTAGTAATATTACATCGGTTACTATCACTGCATTAGTTCAAAACAATGGTAATTTTTCTAATGAGTATATGGAGCTTGATTTTTCAAATGCTGTTTTCAATTCTTGTGACTCTGACGGTGATGGAATCGAAAATCAATTTGATTTAGATTCAGATAATGACGGTATAGTCGATGCTATTGAGGCAGGTGGTACTGATGCAGACGGTGATGGTATTTTAGATGGAGGAGATGCGGATAATGACGGATTGATTGATACCGTTGATAATATAGATAGTGGTTCAGGTACAGGAGAGGTTACTGGTGGTACACCATTAGTTATTCCCGATTCAGAATCTACTCCAGATGGTTTACCAGATTATTTGGATATTGATGCAGATGGAGACGGTATTCCAGACAATATAGAAGGGCAGCAATCAGATGGCTATGTTTCTCCGGGTACTTTTACGGATATAGATGGAGACGGACTTAACGATGTGTATGATGGTGATGATGGTACTACAGTTGGTATTGATCCCATCGGTGCTTCAATCGATCCGGAAAACACAGATGGTACAGACACTGTTGATTATTTGGATACGGATAGCGATAATGATGGTATTTTAGATATCGCAGAGAATGGTGATACTGATAATACTCCTTCAGGGAATGATGCAGATGCAGACGGATTAGATGACGCATTTGATGATAATGATGATAGTGCTATCGATGGAGCCACTGTCAATGATGGATTGGGCTCTGATGATGTAGTTATTGATGAAGTTAGTTTAGAAGATGCCTATGGAGATGCGGATAATGATTTTCCAGGAGCAGGAGATGTTGATTACCGAGATATAGCAGATCCTGAATTAACATTAACAAAACTGGCAACAAATGTTAGTGGATCCGGTGCAGTTAACGATGTGATTACCTACACCTTTAGTGTGGAAAATACTGGAGATACTATTATTTCTGATATTACGATTGATGATCCGTTGACGGGATCTGTTGATCTGCCTATTACACCAGCTATATTAGCTCCTGGTGAAATTGGAACTGCCACAGCTACTTATGTTATAACTCAGGCTAATATTGATGCAGGGTTTGTAGAAAATAGCGCTACAGTAAGCGGAGAAGTTCCCGGTGGAGATACAGGAGACCCAAGTGATGATATAATTGATATATCAGATGATGGAGATGAAACCGTTGATGGTCCGGATGCAGATTCTGATCCTACAAATGATTCGACTATAACACTTGTGCCAGTTGGAGTTATTATAGCAGAAGATGATACCGTTACTGTCGATGGCATTAATGGAGGAACTTCTATTAATGTAGTAGATATCAATGATACTTTAGATGGTATTGGAGCGATGCTTGGGGTCGATGTAGAAATTACAGATATAGTTGATCCAGATACTACAGATGGAGTAAGTTTAGATCCTATAACCGGAGAAGTTATAGTTTTAGCAGGAACACCACTTGGAACGTATACGATTGAATATACCTTATGTACGATTGATTCTCCTGTCATTTGTGATAGTGCTACTATCACTATTATAGTGGCAGAACCAGAAACAGGAATTGTTACAGGTACTGTGTATAATGATATGAATAACAATGGTATGCAGGATTCAAATGAATCTGGTATATCAGGTGTTGAAGTTTTGATTACTGATGTAAATGGTCAAACACAAACTGTGATAACTAATAATGATGGAGAATATGCAGCAGTGGTTCCTGTAGGGGCTACGATTGTAGATGTTGATGAAACAACACTTCCTGCAGGAGCATCACAAACAGAAGGAACAGATCCAACTACAGTGGATGTCATTGCCGGAGAATCAACTTTTGAGGAAAATAATGGTTTTTATACTTTTGATGGTGAAATTATTGTGTATTCTGGATTTAGTCCAAATGGAGACGGTATCAATGATACCTTTACGATTGGCGGATTAGAGAATTTCCCAAACAATACATTGAGAATTTATAACCGATGGGGTGTATTAGTGTTCGAGGAAGATGGATATCAGCAATCAAATTCTAAACCATTTGATGGTATAAGTAATGCGAGGGTTACCGTTGGAGAGAAAGATGGATTGCCAGAAGGAACATATTATTATACATTAGAGTATGAAAATGCTACTGGTGCTTTTAAATCAAAAGCTGGATACCTATATATCAATAGATAAGTTTATATTTGGAACTAGTACAAAAGTATTATTCCCTAAATCAAATAATATTAACACCTATGAATAAACTATTCACAATATACTTACTTACTGTCTTAAGTCTAGTTTCAGTGTGTGTTCACGCTCAACAAGATGCACAGTATACCCAATACATGTATAACACTATAAGTGTAAATCCAGCCTATGCAGGTAGCAGAGGTGTTATGAGTATTATGGGATTACATCGTAGCCAATGGGTGGGTCTTGATGGTGCACCGCGCACTCAGACATTAACACTCAATACACCTTTAGGAAAGGAAAATCGTATGGGTCTTGGATTATCTATAGTAAATGATGAAATAGGTCCTACAGATGAAACTTATTTCAATATTGATTTCTCATATACCATACCTACCTCAGAACGCGGTAAACTTAGTTTTGGTTTAAAGGCAGGAGGTCATCTACTTAATGTAGATTTTGATAAGCTTTCTCAGTTTGAAACCGGAGATGTAGTTTTTGAAAGCGGTAATATTGATAATAAATTTAGTCCTAATGTAGGAGCAGGAATTTATTATCATACGGATAAATTATATTTAGGATTAAGTACGCCAAACCTTTTGGAAACTAATCATTTTGATGAAGAAGCTTTTTCTGATGCAGATGGTTCTTCTGCTTTTATTGCAGAGGAGCGTATCAATTATTATTTGATTGCTGGCTATGTTTTTGATTTATCGGATGATGTCAAATTTAAACCTGCGGTCTTGAGTAAATTAGTGTTTGGTGCGCCACTTCAGGTAGATATATCAGCTAATTTTTTACTTTATAAAAGACTGAGATTAGGAGCAGCTTATCGATGGAGTGCTGCTTTTAGTGGATTAGTTGGTTTTCAAATCTCAGATTCTCTAATGATGGGGTTTGCTTACGATCGAGAGACTACAGAATTGGGAAATACTCAATTTAATGATGGAAGTTATGAAGTGTTTTTGCGTTTTGAACTTTTCAGAAAATATAATAGAATGTTAACACCAAGATTCTTTTAAGTATAGTTAGAATCTAATAATAGTATTATTAATATGGGGAAATTATTATTTAAATCAATATTTCTTTTTACGCTTCTATGTATAGGAAATACTGCCATTTCTCAGGAAAGAAAATTGGAAAAGGCGGAAAAACAATATGATAAATATGAGTATATAGACGCGCAAGAAACTTATTTGAAGGTTGTAAAAAAGGGATATAAAAGTGCGGAGCTGTATAAAAATCTTGGTAATAGTTATTATTTTAATAGTCAATTTGATGAAGCATTAAAATGGTATGAAGACCTGATGGTTTCTTTCCCAGAAGAGGTGGAGCCTGAATATTACTTTAGATATGCTCAAACTTTAAAATCTGCTGAACGATATGAAGATGCGGATACATATATGGATAAGTTTTTTGCGGCTAATAAAGAAGATGAGCGTGGTCGTTTGTATAAAAAGGAGCCTGATTATCTAAATAGAATTGATTTTCAATCTGGAAGATTCGAAATCGAAAATTCATCAATCAACTCTTCATCAACAGATTTTGGTACTGCTTTTTATGGTAATTATGTAGTTTTTAGTTCTTCTAGAGATACTTCGACGTTTAAAAAAACGATCCATCAATGGAATGAAGAACCATTTTTAGATCTTTATAAAACGACATACAATCCTACTAATGGAGAGTTGTCAGAAATTGAAAAGTTGAATGATAAAATTAATAGTAAGTTTCATGAATCAACACCAATTTTTACAAAAGATGGAAAAACGATTTATTTTACCAGAAATAATTACAGCAATAGTAGATTTGGTACCGATAGTAAAAAGACAAACAGATTAAAGATCTATCGTTCTTATAAAAATACTCAAGGAGGTTGGACGACTCCTCAGAGTTTGTCAATCAATGACGATCAATACTCTACCGCACATCCAGCTTTAAGCACAGATGAAAAAACACTGTATTTTTCTTCTGATATGCCCGGAGGTGAAGGTCAGTCTGATATCTATGCGGTAGCAATTAATGCGGACGGTAGTCTCGGAGAACCTAAGAACTTAGGTAAAAGAATAAATACTGAAGGAAAAGAAACGTTTCCTTTCATTAGTACCAGTGGTGATTTATATTTCTCTTCTGATGGCCATATAGGGCTAGGAGGTCTTGATGTTTATGTAACCAACCTTAATCCAGAAACAAAAGAAGAAGAGTTAGTTGTTAATATAGGTAAACCTGTAAACGGAACAGAAGACGATTTTGCATTCATAGTAGATGAAGGTTCTAAAAGAGGGTATTTTTCTTCTAATCGTGCTGAAGGAAAAGGGAAAGATGATATTTATAGCTTCTTACAATTGGAAGATTTGAAAAGCTTCTGTGAGATTACGTTAACAGGTGTGGTAACGGATAAAGATACTGGTGATTTATTAGCTGGAACGAAAGTATCTATTTATGATAGTAGTAATAATTTACTAAAAAGTTATGTAGTAGGACCAGACGCTTTTTACAGTCATAAAGTTAAATGTGGATCTAAATATTTTGTACGTGCTGAGAAGGAAGAGTATGCAACAGGAGAGGAACTTGTAAATACTCCAGAGGAAACCAAGACGCTAGAGACTCCATTACTATTAGAAAAAAAGATCAAATCTGCTAAAATTGGAGATGATTTAGGTAAAATATTAGCATTAAGTCCTATCTACTTTGATTTTGATCAATCATATATACGTTCTGATGCAGCAGTAGAACTGGCTAAGGTTATTGAAGTGTTAGAACAGTATCCTGATATGAAAATTGATATTAGATCGCATACAGATAGTCATGGTGATGATTCTTATAATCTATGGTTGTCAGAACAACGAGCGAAATCAACAATTAAATATATGGTTGATAAGGGGATTGATGCTAACAGACTTTCAGGTAAAGGGTATGGTGAATCTCAAGGAGTTAATGATTGCGGCAACGAATCTAATTGTACAAAAGATGAATATCAGTTAAATAGAAGAAGTGAATTTATTATTGTTAAGTAGTTTACAATAGCTTTCATATTTTATAACGATATTTTTAATAAAAAACACCTTTCTTAGTTTAATAGAAAGGTGTTTTATGTTGTTTTATAAGTGTCTGATATATCTAGGTAAACAGTTATTAAAATTATCTCAAAACGTAATTAGATTATGATTTGCTAAGGTGATTTTGTAAGTTTGAAAAAACATCGGTAAATCGATCTTTTACAAGCAAAATTTTGTTGAAGATGATTTGTATTCGAAACGAATATTCTAAAAAATGGAAGAAGAAAAAGTCATTTTAGTAAATCAAAATGATGAGCAAATAGGTGTAATGCCTAAAATGGAGGCCCACCAAAAAGCGGTGTTGCATAGAGCATTTTCAGTTTTTATTCTTAATAGAAATAATGAATTAATGCTTCAACAAAGAGCACAGCATAAGTATCATTCTCCTGGTTTATGGACTAATACCTGTTGCAGTCATCAGAGAGATGGTGAAACAAATATCGAGGCGGGAACCAGAAGATTACAGGAAGAAATGGGCTTTACTACAGAATTAAAAGATACTATTTCATTTATTTATAAAGCTCCTTTTGATAATGGGCTAACAGAACATGAATTTGATCATGTTTTGGTAGGGCATTATGAGGACGCTCCCGTAATTAATGTGGATGAAGTTGCTGACTGGAAATGGATGTCAATAGATAATGTTAGACAAGATATTTTGCAACAACCGGAGCTTTATACAGCATGGTTTAAGATTATTTTTGATAAATTTTACTCACACATTACCTTATGAGAATAAAAGCGTGTAGAAAGGCTCATTTTAATGCAGCACATAGGCTGTATAGAAAAGATTGGAGTGACGAAAAAAATTACCAGATATTTGGTAAATGTAGCAATCCAAAATTTCATGGGCACAACTATGAACTTATTGTTGGCGTTATAGGAGAGATTGATCCGGAAACTGGATTTTTAATGGATCTAAAAATTTTAAAAGATTATATTTTTGAAGAAGTAGAAGAACGTTTTGATCATAAAAATCTCAATGAAGAGGTAGAGGAGTTTAAAGAAATGAATCCCACAGCAGAAAATATTGCTGTAGTGATTTGGAACAGGCTTCGTAACCGAATTGATCAACGATTTGATATAGAAGTTACACTATATGAGACGCCTCGTAATTTTGTGATATATAACGGAGAATAATATGGGATTAGAAGTAGGAGATGTTATTCCTGATTTTGTAATAAAAAAGCATGATGGAACAGATTTTATTAGTAAAGATTATGTCGGTAAACAGCCTTTTGTAATCTATTTTTATCCTAAAAATTTCACACCGGGTTGTACTAAAGAAGCTTGTGATTTTAGAGATAGTTATGAGGATTTTAAAGTTCAGGGCGTAGAAGTAATAGGTGTTAGTTCGGATAGTGTGAAATCACACGAACGTTTTAAGACCAAGTATAGACTCCCCTTTATTTTTTTGGCCGATACTAATAATAAGGTTAGAAAACTTTTTGGAGTAAAATCGGGCTTGTTTGGAGTATTACTAGGCAGAGAAACCTATGTAGTGGACAAGAAAGGCGTAATCCAACTAAAGTTTAATAGTATCAATGCGTCCAGTCATTTGCGTAAAGCTAGTAAAGCTATATCTGAAATGATAAAAGAAAAATGATTTAAAAACTAAAACTGTTTGATAAATGATTTAAAATATTAATTTTGCACAAAATAAATTACAAATGGCAAATAAAAGAGATCTGAAGAAAGATATTAACTATGTGTTGGGAGACATTATAGAAGAAGTTTATATCTGGGAAGAAAACAATCCAGAAAAGGACAGAAAGGCAGGTGAAGTGATTATCGATGAGGCTATTACTTCTTTTGATACGTTTATGGCAAGAGTAAGCGATCGTACTGTAGAGAATTCGTCTAAGCATTTTAAGACCATCAGAGAAGATCTGGAAGCTACGGCAAAGTCTCTTGCTGAAAAAGTAAATTCATTATAATTTTTTACAATAGTTTGTATATTTAATTTCAAAATTTATATTTGCAAACTATTTTGCCGATGTAGCTCAGCTGGCTAGAGCAGCTGATTTGTAATCAGCAGGTCGTGGGTTCGAGTCCCTCCATCGGCTCTATAAGTAAACTCCGTTCATTAATATGTTCGGAGTTTTTTGTGTAGTCAAATTATAATTGCGGATAAGAAGTATATTCAGAACTTATTTTTACTAATACTTTGATTATGAAAATAAGTAAAAAAGGGATCAATTATTCCCATTAAATACTGCAGGTACTCATTATAGAGGAAATAATGGTAGAAAGCCATCACTTTACAGAATAGTTGGAAAATACCTATACAAACTTATATTAGTATCGTTTAATTAATGTAAGAATCAATAAAGGGATAAGTGTATTTTAGTTCTGATCATTTTGTGCGCTAACAATTTCTTCTGCTTTACGCTTTTTGATAAGATTAAGAAGCTGCTGGCCATACATTGATTTTTTGACCCTAGGAGATAAAGATTTTGCAACTGTATCCAGGTATTGAATGTTGGCATCATAAACTTCATTGACGGTTACATATGGTGCTACTTCTAATTTTTTGTTAAAAAGAGCAAAGTTAATTGTATACAAGTATTTTTGCTTCAACAAGTTCTTGTAAGCAACATCATTTTCCATTAATTTTTCTTCGTCATTTTGCTTTCTAGCTTCAAAATCTTCTTTTAAAAGACGTAAATCCCGGTTGTTAAATCTTTTCTGTATTTTTTTATATTCCTGAAATTGCTTTTGGTTTTCCCCACCAGTAATAACAGCATCTTGCTCGAATCGATTTAACGTCGTATTGATATTCATTTCTCCTGGTTCTGCAAAAAAGGAAATACGGTCATTAAGAGGAGTGCCATCATGCTTGTCTAAAAATAAATAATGAATTTCGGGCTCCTGAACTTCTGTAATAAAGGTAAATTGTGGAGCACCTTCAATAATGACTGAATCTATATTTATTAAAACGGTATCTTGGATTTTTTGCAGATATAAGACACCTTTTTTTAAGCCTTTTACTGTGCCATTAATAGACACATTCCCTTTCTTAGGAGAGCTACAGCCTATAAAAATAGTAAGTATAAGTGTGATGGTATAAAATAGTCGCATGGATGGTTTGTTCATATTAGTAATCTTTTGCAAAGATGGTATAAAATGATTTGAAAAACTAGCCTGCAGCCGCTATTTGCATTAATATAGTACATAAAATAGCACCATAGGTACCCACTACATACCCAAAAACAGCAAGAAGTACACCTACCGTTGCTAATGATGGATGAAAAGCAGCTGCAACTACAGGAGCAGATGCTGCACCTCCTACATTAGCCTGACTGGCAACAGCAAGAAAAAAGTAAGGTGCTTTTATTAGTTTAGCGATCACTATCAATAATACTGCATGAATAGTCATCCATATCAATCCAATAGCAATGAGCCCAGGATTTTCTAAAATACTGCCTATATCCATTTTCATACCAATAGTTGCTACAAGAATATAGATAAAAATAGTACCGAGTTTACTTGCGCCAGCGCCTTCATATTTTTTGGCATTTGTAAAGGATAATAATACTCCTATGATTGTTGCTATAGTTACCATCCAGAAAAAAGTGGATGTAAATGTGGCTAAAGCAGAACTCTTATCATTAAAAATTTTAAAATTATTAGTTAAAAAATTAGAAGTTCCATTTGCTCCCCAATGCGCAATTCCTACTGCTGTAAATGCGATAGAGAGCATGACGATATAATCAGTTAAAGTAGGGTTGCGTTTAATACTTTCTGCATAACCAGATACTTTTTCTTTGAGGGCTTCAATAGCTGTGTCATCTGCTTTTAACCAACGATCAATTTTTTTGTTTTTTCCGATACCGATTAACAAAACAGCCATCCAGATATTAGCAGCAACAATATCAACTAAAACCATCTGACCATATTTATCAGGGTTATATTCATAAATTTCCAGCATCGCAGCTTGATTTGCACCACCACCAATCCAGCTTCCTGCGAGAGTGGATAGACCGCGCCATACGGCATCAAATCCAACTCCATCAAGTGTTTCTGGAGATATTGCTGAAACTATTAAGATGGCAATAGGCCCACCTATAATAATTCCTATGGTTCCTGTAGCAAACATAATCAATGCTTTAGGTCCCAGATTGAATATTCCCTTGAGATCAATACTTATTGTCATTAATACTAGTGAAGCAGGGAGTAGATATCTACTGGCTATATAATATACATTAGAAGATTTCTCTATAACTGCTCCATCTGTAGTTACTTCCTTCCATTCTGGTGAAATAATACCCAGAGAGTTAGCTATTGCTGGTAATAGATAGCATAAGAGAATAACGGGAACGTAAGTGTAAAATTTCTTCCAAAATTTTGTACGGATAGAGGAAGTGTAAAAGACAATACCCAGGCAGAGCATCAAGATACCAAAAACTATAGTATCGTTTGTAAAATAAGGTGCATTATCCATGAAGATGAGTTTGCTTAGTATGAGTAGAAACGCAAAATACAATTTTTGATTAAGAAGTGCCTTTAGGATGTGCTAAAAGTTATTATATGGCTTTTTAAGTGTTATACAGAAATAAGCGTTGATTCTTAGTTCTTACACTATCTGGTGTTTCATTGAAAAAGTGATTAAAAGAGTAGAGTAGTATCTGAATAAGACAGTAGGTTGAGGTTTTTGAAATTGAAAAAGCCATTTTATTTATGTAAACAAAATGGCTTTGACTTTTATATGTTATTTTAAGAACTTACATACCCTTTGGGGAATAGGTCGTAGTTTGATTTCTAATTTTCTTAGCTATAGTAACACCCCATTAATTCTATTATCGTTACCAAGCATTCATTTACAGCTTTTTTCATAATTTCTATGTGTTTAATAATTACACTGCAAAGATAGGGTAGAAGATATATTGTATTAAGCAATTATATTTGCTAGATTATGTTCTATTTTAACCTTTATGTTTTTAATTATTAATTTTTGAGGTAATTTAATATATTATTTTGATTGATATGATTAGCTTACCTAGTCATATTAGAGTGAATATTCATAATTTGTTGATGAATTTATATTATAATAGAGGAAACGTAATGATTTTGTTATTAGTAGAGTAACATAGGAAATGAAATCAAAAAAGAAAGCATATAACTAAAATTGGTTATATGCTTTCTAAAGGTTTTATCTTATATGTTTATAAAATCAAACCATATTTATAGGGTTTAGACTATTTTGCAAATCGCAGTAATTCTGATGAATTATTTGCTTTAAATAGTTTTAAGAAATATATGCCTTGTGGAAGCTCGCTGATATTTAACGAAGTCAGTTTGCTGTTAATTGATGGTTGTACCATGACTAACTTACCTGTAATATCAATAACCTGAAGGCTGGTGTATTCTTGAGGATTGGAGACAGAAAGATTCAATTCATTTTGTGCTGGTACTGGATACACTGAAGCGATTGAAAGATCTTTGGTACTGTTGTCTTCTATATCCTTAGAGGATGCTCCATTAGTAATTTCGAACCAATTAATATTAAAATTTTGCCCTGGAGAAAATAATCTAATAGTTTGTGTTCCTGCTAATAGATCGACACTAGTGCTTACTGTTGTCCATTCTTGCCATCCACCTGTTGGTGCTATGTTAGCGGTGCCTAATACCGCAGTATCAACTATGAATTGCACTGCTGCGCTTCCTGGTACACTTGCTACACGAAAATCTACAGTATAAGTTCCGGAAACTGGAATGTCTACAGTGTAATCCATCCAATCTCCATTGTCAATATATCCTACATTTAATCCACCACCAGTATCTGTAGTGGTTTCTGTTTGTATACCGCTCATAGCTGCATAATCCTCTGCTTCAATTCTGATGCTTGAAGGCGAGGTTGTGTTAATTGCTTCCGAGATGATAAATCGTTCCCAAGTCCCAGTGGATGCTGTTGTGACCATTTTAGTCTCTCCTACATTGTTTATCTGCAGTCTGGGTAAAGTGTTTCCTAATGTTGTTAATAAAAAAGTACCATCTACAGAGCCTGCAGTAAATTTCCATTTGGTCCAGCTACCTTTAGAAGTTGTAGCCTGCATATCTGTGTATGCACTATTGTCACCTCTCATTCTTGGTCTTGACCCTCCACCAATACAATCTATATAATAATAGCCATCAGTGGTAGATGGTGTGATTTTCCATGTTACTGATTCTCCTGTTACTGATGTAGATGTGGTAAAAGGATCTTGAGCACCATTAGCCCCTATTCTTAGTCCATGATGAGGATTGTCGATATAATATGTTTTATTAGGGTCAGGTACAAATGTTGCTCCGGATGTTGTCACAGTTACTATTGTACTTGCTGTAAAGTTTCCATCTGCTGTAGTCGCAGTTATTGTAGCACTACCTGCCGCTTGCGCGGTGATTAAGCCATCAGTACTTACGGTTGCTATAGAGGTATTACTACTGCTCCACGTAATATTCTGATTGCTCGCTCCAGAAGGGTTTATGGTTGCAGTTATTTGTTGTGTACTTCCTACTGATAAAGAAGTATTGCTTGGTGAAACGCTAATCCCGGTAACCGAAACTGTAGTATTGCCATTACCATCTTCCCATACGATATCATCAACTCCAAATTGGAAGGTGGTGGATGGAAAAGAACCATCTATGCTAGATATAGCAAACATATAATTAATATTCTGAAAGGCAATTAATCCAGCAAAATCTTCTAATGGTATTTCTACTTCACCCCATTGTCCATTTCTGGTTAAACCATATTTAGTTTCTCCAGCAGGAAAGTTCACAAAACTTTCGTTTGTAAAATTATCGGTTATTCCTACTCTGAAAGAAACATCAGCAGGGATATTTATTCTAAATTTGAGAGATCCATTTTCGACATAGTTAGACATGTCTTTTCCAAATATTGCCGAAATACCACCACCAAACCAACTATTTGCGTTTAATGTTTCCCATGCGATCACTTCACTTCCTTCGTAAGGAGCTGTAGTTCCTTCTTGCATAGTGCCTCCCCATACATATATTTCTCCATCATTGCCAAAAGTCAACTCATTAGCAGTAGGAGTGTTTTCTGTAAATACGCCAAAAGTTCCGCTTTCCTCAGCTAATCCTCCGTAATCTGTTTCTACGGTTCCATATCCATTCCATTTCGATACACGTACATAGTCGATATATAATTTGGCTGGTAGGGGAGCAGATACTTGACCGGGAGCTGCCGCATCTGTAAAATTACCTCCTACAGCTAGATTCAATAGAAAAAAGAAAGGTCTATTAAAAACGCCGGTAACACCATCAGGATCTAAAGGAAGTGGACCCGTATATAAGTCATATTCTGTTCCATTGTCTACTATAGTATAACGCATTTGGGTAGGTTCCCAATATAAACGATAAGTGACAAAGCGATCAGCCATTGATGTACTGGATACATAAGGTTGATTGTATCCTACATCATAGGCGATACTTCCTACACTACCATCTTCATTGGCAAAAATAGCGTTTGCTCCAACATAACTATTGATATCCGCTCCTGGATGTCCCTGTCTTTCGCGTTCTTCAACAGCATGCCCCATTTCCATTATGTCAATCTCACCTTTTGCTGGCCACGAAAGATTAGACGTGCCTAGTAACCATGCCGCGGGCCATAAACCAGAGTCTAGATTAGGTGTTCGCATACGTATCTCTATTAATCCGTATTGAACGGAAAGGTTACCATCCGTGTCTACCTTTCCAGAGGTGAAAGAGCTTCCGCCAAAAGATTCATTTTTAGCTTCTAAGACGAGTGCATTATTTCCAGATTCTCCAGGTATGGATTCAATAGTAATATTATTACCTCTATAGTACTCTAATTCTGCATTACCCCAACCGCAAAGTCCTATATCACATCCATCTCCTTCTATAGGGTTCCAGATATCAGTGTTGAATGTGTTGAAATTATCTTCCCATATTACCTCGCCAATTTGAGAGGTTACTACAGGGCTATATAATAGTAAGATAGCGATAGCGATCCATAATTTAAATGGATTTCCTTTTGTTTGAAAATTTTTCATGAGTAAAGATACATTTGTGTTTGGTGTAAATTTAGTAATAAGCATTGTGTGAGTAATGTGTAATTTGTATATAATAACTATACAAAATAATTATTTTTTAATTTTTTAGTTAAAATTTTAGTGATAAAATGTTTTTTGTCTTAAAATCATAAACACTACTACTATTAGTGTTTATGATTATTTTAGGGCTATACATTATCATTGTTGTAGTAATGTATAGTCGAATTGATTATTATATAAATTATAAATATCACATAATAATAGTATAATGACATTTAAATAAATAATCCTACTCATCATTGTAGGAATTCTGGTCTAAAAGTAAGATTAAGTTAGTTCTAGGGTGGTTTGTTTTTAGAATTCGTAGTGTTTTAAATAGAATACGTGCATTTAATTTTGAAGTTAATTAGTTTGATTTTTTAGTAGCGGATAGTATGATCAAGAATAGAATTTGTAATGATTATTTTTACATAAATAATACAGGAAATCAAAAAGCCTAAAAAGAATACGTACCGTTTTATTTTAAACACTTCCACTATTGTTGGTGGTTAAATCATAATTAGTATTATTAATTCCTTTTCTCTCTGTTCCAACTGGCCTGATATTTAAAAATGAGAGTTTTCAGTAATTCTTGTATTTTAGGCTTTTTTTAAACTTTCACTAACTATTTATGCTAAAGCAATTTGTACTTTTTTTCGTCCTATTTCTTAGTCTCAATTTTTATTGTGTACAGTATAGAAATAGATACGGCTAATTTTAGAACAAGACAGCAACTTTATTTATACTACGTTTTTTAATTAACAAGATATTTAATATTTAAAAAATAACTTAAATAACGAGGAGGTAGGAGGGGTAAACACCTTATTTTTGTTGGGTTTATAGTCCTTTTTTTAGGTTAATAGAATTTTATCAAAGTAAGTAGTAGTGAAAGAAATAGAAACATGGGCCAAAACGATGCTTTAACAATAAGGTTATTTTTATAATCAAAGAGTTGATTGGAAGTCCTCGTATAGGTAATAAGATTGAAAGTGGATAGGATGATCATTATATATGCTATAAAATAGAAATATTCCATATACACCAAATCAGCTGTCAAAATATCTTTTCTGAGATCAATATGAGAAAAAATGAGAACAAAAAAGAAAGCAGCCATTCCTTGTACAATTTCTCCTCCTGTCTGGTTATCTTTTGATTTTCCTGTTGCATATATCAAAATAAACATCATAATTAAGGTCACAAAAATTGGTATTAAGTAAGTTATGAATGCTGTTATTAATATACGTTTTACGTTAATATTAAAATGCAGAACGGGGTATTCCTGAAATTCATCTTTTTTTTCATTACCAAAATTGGTGCTATATGAGTTGGTTCTGTAACTAAAATAGCTTTCCATAATTTTACTTCCAGGAAGCTGGATATTAGGATCAATACCGCTTTTTTGAGATGGATTTGTGTTTTTATAGCTTTTTAGGTCAGGAATTAGTAAAATGTTATTCTTAGTATTTTCTTTTGGTTGAATTTCCAGGCTTATATGACGTTTGTCAAATGGGTAGCTATCGTACTTAAAATTAAGACGAACTGTGGTTCTGAAATCATACCCAATTAGTACTTTGTCACCCATAAAATCTTTATGGGTTTCTTCAATAAAAGAAGATTCGGCAAAGGGTGCAGTTTGTGGAAATCTAAATCCAGGTGTTATATTTTTTAAATCTAATGTATCATATTTCTGCCAGAGTTGACCACTTATATTGAGGTTGTATGAGTCTCCAAATTCTAAACGTTCAACATACATTCCTGTAGGAACAGCCACAGGAGGAATGATATTCATGTGGATAGATTTTCTGTTCTGTTGATTAATAAAATTACTTAGTGATGTATTATCTATGATAGGAGGGGTTTCTGATGTAAGTAAAATGTTCTTGGTGGTATGTTCCAGATATCCTATAAACATGATATTTAGAATTAAAATAAAGGAAGCAAACAGACTCAAATACCATATTTCTGAAACAGAAAGGTAGTCCCGGTTATAAAAAATAGCTAATAAAAAGAATAACAACAAACTTAAGGTGACAGCTATATGGATATATTTTTTTTTGAAATAATTGCCTCCTCCCAGCATATCATTTTTAAAAAATAAAACACCAATACCCCAATTAGAAGTGGCTACCTGATCATAAAAGAATAAGGTAGTTTCTTTTTTGTATTCATCATAGAATTCTGTGTGTCCTTTTTTATAATTTAAAATGGATTGATAAGCCTTTTTGATTTTGGGTTCAGATTCTTCTTTCAGGATATCTGCAATATTCTTTATACCAATATACTCTTTGACTGGATGCGCAAGAAGAACTCCTTTTTTTGAGCAGACAAACCCTAGTCCTGTTTTACCCAGACTTAGATCATGAATCAGTTTTGTAAATCCTTTAAGCGAAATAGTTAGTGCTACAACTCCTTTTATTTCACCTTTGTCAGTTCCTGTTTGATGATAAAAAGGAATACTGTAATCAGAGATTAATGCTTTTGCAGCTTGCCCATAATAAGGCTCTATCCACATTGCTCCATTCAATTTAGGTTGATTATACCATTGAGACGTTTTTAAAGAGCTATTAGTGTAATCGTATTTTTCTTCTAATCGAATGATTTTGTTTTGATTTTTGTCAAAATATGGACTGTATAATTCTGTGTTCTTATTATATGCGTATGGTTCATATGCAACTGTGATTCCTAATATTTCATCCATTCTAATAGAATGATCTCCTATAAGTTGCTCTATTTCTTCTTTTGAGTACTCTTTTTCGTGTAATAGTGCTACTAATGATTCTGCTTCTGAGATTACATTTTTTAGAACAAGATCAATTTCATTTGTTAATTCTTGAGTTATTTTCTGACCTTTTTCTAATACAACTTCGTCCTGTTCATTTTTAAAACTAATAAAATCGTAGACTAAAAAACTTAACAAAGTGAGAAGTAGAATAGTAATAAAGTATAAGCCCTTTTTGATCATAAATAGCTAAATATTAAATGCAAACCATCTTGAATTTGTTAATATACAACAGATTTGTATGATGGTTAAATTTTAAATAAAAAAATGGATGATAAAGCAATATAATTTTTTGTAAATCTACTTTAGTATTCTTAATTTTTGAAATTATGTGCAACTAAATAAAAGCAATGATACCTAAGTTATTGCGCAAAAAGGATTATATTTGCACGCAATTAAATCTTTAATTGCTATGAAAGCACACGAATCCAAAATCGTCGGAGAAGGACTTACTTATGACGATGTACTATTAGTTCCCGCCTTCTCAGAAGTACTACCCCGAGAGGTTAACATACAGACTAAGTTTACCAGAAATATTACAATTAATGTTCCTATTGTTTCTGCTGCTATGGATACAGTTACAGAAAGTCAAATGGCTATCGCAATGGCTCAAGAGGGAGGTATTGGTGTTTTGCATAAGAATATGACGATCGAGGAGCAAGCAATTAAGGTGCGCAAAGTAAAGAGGGCAGAGAGTGGTATGATTATAGATCCAGTGACACTGCCATTATCGGCAAAGGTGCTTGATGCTAAAAATAATATGAGAGAACATAGCATTGGTGGCATTCCAATTGTCGATACTAACAATAAACTATTAGGTATTGTTACGAATAGAGATTTACGTTTTGAAAAAAATAATGAACGACCCATATCAGAAGTAATGACAAGTGAGAACTTAGTTACTGTAGGTGAGGGAACTTCATTACAAGAAGCAGAAGTGATTCTTCAGGATAATAAAATTGAAAAACTTCCAGTTGTTAATGAGAATAATACGTTAGTAGGGTTAATTACATTTAGAGATATTACAAAACTTACATTAAAACCTAGTGCCAATAAGGATGAATTAGGTCGTCTGAGAGTAGCTGCGGCTATTGGTGTAACTGCTGATGCAGTTGATCGGGCTGCCGCTTTGGTTCACGCAGGGGTAGATGCAGTAATTATAGATACTGCTCACGGACATACGAAAGGTGTGGTAATGGTGTTAAAGGAAGTAAAAAAACAATTTCCTCAGTTAGAAGTGATTGTAGGAAATATTGCTACAGCCGAGGCTGCAAAATATTTAGTGGAAGCTGGTGCAGATGCGGTTAAAGTTGGAATAGGACCAGGTTCTATTTGCACCACAAGAGTGGTTGCAGGTGTTGGTTTTCCTCAGTTTTCTGCAGTATTAGAAGTCGCAGCTGCAATTAAAGGGTCAGGGGTTCCTGTAATTGCTGATGGAGGAATTAGATACACTGGTGATATACCTAAAGCTATTGCAGCAGGTGCAGATTCAGTGATGTTAGGTTCTTTATTAGCAGGAACAAAAGAGTCTCCGGGAGAAACGATTATATATGAAGGTAGAAAATTTAAATCCTATCGAGGTATGGGTTCTGTAGAAGCGATGAAAAAAGGTTCTAAGGATCGGTATTTTCAGGATGTGGAAGATGATATTAAAAAATTGGTGCCTGAAGGTATTGTAGGAAGAGTTGCGTACAAAGGAGAATTATACGAGAGCATTCATCAGTTTGTAGGGGGGTTAAGAGCAGGAATGGGGTATTGTGGAGCAAAAGATGTTAATACCCTGAAGGAAACAGGTCGTTTTGTGAAAATAACGGCTAGTGGAATCAATGAAAGCCATCCTCATGATGTCACTATTACGAAAGAGGCACCTAATTACAGTAGGTAATATATAGAATTGTTAAAAAAACAAAAGACGATTTGGATTTTAATCCAAATCGTCTTTTGTTTTTTTTGCAAAGATTCTATTATTCTGTAGGAATCCCTAGTTTAGTCATTACTGTTTTTGTAACGTCAAATTTTGGGTCAATATAGGCAATACCACTGCTTGTAATGGTAAAAACCTGAGTATACCCTTCTGTTTTGGCAACTTCTTCCAGTACTTTTCCTATTTTTTCATAAAGCGGCTGCAATAACCTGTTTTGTTCGATCTGGACCAATTGAGAACCGTTTTGTCTGAATTTAGTAATCTCATCTTCTAATTTAATGATTTCATCCTGTTTTGTTTTCTTCATAGGCTCTGTCATACTTGCAACACCTTCCTGATATTCTTTTACTAATGCTTGATACGCATCAACTTTAACTTTTAAATCTCCTTCCAGTTTTGTGTTATAAGTTTTTAATTCTTCCTGTACTTTTGTTAAGCCTGGCATTTTAGAAAGAATAAAATCACTGTCTATTGTTCCTACTTTTGATTGTGCAAATGACTGTATACCAATTAATAAAATTAAAATTGGAAATATTATGTTTTTCATTGTTCTCTTTTTTTGATTTTAATTATAATTTTTACAAATATATAGGGTATATGGCAAATTATATGCCAAGACTTAAGTTTTTTAATTTACTCCTCGAATAATTGCCCACGATGAGGTTTTAATCGATCTCTAACACTTTTCATTTCAGAATCCGTCACTACCATAAACGCGATGCTATGCATATCACTGATATCTTGATAACCTGTAATGTTAGTTGATAATTTTTCAGAATTGATATACTCTTTAAGATGGACTTCATGATGCTGGGCAGTTTTGCTTGCAACAGGTCCCTTAAAATCCCATATTAATTTTAATTTTCGTTCCAAATTATAAATGGTTTTAGATTATAGAATGATATTGTGATTTCTAATTTATTTTTACACAATATAAGTATGGCTAAAATATAGAATTCAGTTGCGATTTAATTGTAGATAAGGCTGTTTTTTGAGCTTTTTCTGAATTTCGGTTAAGTTTTACAAATTTTGTTATGCGTGTCTTGTTTTATTTTATATTACGTTTTAATGTGATATTAGGTTAATAATCTTTTGTTTTTGTATAAGTTGTTAATCAAACGTATTAATAAAATGGAAGCAATACTAATTTTTAAAAAAATAAATGACTCTTCATACTATTATACCTTAATGATTCGTTAAGAGAACAACTTGTAAAACGGGTTAATATTATTATTTTTACTCGATTAAATATTTTATTTAAAAAGGATTATGCACAAAAAGATTATTGCACTTTTTTTAGGGGTTGTTTTTTGCTCATTAGTAAACGCACAGGAAAAAGATCAGGTATTACTAACAATAAATGATTCTCAGGTTTATACTTCAGAATTTAAAAGAGTTTATCTTAAAAATATAGATTTGGTTAAGGATGAATCTCAGAAAAATATTGATGAATATTTAGAGCTTTTTATTAATTATAAATTAAAATTAGAAGAAGCTACAGCATTGGGATTAGATAAGAAGGAATCTTATATCAAAGAGCTTAAAGGATATGAAAAACAATTGTCGTCTGGATATCTTACGGATAATCAAGCTTCTGATGCTTTAGTGAAAGAAGTGTATGATCGTTTGCAAGAACGTGTGAATGCAAGTCATATTTTGATTCAGGTGAAACCTAATGCAGCTCCAAAAGATACATTGGCAGCCTATCAAAAAATAATGAAGGCCAGAGATCAAATTATGGGTGGAGAAGATTTTGGTTTGGTGGCAAGAAGATATAGTGAAGATCCGTCTGTAGAAACTAATCAAGGTGATTTAGGATGGTTTTCTGCTTTTAGAATGGTTTATCCGTTTGAAGATGCTGCATTTACAACAGAAATAGGAGAGATATCAAAGCCTTTTAAAACTCGTTTTGGATATCATATTCTTAAAGTGAATAAAAAAGAGAAAACTTTTGGAGATATTACGGTAGCACATATCATGGTAGCTTTTAATAAAGAAAGAACTGAAAAAGAAGCAGAAGATAGAATTAGAGAAATCGATATACAGTTAAAGCAAAGTGTAGCTTTTGAGTCTTTGGCAAAGCAATTTAGCGATGATAAAAACACAGCACTCAAGGGTGGTGAGATTAATAGATTTGGACAAGGAGCGTTAAATTCTGAAGAATTTGAGAAGGTAGCTTTTGCCTTAGAATCACCTGGAGATATATCAGAACCTGTTAAAACTAAGTACGGTTGGCATATTATAAAATTGATAGAAAAACATCCTAAAAAAACATTTGAAGAGCTCAAAGGAGAATTGACCAAAAGAATAATGAAAGATGAACGTTCACAAATCATTTCAGCTTCATTTATCGATAAGTTAAAAGATACATACGGTATACAAAAGAACGAAGAAGCAATTCAGTATTTTAAGAAGATAATACCAGATACAATTTTTGAAAAAGGATGGGATATCCCTCTCAATGACCCAGTATTAAAGAAAAATATTTTTGTCATAGGAAAACAAGCCTATTCTTTTACCGATTTTGCTGAGTTTTTAAAAGAAAAAGGAAATAAAAACAGAAATTTCACGGATGTCTCCATTTTTGTAGAAAAGATGTATGAACGCTTTGAGTCCAAAGAATTACTACAGTATTACGAAGCCCATTTAGAAGAGGATAATGAAGAATTTGCTCATGTAATTTCTGAATATCGTAATGGTTTATTACTTTTTGATTTGATGGAATCAAAAATCTGGAATGCTGCTAAAACTGATTCTATTGGTTTAAAAGAATTTTATGAATCCAGAAAAGAATCCTATGTTAAAGGGGAAACCTATAAAGTGATCAAAGCTTCGTCTTCTAATCAAAAATTAATTGATAAAGTTAGAAAAGGCTTAGAAGAAGGGATGGTATTGAATGATATTAAAACCAATGTTAATGTGTCTAAAGAAGATGTTGTGATTTTCTCAGAAGAAGAATTGGTCAAAGGAGAGGATACTGAGGTGGCTAAATTCTCTGGAGAAAAAGATCAGATTGTAGAAATGAAGGAAGATGAATATATCATTTTAATCAAGGTGAAAGAAGTGTTACCTTCGAGATTAAAAACATTTGAGGAAACTAAGGGAAAGGTAATTAATGATTTTCAGGAGAATCTTGAAAAAACATGGCTTACAAAGCTGAAGAATAAATACAAGGTAGAAGTAAATAGAAAGACGCTTAAACAGATCAAAAAAGAATTATCTATATAAATGCGATACATAAGTAGTAGTGTGCTAATATTTCTCGCAGTTATTTCCTGTGGCGATATGAGTCAGAAAATAAAGCAAGAAGCAATTGCCAGAGTCAATGACACCTATTTGTATAAAGAGGACGTGGCAAACCTTGTTTCTGCTGGAATGTCAAAAGAAGATAGTATTAGCATCGTTACTAACTTCATAAATACCTGGGCTACCAAGCAATTATTTATATACCAGTCAAAACGTAATTTGACAGCAGAAGAGCTTGATGAGTTTGATAGCCTGGTAGAAGATTATAAAAGTACTTTGTATAGTAATGCATATAAAAATGCAGTAATTAATAAATCCATTAATATGGAGGTTACGGATCAGGATATTGAGGCATACTACAAAGAAAATTCAGAAAATTTTAACCTGAATCAGGAGTTGGTAAAAATACGTTACTTACATTTGCCAACCGGTTACAATAATATTACTGCAACGAAGCAAGAATTTAATCGTTTTAATGATGAGGATGAAGAAGATTTGTTAGAAAAAAAACTAGAATTCGTAACATATTCTTTTTCAGATTCTAATTGGGTTCAGTTTGATCAGGTATTACATAGAATTCCAATTCTTAAAAAACAAAATAGAAAAGAACTTTTAAAAAACGGTAAATATTTGCAATTAAGTGATTCTGCGGGAACTTATATGGTAAAGATAAAGGAAGTGCTTACAAAAAACAGAGTGGCTCCATTAGAATTTATTAAACCCACCATTCGGCAGATTATATTAAGTAAGAGGAAACGCGAGTTGATAAAGAAATTAGAAAAGGATATTACAAAAGATGCAATTAAGAATAAACAGTTTGAAATTTACGATTAAGAATGCTTCTGGTATTTTGGTTACAATGCTATTGATTTTTTATAGTCAAATGTATGGACAAGAGATTATTGAGGAAGTAGAAAAAGAAATTATAGAAGAATCCATAGATTCGATAAAGCCATTCCAGAAAATTAAGGTTGATGGAGTTGCTGCTGTGATTGGTGAATACGTGATTTTGGATAGCGATATTACCACTGCTTACAATCAGTTAATTGCAGAAGGAGTATCTGCAGCAGAAGTAAGTAATTGCGAATTAGCGGGTAGTTTGTTTGAAAATAAATTATACGCACACCACGCAGTACAGGATAGTGTACTTGTTAGTGAAGCTGAGGTTAATTCGATGGTTGATCAGCAATTGACATATATGACCAGAGAATTAGGTACTTTAGAAAAAGTACTTAAATTTTATAAAAAGGATGATGAAGAAGAGTTTAGGAAAGAATTATTTGAAATAAATAGATCCAATAGATTGTCAGAGCAGATGAGATCTAAGATAATTGAAGAGATAGAAATAACACCAGAAGAAGTTCGTGAATTTTTTGATGAAATCCCGGAAGAAGAACGACCAGAATTTGGAACTGAACTAGAACTCGCTCAGATTGTTATTGAGCCTGAGGTTCCAGAGGAAGAAGAGCAGAAAGTAGTTGATAGATTGACTCAGTTTAGAACAGAAATAGTGGAAAATGGAAGTAGTTTTGCTACTAAAGCAGTACTTTATTCTCAGGATCCTGGTTCTAAATCAACGGGAGGAAAGTATACCTTAAACAGACAAACACCTTTTGCTAAAGAATTTAAAGATGTAGCATTCAGTTTACAGGAAGGAGAAGTAAGTGAACCTTTTAAAACAGAGTTTGGATGGCATATTGTCAAAGTAGATAAAATTAGAGGTGAAGAGATTGATGCAAGACATATTCTATTAGTTCCTGAAGTTACAAGTCTGAGTATAAATGAAGCAAAAAAGTTAGTAGATTCAGTACGTACTACAATTATTTCTGGAGAAATGCCTTTCAAAGAGGCGGCTAGAAAATTTAGCGATGAGAAAGAGACAAGAGAGGATGGAGGGCAATTATTAAATCCTACAACAGGAGATACACGTTTTGAACTTACTAAAATTGATCCTATATTGTATGATCAAGTATCTAAGTTAAAAACGAACGAAGTTTCTTTAGTAATTCCTGATCAGGATCGTCAGGGACGTAAAAAATTTAAATTAATAACAGTATTAAATCGTTTTGATGAGCATATAGCCGATTACGCTAAAGACTATCTTAAAATTCAGGAATTAGCGTTAAGAAAAAAGCAAATAGAGGCAATTCGCAAATGGCAGGAAGAAAAGATTAATGATACCTATGTTAAAATAAGTGGAGCTTACAGAGACTGTGATTATAGTGGTAACTGGTTAAAAAAAGAAAACTAATATGTCAGACGTTGCAGCGGTAGAAAAACTGGTAAGCAAACATGCCGAACTAAAGAAAGAAATAGCGAAGATTATTATAGGTCAGGATGAAGTAATTGATCAAATATTGATTGCTGTTTTTTCCGGAGGACATGCACTTTTAATTGGTGTTCCCGGATTAGCAAAAACATTAATGGTTAATACCATATCAAAAGCATTAGGATTAGATTTCAAAAGAATACAATTTACACCTGATCTCATGCCAAGTGATATATTAGGAAGTGAGATTCTGGATGAGTCCAGGCACTTTAAATTTATTAAAGGACCTGTTTTTTCTAATATTATTTTAGCGGATGAGATCAACAGGACTCCACCAAAAACTCAGGCAGCCTTATTGGAAGCCATGCAGGAACGATCAGTAACAGTTGCAGGCCATAATTATAAACTAGACCTGCCATATTTTGTATTAGCAACCCAGAATCCAATTGAGCAAGAAGGAACCTATCCATTACCAGAAGCACAATTAGATAGGTTTATGTTCGCAATAGAATTAAAGTATCCAAGTTTTGAAGAGGAGGTACAAGTAGTTAAGAGCACAACTGGAGATACTTCTAAAACTATTAATTCATTATTTACAGCACAAGAAATAATTGATTTTCAACATGTAATTCGTCGTATTCCAGTGGCAGATAATGTTGTGGAATATGCTGTGGGTATGGTTGCTAAGACACGGCCAGGTGAAGTAGCTGCCACAGAATTAGTTAAAAAATATGTGGATTGGGGCGCAGGCCCAAGAGCTTCACAAAATCTGGTTTTAGGAGCTAAAGCAAATGCGGCTATTAAAGGAAAGTTCTCACCTGATATTGAAGACGTACAAGCGGTTGCTACAGGTATACTGCGTCATAGACTGATAAAAAACTATAAAGCAGAAGCAGAAGGTGTAAGTATAGAAGATATTATTAAAAGCCTTTTTTGAAAAATATAGTGATTATTTCTTTATGCTATTCATACGTTGATAGTCTCAATATGAATTTGTAAGATCGCTGTCTGGTAGTTTTTCCTTTATGATTGTGTCATATTAACAGCATTATAGTTAAATGTAAGGTAAATCTGAATTTGATCGTTATATTGTGTCTTTTGCGTAGTACAGTAACTCATCTTAATTTTTCTTTCTCCTCTATTACTCATTCTATATATTTTTTTACTTAAAAAATTACTTTTTCTATTATAAAGTGGTTCAGTCACTTGTGGGTTAAATATTACGAATTTAAATTAAAATCATCTACGAAATTAAACCTTTATCGGATTAACAGGTCTTAATAGTGAACGTTCGATAGAAATTAATGTATAATTTAAAAAAATAAAGATGAAAAAAGTAATAACCTACATAATGATAGTATGTGTCGGATTTACAGCATTAGCTGCACAATCAAATGATCCTGGAGATCGAAAAGAATTGAGAAAAAAATTTAAATCAAGTCTTTCTGAAGATCAGAAGGCGCAATTAGAGTCAAAAAGAGCAATGAGAAAAGAGCATAGAGAAGCTTTTAGAGCTACTTTTACTGAAGAGCAAAAAGCGATTCGAGATAATGATAACCTTTCCAGAAAAGGAAAAAAAGAAGCACTAAAAGAAACATTGAGTGAGGAACAAATAAAAATAAAAAATACTCACAAAGAAATTATGAAAGCAGAAAATGCTAAGTTTGAAGCAACTTTAAGCAAAGAACAGCTTGCTCAATATGAAGAATTGAAGAAGATGAGAAAAGATGGTCATAAAGGAAAAAGAGGCGGTCGAAAAGGAGGAGAGCAAAAAGAGTAATAATTTAGTAAGGTTACGTTACAAAAAGAGGCTGTCTGAAAAGATGGTCTCTTTTTTGTTTTAATATTTTTTAGTAGGGTTTTTGTTTTTGCACGTGTTGAATAATCAAGGATATTATTCTCTAAAAGAATTGATTGCAATAGAAGTTTTCATGGTGAATTATAAAATAAAAAATAATTATTTAGGATTATTTTTATGCGATTACTATTTAAGGTGTTTTAAATTTAGTAATTTAATTAAATAGAGACATATTTTTTTTAAAACGATAAAAAAGGATTATTAATAGAATTCATTTAAAAAAATCCTTTAAAATTCGTACTTTCGTCAGACTTTTCAATACTTAAAAATATAGTATATGGCATTTGATATCGATATGATAAAAAAGGTCTATAGTCAAGTAGCCGATCGTGTAAATATAGCACGAGAAGTTACTGGTAAGCCTTTAACATTAGCAGAGAAAATTTTATACTCGCACCTTTGGGATGTAGACAACAAAAAAGCCTTTACCAGAGGTAAAGATTATGTTGATTTTGCACCAGACCGTATTGCTTGTCAGGATGCTACAGCACAGATGGCATTATTGCAATTTATGCAGGCAGGAAAAAATAAAGTAGCAGTGCCTACTACAGTGCATTGCGATCACTTAATACAAGCAAAAGAAGGTGCAGCAAAAGATTTGAAACACGCTAATGATGTTAGTAGCGAGGTTTTTAATTTTCTAGAATCTGTTTCTGATAAATATGGAATTGGTTTCTGGAAACCAGGGGCCGGTATTATACATCAGGTAGTTTTAGAAAATTATGCTTTCCCGGGAGGTATGATGATTGGTACTGATTCCCATACAGTGAATGCTGGTGGTTTGGGAATGGTTGCTATTGGAGTTGGTGGAGCGGATGCTGTAGACGTTATGGCTGGTATGGCTTGGGAATTAAAATTCCCTAAGTTAATCGGGGTAAAATTAACAGGTACCTTATCAGGTTGGACCGCGCCAAAAGATGTTATTTTAAAAGTAGCCGAAATTCTTACAGTTAAAGGAGGTACTGGTGCAATAGTTGAATATTTTGGACCTGGAGCAACCTCTATGTCTTGTACAGGGAAAGGTACTATTTGTAACATGGGTGCTGAGATTGGTGCTACCACATCTACTTTTGGGTACGACGAATCTATGGAGCGATATTTACGCGCAACAGAAAGAGCAGATGTCGCAGATGCCGCAAATCAAGTAAAAGAACATTTGACAGCTGATCCTGAAGTGTATGCTAATCCAGAGCAATATTTTGATCAGGTAATTGAAATCAACTTATCTGAATTAGGACCATTGTTAAACGGACCATTTACACCAGATTTATCTACTGAGGTGGGTGCTGATATGAATAAGAAAGCAAAAGCTAATGACTGGCCACTTGTTGTAGAATGGGGATTGATAGGTTCTTGTACAAATTCTTCTTATGAGGATTTATCACGGGCTTCGTCAATTGCACAACAAGCTTTAGATAAAGGATTAAAGATAAAATCAGAACTCGGTATTAATCCAGGTTCTGAACAAGTAAGATATACAGCTGATAGAGATGGTATTCTTGGGATATTCGAAAAACTAGATGCTAAAATATTTACCAATGCCTGTGGACCTTGTATTGGTCAATGGGCTAGATATAGTGATCCTAAAAATGCACCAAAAAATAGTATTGTTCATTCTTTTAATAGAAACTTTGCTAAGCGTGCCGATGGGAATCCTAATACACATGCTTTTGTAGCCTCTCCTGAATTAACTGCTGCTATAGCAGTAGCAGGACGTTTGGATTTTAATCCATTAACAGATAAGCTTATTAATGAAAATGGAGAAGAAGTGATGTTTGATGAACCAACAGGATGGGAATTACCTCCTAAAGGTTTTGAAGTAGAAGATGCAGGATATCTGGCACCACAGGAAGATGGATCAGGTGTAGAAGTTAAAGTAAGTCCTACATCAGAAAGATTACAATTATTAACTCCTTTTGAACCAATAGGTAATGAGATAAAAGGTGCTAAATTATTAATTAAGGCTTTCGGAAAATGTACTACAGATCATATTTCTATGGCTGGACCATGGTTACGCTACAGAGGGCATTTAGATAATATTTCTAATAACTGTCTTATTGGAGCAGTCAATGCATTTGGAAAGAAAACAAATTTTGTTAAGAACCAATTAACCGGCGAGTATGGTGGTGTGCCTGATACAGCAAGAGCTTATAAAGCGACAGGGATACGAACTATAGTGGTGGGAGATCACAACTATGGTGAAGGTTCTTCTCGTGAACACGCAGCAATGGAACCCAGACATCTAGGTGTTGCCGCTGTTATTGTTAAATCATTTGCTCGTATTCATGAGACAAATTTAAAAAAGCAAGGGATGCTAGGGTTAACTTTTGTTAACGAAGCAGATTATGATAAGATTCAGGAAGATGATACGATCAATTTTTTAGATTTAAACGAATTTGCACCAGGAAAAACTTTAAATATAGAGTTTGTTCACGCAGATGGTTCTAAAGATGTAATTGAGGTGAACCATACTTATAACCAATCACAAATTGATTGGTATAACGAAGGTTCTGCTTTGAATCTTATTAAAAAAGAGAATGCATAAGTGTTAATAGATAGTTGTACGACTATTTTTTACAGAACTCCCGTAGATAATTTCTTCGGGAGTTTTTTTATTCTGAAATAGGAAATGCTTAAATTTGCGTATATGATACGCCAAAATATCAAAGTTGCTGTAGATGCTGTAGTCTTTGGGTACAAAGACAAAACCCTGAACGTTTTATTAATTAAACGAAATATTGATCCATTTAAAGATTCGTGGGCACTACCAGGAGGTTTGGTATTAGAAGATGAAAGCCTGGAGGATGCAGTAGAACGCGAATTAAAAGAAGAAACTAATGTTACTATTGATTACCTGGAACAATTATATTCTTTTGGTAAACCGGGTAGAGATCCTAGAAACAGAGTTGTAAGTGTTACTTATTTTGCATTGGTTAAACCAGAACATCATTCTATAAAAGCAGATACAGAT
Source organism: Aquimarina addita (assembly GCF_039539305.1). Taxonomy (NCBI): domain Bacteria; kingdom Pseudomonadati; phylum Bacteroidota; class Flavobacteriia; order Flavobacteriales; family Flavobacteriaceae; genus Aquimarina; species Aquimarina addita. The sequence continues at coordinate 327,109 of NZ_BAABCW010000001.1, read as the reverse complement.
GCAAAAGATGTAGCCTGGTTTGATTTACAAGAGTTGCCAGAACTCGCTTTTGACCATCAACATATTGTAGATGTAGCAAAAGAACGACTACAAAATAAATTAACTTATGAACCTATAGGATTCGATCTGTTAGCAGATAAGTTTTTATTCTCGGATTTGGAGAAATTATATATGACAATCTTAGAAAAACAGATTGATAGAAGAAATTTTAGAAAGAAAATCCTAAGTTTCGATATTTTAGAAGAATTGGATGAGAAAGTTTCTGAAGGAAGAGGAAGACCTGCAAACCTCTTTAAAATAAATCAAAAACAATACTTCAAACTTAAAAAAGAAGGTTTTCTTTTTGATATTAAATAATCTGCTGAATATTTTTTACACTTACTTCGATATTTCTGTAGACTGGTATGATAAATTACTGTTTGCATTATGACTATCTATATGTATTTAAGGAGGACTTAGTATTTTCTACTTCTCTTCTACCCAAGGTCTTCTAAGTTTAATTTATTGTATTTTTTACGCAAAATATTTGGTCAGTTAGTAATTGTGTTTTAAATTTGCGTAAAAATAACACAATTATGAAATATTTACATCTTGATCAGTCGTTTGCTCCTTTTGAACCATCTATCGCTTTTGAATCTTTCGTATTTAATGGAGGAGAACCTCATATAAAAATTTTAGAAGAATCTGTGGGTACTGAGATAACTATTACTCATAGATTGAATTCTTTTAATGATGTAGGTTTACTGTTGATCGCTACAGATGCATTACTTAGAATGGATGTACAATTAATTAATGTGTTGATACCATATTTTCCAGCAGCTAGACAAGATCGTATAATGGTTGCGGGAGAATCATTAAGTGTAAAAGTATATACTGATATTTTGAACGCACAAAATTATAATCAGATTACAGTGTTTGATCCACATTCTGAAGTAACTCCGGCATTACTGACTAATGTAAAGACAATTCACAATTATGATTTTGTAAAACAGTGTTTAGGACATATTAAAGAAGAAGTGATTTTGATTTCTCCAGACGGTGGTGCTTTAAAAAAGATTTATAAAGTGTCAGAATATTTAGGAGGAATTCAAGTAGTAGAATGTTCTAAAAAAAGAGATGTAAAAACCGGAAAATTGTCTGGGTTTAGAGTGTATGAAGATGATTTACAAAGGAAACATTGCGTAATTGTAGATGATATTTGTGATGGGGGAGGTACTTTTTTAGGATTGGCAACCGCTTTAAAAGAAAAAAATGCAGGAAAATTAAGCCTGATTGTAAGTCACGGAATTTTTAGCAAGGGATTCGAAGCGTTAACGACCTCTTTTGACACGGTATTTACTACCAATTCTTTTAGAGATATTGAAGAGGAAAATATAGTTCAAATCCCAGTTGTTTAAAATGTTTGATTCATTTATTAAATTTTTGAGGGATAGGAGAGTAATAAAACAAAACAATGAAACTAATAACAGCACCATCGTTTATAGAACTGGATAAAAATCTAAGTGTTTTTCTGGCAGGAAGCATAGAAGTAGATAGTGCAGAAAGATGGCAGGATCTAGTCATAAGAGAGTTATCAGAGGATAAAGTTACGCTATTAAATCCCAGAAGAGCCAGTTGGGATAATAGTTGGGAGCAAAGTATTGATAACCCAAAGTTTAATGAACAAGTAACCTGGGAGTTAGATGCATTAGAACAGGCTGATCTGATTATACTGTATTTTGATAAAAACACAAAATCTCCAATTTCTTTATTAGAATTAGGTTTATATGCAGCAAGTAATAAATTAATTGTGTGCTGTCCTGATGGTTTTTGGAGAAAAGGGAATGTAGATATTGTCTGTAAACGATACGGAGTACCACAAGTAGATAGTTTAGAAGAATTAATTAACAAAGTAAAGCAACGATTATAATGAGAACACTATTAGAACATATAAAAGGAGGCATTTTTGGAGTAGCGGTTGGCGATGCATTAGGTGTTCCTTATGAGTTTCTGGATAGGGATCAAATGAAAAAAAAACCTGCACGGGATATGATAGGATATGGTACACATAATCAACCAGAAGGGACTTGGTCAGATGATAGTTCCTTAACTTTTTGTCTGATGGAGAGTTTGTGTAGTGGATATGATTTAAATGATATTGGAAGAAAATTTATTCAATGGGGAAATCAGAAGATTTGGACACCTTATGGATATGTTTTCGATATTGGAATCACTACTAAATATGCATTACATTACTTAGATCAAGGTAATAATCCTGAAATATGTGGAGGAATGGATGAACACTCTAATGGGAATGGATCTTTGATGAGGATTTTACCAATCGTATTTTTTTTAAAGAATGAAAATGACATTCAAAAAAGATATAATGTGGTTAAAAGCGTTTCTTCAATTACTCATGCTCATTTTAGATCAGTATTTGCCTGTTTTATTTATGTGGAATATGCTTTGTTGTTGTTAGAAGGAAAAGATAAAGTAGAAGCTTATGCAACTATTAAAAAGCCAATTTTGGATTTTGGAATTAGAAATGAATTTAATCCAAAGGAAATTGGTCTTTTTGAAAGGATTTTAGAAGAAGATATTTCTAAACAAGATCGGTTTAATATCAAAGGAACCGGATATGTTCTAAGATCATTAGAAGCTTCTTTTTGGTGTTTACTAACTACAGATTCTTATCAAGAAGCTGTTTTAAAAGCGGTGAATTTAGGAGAAGATACTGATACTACAGCAGCCATTACCGGAGGGTTAGCAGGATTGTATTATGGATATGATACCATTCCTGAAGCTTGGAAATTTCAGTTAGCACGATTTGAGGATATAGAAACGCTGATAGAAAGATTTAATAAATCATTAATTTAAACATACAATTTTTAGTATGTAAAAAATAAACACGTTGTATTTGGCGTGTCAATAAGATGAAATATACATTACAAAATATACAAGAACAATTCAATAAAGGGAAGAGTTTAAAATATCTTTTCTTTTGGGGACATACTCCCAATAAAAATGGAAGTATTGGTAAAAGCTGCTTCAGTCAATGGTGGAATGCACCTTTTGAAGTAGAAGGGATCCAGTATAAAACAGCAGAACATTGGATGATGGCAGAAAAAGCCAGATTGTTTAATGATACGGCAATTATACAAGAGGTCATAGACTGCGGTCACCCAATGGAAGCAAAACAATTGGGTAGAAAAGTAAAGAATTTTGACCCTGCTATTTGGAACGAGCATAAATATCAAATCGTAAAAAAGGGAAACTACCATAAGTTTTCTCAGGATGATGAGATGAAGCAGTTTTTGTTAAATACCAAGAAAAGAATTATTGTAGAAGCAAGTCCAAGAGATCGTATATGGGGCATCGGAATGGGACAAGCAAATGAAAAAGCACAAAATCCTAACTTATGGAGAGGTCAGAACTTATTAGGTTTTGCCTTGATGGAAGTGAGGGATGAATTAAGCCCGTGAAGGACTTTTAAAAAAATGGTAAATGCAAAAGATATTAAGAAAAATAACAGCAAAAGAAACCTTAAAAATAACAGAACAAGGTTTTTATATAAATGAAAAAGAAGAAAAGGTTGATATAGAAGAGATTCAAAAAGAAGCTGTAGAAGGAACCAAATTTTATACTTCAGCAGTATTGGATACACTTCTTACCAATCAAGAACTTCGCGGTACATACACTACTTCTTTTGAGGTTGTAGATGAGACGACAATACATAGTATACAGCGTTTGGCATCATTAGGTTTCTCTGATCCCATGTGTTTAAATTTTGCGTCAGCAAAAAATCCAGGTGGAGGTTTTTTTAATGGAGCACAAGCACAAGAAGAAAGTATTGCCAGATCATCTGGATTATATCCGTGTCAAATTTCGGCTATTGATTTTTATGAAACACATAGAGCTATGAAATCCTGTATGTATACAGATGGAATGATCTATAGTCCTAAAGTTCCTGTGATTAGAAAAGATAGCGGACGGTTATTGTATAGCCCGGTTTTAAGTTCAATTATTACTTCTGCTGCAGTGAATACAGGAGTTGTAAAACGATTTGAATCTGATAGGATATCAGAAGTAGAAGGTGTTATGCGAACAAAAATTGATAAATTATTGGCTTTATCTGCCGATAATAAAAATAAGACATTGATTTTGGGAGCGTGGGGTTGCGGAGTATTCCAGAATGATCCTGTTATGATAGCAGGCTTGTTTTCAGAGTTATTAAAAAATAAATACAAAGGAGTATTTGACAAAGTTGTATTTGCCATATACGCCAAGAATAAAAAGTTTATAGAAGCTTTTAAGAATGAATTTGAGTGATGAAATTAGTATTAAAAAAATATAAAGAACAAGAAAAACATTGGCCACAAGACGGGCATCATATTATGGCACAATACAATGATGATACAATAGTAGTATATCAATCATACCGACCAGAAATCGGAAATTTTGCTGTAGCGAATCAATATTTTGGAGGCGCTTTTAGTCTGGAGAGGATGACATGGATCAAGCCTAATTTTTTATGGATGATGTATCGTAATGGTTGGGGAACAAAAGAAGGGCAAGAAGTAGTTTTAGCGATACATCTTAAAAGAGAAGCCTTTGAGAAGTATCTAAAAAATGCGGTGTATTCTTCATTTAAATCTAATCTATATGAATCACAGGAGGCATGGCAAGAAGATATACAACGATCTAATGTCAGATTACAATGGGATCCGGATCACGATCCTTTTGGAGCAAAACTAGCACGAAGAGCTATACAGATTGGATTAAGGAAAGAATTTACGATATCATATGCTACAGAAGATATTCTGGAAATCGAGGATATCTCTGAGTTTGTAACAGCACAATACGAATTTGTGAAATCAAATGCCTTAGAGAATTTAATGATTCCACTAGAGAAGCCTTTGGTTTTTGATGATGATGAATTGAATAGCTATTTAATGTTGAAATGAAAAGAAGCAGATTTAGAAACAGAAAACGGAGATAAATCGAAATTAAATAAAATCAGTTGGGTTAAAACTGAGACAGAAAACTGAGAATTAATAATAGTAAATGGATATACTTAATTTAATTGGAGAGGAAGCGGAAGAAAGACAGATTATGAAGCAATTCGAGAAGTATTTAAAGAAGTGAAGGAAAAGTTTTCAGGATTACGAATTGGATACCCAGCAATTGGAGCAGGTTTAGCTGGAGGAGATTGGGGAATAATCTTATATATTATTGATGAAGAATTGAAAGATGCAAACCATACTTTTGTTGAATTTGTAAAATAATAAAATAACCTGACAGGCAACTTTGTGTATGTGCCCATAGCCAGTAAAATCTTACCGTTATATATGAGACTGACATAAGAATAGTAGTTTCTATTTTACTGAATGGATAAATAATGTAGAAAATTGGGAAAAAAGTAAATTTTATTTAAAATGAAACTAAAAGTAATCCAATCTGATATTACCACAATACAAGTAGATGCAATTGTCAATGCAGCAAACACCTCTTTATTAGGTGGTGGTGGAGTAGATGGAGCGATTCATCGCAAGGGTGGTGCTGAGATTTTAGAAGCATGCAGGAAGATAAGAGCAACTCAGGGGAACTGCAAAGTTGGAGAAGCTGTAATTACTACAGCAGGTAAATTACCAGCGATCTATGTAATTCATACAGTTGGCCCCGTATGGAACAAAGGAGGGAAAGAAAAAGAATCGTTATTAAAAAAATGCTATATCAATTCATTAAAATTAGCGATTGAAAATAATATTAAGACCATTGCTTTTCCCAATATTAGTACAGGAATCTATAAGTTCCCAAAAGAATTAGCAGCCAAAATTGCAATCGAAACGGTTAGGAATTTTGAAGAACCAAGTCAGATTGATGAAGTCACTTTTGTCTGTTTTGATGAAGAGAATTTTGAATTGTATAAAAAAATAGTAGAAAAATGAAAGAAATAAAATATGCAGCATTATTTGGTGGAGCCGGTAAGAATCGCGAAAGTAAGGAATATAAAGAAACAGTACAGATAGGTTCTCTATTAGCAGAAAAAGGATATGTAGTAAAAAACGGGGGATATGGGGGAATGATGGAAGCGGTTTCTAAAGGAATCTTGCAATCTGGAGGAAGAGCGATAGGTATTACCTGTAAACAAGTGGGCTCAGAAAAAGGAAATGAATTTTTGTCAGAAACCATTGTAACAGAAACACTATATCAACGTCTGGAATTATTAATAAAAGAGACGAATGTTTTTGTTATTCAAAGAGGGGGGATAGGTACGTTATCTGAGGTGTTTCTAACCTTGGATATTATACGCAAAGAACGATCTGCGAATAGACCTAAAGTATTCTTTATAGGAAGTTTTTGGAACGAAATTATCGAAACATTAAAAAACAATATAATTCCAGAGTATGAGCATCACTTGTTCAGGATATGTATGGATTACGAGGAGTTTAAAAGAGAATTATTAAAATGAAAACGAACAATAAAAATATAAGTAAATTTTTAAGCCTGATTCTAAGACATAATCCTGGAAAGATCGGACTGCAATTAGATAAACAAGGCTGGGCAGATGTAGAAGAACTATTACAAAAAATAAATACAAGCAAACCTGGTTTGACAATGGAAGTTTTAGAAGATGTAGTAAAAAGTTGTGATAAACAACGGTTCGCTTTTAATGAAGACAGATCTAAAATCAGGGCAAATCAGGGGCATTCTGTAAAAGTAGATTTAGAATATACACCTGTAGAACCTCCAGAGTTTTTGTACCACGGTACCGTAGGGAAATTTAGAGAAGATATACGACGAAAAGGATTGTTGAAAATGAATAGACATCATGTGCATCTGAGTGTAGACAGAGAAACAGCGATGCGGGTAGGATCCAGAAGAGGTGTGCCTGTTATATTAACAGTAAGATCAGGTGATATGTATCGTTCTGGTATTGAGTTTTACCAATCAGCAAATGGAGTGTGGCTTACAGATATCGTAGCAGCAAAGTATATTGAATTTAAATGAAAACAAGATGAAGAAAAATGTACTACATCCAGAGATTTTTTTGATTGAGAATTTTCTTTCAAAAAAAGAATGTGATGACTTTATCATCAAGGGAGAACAGGTTTCATTTGAAGAGGCAAAAGTTAGTATTAATGGAAAGCAAGTGATGCTAAAAGGTGTTCGTAATAATCAACGTATTTTAGTTAAGGATGAAGTGCTGGCAAAATCCATTTGGTCAAAAATAGAGCCTTTTGTAGAGACTACATTTGGTCAGTATGAAGCTATAGGGGTTAATGAAATGTTCAGAATTTATAAATATAATGAAGGACAACGATTTAAGATGCATCGCGATGGTAGCTATGAGCGAAATGAGAAAGAATGTAGTTTCTTCTCATTTTTGATATATCTTAATGAAGATTTTGAAGGAGGAGAAACGCATTTTAAAGAAGGAGTTACTGTGATGCCAGGTTGTGGAGATGCATTGTTGTTTCATCACCCGCTTCGGCATGAAGGCAAACCAATCATATCGGGAACCAAGTATGTACTAAGAACTGATATTATGTATCGATTGGTTTGATTTTTTGATGTGCATTATATAGATTAATACCTGTAAAATTCGATATGAAATTATCTATGGATGTAGAAGAGATGTTATTAGGAGTTGCAATTGGAGATGCTTTTGGTGCAGGTGTAGAATTTCAGGATAGAGACTGGATTCGTAGCCATGTTGATTTCACCAGGTTTGTAAATGCCAGAGATCGGATTGCGGTACCCAAAAATAGAAAAGAAGTATTTACTAAAAATTATACTTCCTGGGATTATACAGACGATACTGAAATGACAATAGGGGTGATAAAGGCTTTAATATCAGAAGAGGAAGTGACTGAGGAGTTTTTGGTCAGTAAATGGAAAGAGGAATACGATAAAGGTATCAATGAAAAAGGTTTTGGAAGAAACGGACATGGATCTATGAGTTGGTTTTATTCAGGAGAAAAGACGATATATGAGATACGAGATTTTCAAAAAGGCAGAAAAAATCCTGGTAATGCCCCTGCAATGCGATCTATACCCTTTGGTTTTGTAAGAGAAGATCTTATTAATAAATATTGTGAAATTAATGCGAATGCAACACATCCTAATATCAATGCGATAATTTCCAGTCAATGTATCGCAAGAGCTACAGAGTTTATTCTTGTTAAGAATGGAGATCAAAAAGACATCATCGATTATTGCAGAAAAACTGTAGATCTTACTAAAGAATATAAAATGTATTTTGACCGTATAGATAGGTTAGGGATTTATGAAAACCTGGATAAACAGGATTTTGAAGTGCTTTGTGGTTCTCAACCCATTCAGAAACCTTATTTCTTACCTGGAATACTAGGAGTTCCTTCGGATTCTAAATATACAACAGGTTGCGTTTTGTATATTCTTAAAATGGCTATGCATGCGATGGACGCTTTGAAGAAATCTGTTAACTTGGGTGGAGATGTGGATTCTGTAGCGTCAATAACTACTGGTATTATGGCGGGAAAGTATGGCTTAGATAGTATACCGGATTTTATGCGTGAAGAGGTTGAAGGAATAACGTATTTACAGGAAATAAGCTTACTATTTAGAGAGTATTTAGAACAAATGTAACATTACTGAAATGGATTATTTAATTTAAAAAAATGGTATGTTAATAGGAGGAATTGCAGATGCATACGGAGCTGGTTTTGAATTTGCTCCAGAAACGGTTATCGTATTAGAGAATAATTTGAAACAATATAGGGCTCATCCCAAATATACTTGTATTCATAGAAAATATACAGATGATACACAAATGGCAATTGCAATTACAGAATTAGTTCTAAATGAAGAAAATTGGACAGATATTAGTATTGCTAACAAATTTGTAGAAGTTTTTAAAAGAGATCCCAGAAGAGGGTATTCATCAAGATTTTATACTATTTTGAGTGAAGTTAAGACAGGAAGGGAATTAATTGAGTCGTTAACTCTTAAGAGTAATAGAAATGGTGCAGCTATGAGGAGTTATCCTATTGGTGTATATCAAGAAGAAACTTTAGTGATGAAAAAGACAATGCAGCAAGCTAAGATTACACATGATACTAAAGAAGGAATTGTGTCAGCTCAGATTATAGCTTTGGCAGCGCACTATTTTATGTATAAGAAAGGGGAAAAGAAGCAATTAAGAGAATATTTAGAGCACATGCTTTCTTTACCATTTCACTTCAAGAGAGAGTCTACTTTAAAAATGGAAGCAATTCCTACTGTTACTACAGTTATGGCTTTAGTTTTAGAATACAAAAGTATGAGTGCTTGTGTAAAAGAAGCGGTAAGTCTAGGAGGTGATACAGATACTGTGGCTTCATTAGCCTTGTCTATTTTAAGTCTTTGTAATGATACAATTAATGATTTGCCGGCTTGGATGTATTTAGAGTTAGAGAATAATTCTTTTGGAAGTGATTATTTGATTTCTCTTGATAAACAATTGCTCAATACTATAAAATTATGAGAACACTGGTAATAGGAGATATACATGGAGGGTATCTTGCATTAGAACAAGTTCTGGAGAGGGCAAATATTACTGCTGAGGATACGTTAATTTTTTTAGGAGATTATGTGGACGGCTGGAGTCAAGCTGCTGAGACTATAGAGCGACTGATCACTTTGTCTAATTCTAATACCTGCGTTTTTATAAGAGGAAATCATGATCTGTGGTGTGATCTATGGCTTGATCAAGGAACAACCAATCCGATTTGGTTAGCGCATGGAGGAAAAGAAACGATTGATAGTTATATTTCTTCTGGCTTCATTATAAAAGAATCGCATAAAAAATTCTTTAAAAGTTTACAAAACTACTACATTGATACTAATAGTCGTCTTTTTATTCATGCAGGATTTACTTCTATGCACGGAGTAGGTCATGAAGAATATGAATCTAACTATTATTGGGATCGTACCTTATGGGAAGCAGCATTATTAGCGGATAAAGTGGAGGAGAAAACGTTAGAAGATATGTTGACTCAACCTAAAAGATTTAATTATTATAAAGAAATTTATATTGGTCATACACCTACCACTAATTATAAAAGGGATACCCCAATAAAAGCATATAATCTATGGAATATAGATACAGGTGCAGGTTTTACGGGAAAACTTACGATATTAGATATAGATACTAAAGAATTCTGGCAAAGTGATCCAGTCATGGCATTATACCCTAATGAAAAAGGAAGAAACTAATCGTTTATCCAGTTTTTTAAGACCCGTAGCTGAGTTTCAGATGCTTTTGGATTTTGTTGAAGGACTATTTTTTCTACAGTAGGTTTGATTACCTTAGTGCTAAGGGTTATAACTTCTTCACCCCTTCTGATAATAAACTTAATGGTATTACCAATTTTCCAAGTATTAGAATCACTGAATAGATCGTATATATTTTTAAGATTATATTTTTTCTTATTAATTTTCAGCAATGCATCTCCTCCTTTCACTCCGATATTTTTAAGAAAATTATTCAAGGGTATTCCAGATGAAAAGATAACTTCATTAGTAGCTTCAGAGCCTTGAATAAATGGCTCTTGCTCATGGATAAAATAAGAAGATGGTACTTCGGTAACTCCATACGATATTCCTGCTTTATTTAAATAAAACTCATAATCTATAGGAGTATTTCCTTCTACGTGCTTTTGTAGAAAATCAGTTACCTCTGGATAGGACATTGCTCCAATTGAAGATATTAATTCATCATCTTTAAACGGGATCTCACTGCCATATGTATCGGCTAATCTCTTAACAAGGTCAATAATACCTCTTACACCACCACTTTGTTCTCTAATAATAATATCAATACACATAGAGATTAGCGCCCCTTTTTCATAAACATTGCGATAATTACTAAGATAAGGTTCTTGCAGGATATTTTTACTCATCAAGGTAAAAGACATAGTATCATCAAAAGATTTAGAGGTTTCAATTTTTTCTAAAATTCTGTTAAAAAAATCATTTTTAGATATAAGTCCTTGATGAATTTGGAATAGCAATGAGAAATATTCTGTAGTTCCTTCATACAACCATAAATGTTTTGACATTTTAGGGATATTATAATCAAAATTATGAATTTCCTCAGAATGTATACTTAGTGGGGTGACAATATGAAAAAACTCATGTGAAACTATATCGATGAGCGATTCATTCAATGTATCTATGGGAATCGATTCTGGCAGAACCACTAGTGTAGATGTATTATGCTCTAGTGCTCCAAATCCCTTAGCATCATCATTTTTAGCAGAGGAAAGATATAAAAGGATACTATATTTTTTTGTTGTATTTGTTGCGCCTAAAAAATTCTTTTGTGCTCTGATCATTCTTTCCATTTGGGGCATAAGCTGAGCAGCTCGATGTACATTGTTTGGAGAGTATACACTTAGTAAAACTTCAATATCATTTATTGTAAATGTAACTCGGTCGGGGATAGCGTACATAATAGGTGAGTCCGCTAAATCGGCATATCTTCTGAATTTGAAAACATCGGTATTATATCTGGTTTCAGCTGTGATTTCCTTTATTTTAGAAGGTATCAAGGAAGAAGAACCTTCCATGGCTTTGGGATATTGAATTTCTAATTCATATTTTTTTTCTTTCATTCCATCAAAATAGCCTATAAAAGCATATAGGTTGAGAATGAAATTTTTATTCTGGCTAATATTAGTTCCTGTAGGTGAGAATACATTATGAGTCCCCTCTGTATCAAAAGTGTCATTGACCCAATATGTTATTGTTTTTAGCTTTTTTCCATTGTTAATTTTCCAGTGATTGATACCATTCCTTTGTACAAATATAGGAGAGCCTTGATCATCAAATGCTTGTAAATCATCAATGTATTTTCCAAAATCATTTTTCTGATAGGTTCCGGGAACAATTTCTGGAACATAATAACTAATAATATCCTGATTAAAATCGGGGACACGAATTGTTACTTTTACCTTATCATCCACGACCTTAACTAAATCCATGGATATCTTTATCGGACTAGGATCAATAGTGATTGGGATCTCTGTGGATTTACAAGCTGTGACAGCATATAGTAAGATTAGGATGAGTATTGGGCTAACTCCAGTGGTTTTTAAATGTGTAAGCACTCTGGTTAAATATTATTTTTAATGTATGTTGCTACTCCGTCCTCTTTTCCTGATAAAGTGACTACGTCTGCAATTTTTAAGGTTTCTTGTTTTGCATTAGCAACGGCAACACCTATTCCCGCTGCTTTTATCATAGCAATATCGTTATAATTATCCCCAAAAGCTACAGTATCTGAAAGAGAAATTTTAAAATGTGTATTTAATAACATTTCAATAGCAGTAAGTTTAGAAATACTCTTATGAGCAATCTCTATATATGTTGGTTTAGAACGATAAAGGTGAAGAATTTTTCCATACTTTTTTTCCAGAAATAAGAAAGCTTTGTCAATCTCTTCTTCGGCTCCCATACACATAATTTTATGAGCACCTTTATGTTGAGGTTTCCAAAGATTAATTACTTCTTTAGTTAATTTTACGGTAGGAGTGACTTTAGTATTTTGCATTTCTCTATGTGCCCAAAAATCCATTTCAGGAACAAACCAATCATCATCCTGATACACGCTTATATGAAACTTAGTACCTGTATTAAACTCATTAAGTTCCTCTAGCACAGATAAAGGTATCTGAGTAGAGTGAATAGGTTTTTTATCTACAAGAATTAATCCTCCATTATAACAAATTATTGGTTGATTAGTAATGTTTAATTCTTCCTGAAGATGTACCATGGCACTTGGCATCCGAGAGGATATCAAAATTACAGGAATTTTATTTTTAATTCTTTTTATTTCTGAAATAGTAAATTGGGATAACTCTCTTTCTGCATTAAGGAGTGTACCGTCAATATCAGAGAAAATAATACGATGGGGCATGAAATTATTTTTTGATCAGGATTTCTAGAAGTCTCCGGGGTTAATTACTGTTTTACAAAGTTAACAATAGTACTTGTAATTTCAGGTATAATTTTTACCCAGTGTTCATTATAAGATTTGTGATTCTCTAGTCTACCTCCTTTAATTTCTCTAAGGATATGGTTCATGTTTTCTATAAGAACGTATTCTGCACTAGGTATGGCCTCTTTTAGTTTTTCTGATTCAGAAACTTCTACCTGCAGATCTTTATCTCCTTGTATAATTAATACAGGTATTTCAATTTGTTGTATTTCTTCTACAGGATTATATTTTATCCAAGAACTCATAAAACGTCTCACCGATCTTCCAAAAATTGATTCTAATGCAGGATCATATATTGATACCGTTCCTTTCTCTTTTAATTCGTTAAAAGCAACTGCAGCACTTTTATCTAATCCGGGTGCTTGTTTCTCTAATTGTTGTATTACAATCTGATCGACAGATTGAGCATTACCCGCAATAGAGATAAGGCGATCTACTCCAGAATCATATCCATCAATATCTTTTTGTGACGCTAGTATCCCTATCAAAGACCCTTGACCATGACCTGCTAAAATGATTTCAGAATAATTTCCGTTTTTTTTAAAATAGTTAATGATGGATCTAGTATCCTCTACAAAATGATCAAAAGAAAGTTCGTTTAGAGGAATACCCAGAAGATCTATTTGAAAAAGTCTCTTATCAAAACGGTAGCTTGCGATACCTTGTTTTGCTAATTCAATAGATAATTGTAAAAAAGTATCATTTTTAGACATTACGTCATTACCATCTCTATTAATGGAACCTGCATCCATAATAAAAATAACTAAAGGAACATTATCTTCTGCATATGGAGTCATTAATGTACCTTTTGTGTATTTATTTACATTAACTATTGCCGAATTATATTCTTTTTCTGAATTTGTTTCAGTAGAAACTTGTTTGCTTTGTCCGTGACAGAAAATGAAAAATAAAATAAATAGTATAGAAAAAGATAATTTCATAAATGTCTTTTAAAAATGAGTATGTATAAAACGGTACATAAAAAACTATATTTTGAAAGCTAAAATTATTTGCCTCTACGAAAAATAATAATATTACTTTTTACATAAGTTACTACAAGTTAAAAATTAGAAAATATAATATTGAAAACAATAAGATTAGTTCAATATTTAACGAAAAACTAACATACCCTTTTTTATCTTTGTTTCAAAATTTAAAACTAATGAATACACGTTATGTATTGCTCTCTGTTTTTTTATTATTTTCAATTTACATTCTTCCGGCAAATTATGATTGGGGTAAAACAGGTCACAGAGTAACTGGAGAAATAGCAGAAAAGTATCTTTCTAAAAAGACAAAACGTGCAATTGATGAACTTCTTAATGGCCACAGTTTAGCATTTGTATCTATATATGCCGATGAAATAAAAAGTGATGATCGTTATAGAAAATATAGTGCTCTACATTATGTTAATTTTTCTTTTGACAAAAAATATGGTGAAGAAACGCCTAGTGAGCGAGGCGATTTGATTCAAGGAATAGGTACATGTGTTGAGGTATTAAAAAGTAAGACAACTACTAAAGATGATAAAGAGTTTCATCTTAAAATGTTAATTCATTTTATTGGAGATTTACATCAACCTCTTCACGTAGGAAGAGGAGAGGATAAAGGGGGTAATGATATTCAGGTACGTTGGTTTAACGAAGGGTCTAATTTACATCGTGTTTGGGATAGTGATATGATTGATAATTATGGAATGAGTTATATAGAATTATCCCAAAATACGGATGAGTTATCATTAGCCCAAATTAATGATATAAAGAAGGGAGATGTCTTGGATTGGACTTATGAAACTCAGGCATTGGCAAAAGAAGTTTATGCTTCTGCTAATGTAGGAGAGAAATTAAGTTATAAATATATGTATGAACAGTTTCCTATAGTTCGTGCTCAATTACAAAAAGGAGGTATTCGCTTGGCTAAGATGCTAAATGATATTTTTGAAAACTAAAAATCTTTTTTTACAGGCATTGTTTTGACCAATTGATCCCTATATTGTTTGGGTGATAAGCTGAAATGTTTTTTGAAGGTTTTTGTGAGATGGCTTTCATCAGTATACCCTAGTTGAGAAGCAATTTCAGCTATTGTGAATTTAGTGTGTTGCAACCTGTATTCTACAAGTTGCATTTTATATTTTGTTATATATTGATGAATCGATTCTCCAGTTTCTTTTTTAAAATAAGAACTTATTGAACTCTGAGACATTTTAAATTTTTCTGATATACTATGTATTTTAGTACGTTCGTTTTCATAAACATTCTGTTTTATATAGGCTACAATAGATTCTATTTTTGAACTTTTATCAATTTTCTTTTTATTCTTTTTTTTGTTTATCATAGCAAGATTACGAACCATAATACTCAGAATTGTACTAATCGCATTAGAAATGATATTTCGGTAAAAGGTGTTTTCGTTATTGAATTCTTCAAAAATTACCTTCTGAATATTCCAGAGAATCTTCTGATCACTCTTATTCGTAACTGCATTTGCTGAAGTTTTATCAGAGTGTTGTAATAATTGTTCGATTCGTTGTAACCATTGCTTTCTTTCGGGTAAATTAATTTTGCTGGAAAATAGAAGTTCCGTAAACTTAAAATGAATGAATTTAGAAGAAGTACTAATTTCAAAATCATAGGTGTTCTCCTTTGCTAATAAAAATATGTTATGTTCTCCATAAGGATGTCTTGTATCATTGATCGTACAATAACCATTTCCATCAAGCACAAAAATAATCTCAAAATAATTTTGATGTTGAGGTTCAGCATCCCAATTATCTAATGTATACTTATGTATAAATAATGCGTTGTAAAGATGATAGTGGTCCATGATAGGTTGTTTAACACTTAAAGTTACGAAAATTAAATTAATGTTAAATTATCTTAATAGAATTATAATAAAATGTTTAAAATATTCTATTTTCTTGATGGTTTTTGATTCCCTTACCCGAAGGTTGCAATTATTAGGAGTAATAGAGCTTACTGATGGATGTTTATGGTTTTAGGGAAATTTAATCAATGCCATATCCATAATTCTAATTAAAAAAATGGGGATTAGGTGTTTCTTATGAAAAGTTCGATGAATTAGTTTTAATATAGGTTTCACTTTATGACTTTTACGGAAAAGGTATTTAATGAATAACTCTAAATGTGAGATTGATTCGAGGTTTAGTTATTTTTTTACTTTTAGGGAGTTGGTGTAGCCAATGTTCCTGAGTAGTACCACCCATGATGAGAAGGCTACCATGTTGTAAAAGAATTTTTTGTTTGTGGTCTTTGTCTTTTTTGTGTTTGAAATGAAACCATCGCTCTTCACCCAGGCTTACAGAAGCTATTATAGGATTTTCGCCCAATTCTTTTTCATTATCAGCGTGCCAGCCATTACTATCCTGTCCATGACGATATAAGTTAAGAAGACAGGTCGTGAATTTAGTAGGACATACAATTTCAATTTCTTTTTTTATATGTAATAGCTCCTTTGTAAATTTATAAGGAGTCATGGTAAGATTAGAATAAGAATAGGTATTACTATTATCAGCATATAAAGCAGTAAGGCGTGGTTGTGGATATAATTTGCCATAAACTTTAATGTCATCTTGTTGCCATTGTATGTTTTCTGAAAGACTTTGATACAGCTTATCAGCCTGTGATTGTTTGAAAAAGTTAGGGTAATACAGAACTTCCGCATCTTTCATACGTAATGGAATGGGGGTGTCTTGAGAAGAGAATAAATCCAAAATTTAAAAAAGGTATACAAGATATATTTCTTACAATATCTGGTACTAAAGGTATGTAAAAACCCAATAGATTAAAACGAATTGTAATAAAAGTCTAAAAAGAAGAACCCATTTAGGTAATTTAAGACCTGCTTTTTTATGAAGTAACATATGTAAGTGTACGGGAAAAAATAAAATTAACATTAGTATGATACACCATAATGAATAATATCTGGTTTGCGCAAATAAAACTCCTACTCCCACTATAATTTCAGCAAGACCACTAAGGAGTACAATGCTTTTATGGTACGGTATGTATAAAGGCATTACCCTCATAAAAGCCTTTGGTTTAATAAAATGGAATGCGCCGGCAACTATAAAAATAGCTGATAAAATATAGAGATGCCAACTCATTAAATACTACTGGTTTTTTCTTTACCCGCTTTACTTAGTGCAAAATCTTTATTTCTCGTCATATTTTTAATAAACTTTACGCGTCTAAAACGGAGTGCAGACCAATCATCATCAATAGAAACTTGCCTTACAGGTTCAAGGTTATAATCACCTAAAACTCCCCATCCGTGATCACGTGTGATTTCAGATGTATAAATATTAGAAGTTTTTTTTGGATATGCAAACCAGAGAATAGCATCACCTACTAATTTAGTGTTAATGGTTTCAATACGATTTTCAATTTGCTTTTTTTCCGTGACAAAAACCAATGCGAAATCAACTTCAGAAACTTGAATTAGAGATTCTTTGATTACCACTCCTTGAAGACAATTTAATTCTTCACAAAATCCTTCTGGCTCGTTTAGTATCAAAATCTCATCAAGAGAAGCGGGTAGCTGTAATTTTTTAAAAAGTGCTGTCATAAGAATGAATTTTAATATGAAAATTTAGTGATTACTAAAGATACAAAAAATACAATTGGTCATCTATCTTTAAAATATATCATTTCTACAAATGATTCAATCGTACGTTTTTATTTTAATTGCTTGAACATCCAGACTTTCTGTAAAACGTCTATAACTTTCACTTATTAATATTTAATACTAAATTATTTGTTATGACCTTATAAATATTTTTTTAATGAGTTGTAATTATTTAACCAATAGAATTCCTCGATACCCTGTCTCCGGTGTCGCGCATAGAATCAGAATAAAGCAGTTTTGTTTCCTGATTCTTGTAGTGAAGCTGTCTTGTTTTTTATACCTCGCACACGGGGGTCGAAGTAGTTTATTAGCTAATTAATAACTTTAGAATTCGCAGGTTTCTCAAACAAATCACTTTCGTCTTCCAGAAATGTAATATCTGATATGGTAGCCTCTCCTATCTTCTCTGTTTTTCCTTTTTCTGATGTCCAACCGTAAAACTCCCATTTGGTTGACATAGGGATGCCATTTACGGAGGTAAATTCTTTGTATTGTATCATATGGGGATCCTCTTCTGCTTTGGATATATCTTTGCCCAGAGTTACTATGTAAGCTGCTGCTTGTGTGAGTTGAGTTTCAGGATCAGTATATACAATATACCAATCTTTTGGAGCGTCTCCAACGCCTTCATCAAAAGTAAGTTTAGCAGTACTGTGGACTACTTTATCCAGAATTCTGTCTTGTTGCATTTCCCAATTAGTGCCAGAGTCACTAAGTTTATAAGGAAAACCAAAAAAATAAGACCATGTAAACATATCAAAACGAGCTCCTTTATCATTAGCTTCCGCTGGGCATAAGTAACTGGTATCACCAGTATAAATTAATTTAGTACCATCATTTTTGTCAATTCTAATTTTTGTAGAATTGGTAAACATGGTAATTTTTCCTTTCAGTCGTTCTTTACCTCCAAAAGAAAGATCAATCATAAAACTTACTATTTTATGTTTAAGAAATTGCTCCTTTTTATGTGCTGTTTCTATAGTATTGATATGAAGATCAGTAATGGAGGTGGCACCATCGCCTATTCCACCATCAGTTTCTACAGGGATTACTTTAGTAGTATCTGCTTTCCTAGAATTTTCAGAGATATTTTCTTTTTTCTTCTGATTACAACTTAATAAAAGAACAGAAAAAACAAAAATGGGTAGTAGTTTCATAAATCTTGATTTGTATTACAGGTTAAAATTACTAAAAGTGAATAAGTGGTAAGCATATTTGTGATAATTGTAACAGAAATTGAAGAAGCTATTAACAACCAATACAATTCATAACTTATAATCCGGCTGTAGATGGGATAGCATTTATTAATGAAATTTTTTAATTTAAAGATTGTGAGATTATTGAGTAAAAATAATTTACT
This sequence comes from Aquimarina addita, assembly GCF_039539305.1. Lineage (NCBI taxonomy): Bacteria > Pseudomonadati > Bacteroidota > Flavobacteriia > Flavobacteriales > Flavobacteriaceae > Aquimarina > Aquimarina addita. The sequence continues at coordinate 308,102 of NZ_BAABCW010000001.1, read as the reverse complement.
AAAAATTACTTAAAATAATCGAATTCTAAAAAACTACTCACGGATTCTAAATATTTAATTCTAAGCTATTCATAAAAGTATACATTAGATAACTGGTTAACCAATTATTTTATAGATAATTACAAATTGTTGTAATATCTGAAACTAAAAAATAATTTATTTAACTGACTAACAGTTTAATTAACAACTAATTATGAAAATCTATTCTAAAATCTTACAAAAAGTTATTTGCGCACTTTTTGTATGCTTACTTTTCAATTCTTGTGTGACAGAAGAATTTAGCGAAATTGATCAACAAAATGGGATTGAAAGGGTTCAGCCAGAAGAGGCGTTTCCTGGTATAATCGGCAATGAAGTTGAAGTAGAATTATTTGGCGAGCCAGCGACGATGGCAGAGATCAATAAAACTATTGTTTTTGAAGGAGACATACTGATACCCTATGAGAATGAAGGAGATACTAAATTAGCAGGATTGACAGGTAGAAGATGGACAAATAACACAGTATATTATGAAATTCAGAGTAGCTTAACCAATCAAGCTAGAGTTACAAATGCTATCGCACATTGGGAAGCTAATACGGCCTTGAGATTTGTAAAGAGAACCACACAAAGTAACTATATTTATTTTCAAACAAGTACTGGTTGCTCGTCTTATGTAGGAATGATCGGTGGGAGACAAGTTATTAATTTAGCTCCAGGTTGTTCTACAGGAAATACAATTCATGAAATTGGACATGCCGTTGGAATTTTTCATGAACAGAGTAGAGCAGATAGAGATGAATATGTTAGAATTTTATTTGAGAATATAATTACTGGACGTGAAGGTAATTTCAGAACTTATATAGCAAACGGTCAATCCGGAGAGGATTATACATCTACACTGGATTTTGGAAGTATTATGATGTATGGTCCTACTTTTTTTAGTAAAAATGGATCTCCTACAATTACAAAATTAGATGGGAGTACATATTCTATACAACGAACTTCATTATCAGTGAATGACATAGAAGGTATTAATAAAATGTATCCTTCATCCACATCAGGAACTGTTACATTAAAAGGCAATAATGGTCAATATGTTAGTTCAGAAAATGGAGTAAAATCGATGAATTGTAATAGAAGTGCTGCAAATAGTTGGGAAACTTTTACGATCATTGATGAAGGCGGGGGAACAGTATCGATCAGAGGAAATAATGGAAAGTATGTGAGTTCTGAAAATGGCACCAAGCCGATTAATTGTAATAGAACAACTCCTGGCTCCTGGGCGAAATTTACGCTAGTAAGCAGAGGTGGAAATAAATATGCAATAAGAGCAAATATTAATGGAAAGTATATAAGTTCTGAGAATGGAACCAAAGAAATGACCTGCAATAGAACTAGTATAGGTGCTTGGGAAGAGTTCACGATTACTGGACTGTAAGTAAAAAAACCAACAATAATAACAGAACAAGGCTGCTAATTTTTAGTAGCCTTGTTTTGTTATTAAGAAATAGTGATGGTAAAAAAATGTAAATGATTTACCATTTACATTGACCACACACTTTAATTTATTAAAATTTCAATTTATGGTGTCAGGATAGCGCTTAGCTTTAATTTCTTTTAAATAATAATCATATAAGTGTAACAAAAATAAAAGTGTGTATACTAACATACTATCAGTTAACTAATTTTCTTATTTAAAGTTTTAAAAATCATGAAAACAAAATCGTCAAGAATATGGGGTATATTTATAATGATCTTATGCATGTCATTTATACAAGTAAAGGCACAAGAGATCGTTGGGAACTGGAAGGGTAATCTTGCAGTTCAGGGTACAGAAATGGGTATTATATTTAATATCCAGAAAGGATCAGATGGAGCATTATCTTCTACTATGGATATTCCTTCTCAAGGAGCCACAGGAATTCCTTTTGATAGCACAGTTTTTGAAAACAATCAATTAACTTTGATGTTTAAACAAGGAGGCATTAAATATGTAGCTTCTTTGGAAGAAACAAAATTAAAAGGAACTTTTTATCAAAGCGGAATGGAATTACCACTAGAAATGGAAAAATCAGAGAAAATAATACCAGGGAACCCGGAGTTGGTTTCCTCTGATAAAGAATTAGAAGAATTAGCAAAACTGGATATAGGTACATATGCTTATACTGTAGAAGACTATTTTTCAAAACCAAAAGCCCGTAGTTTTCAATTTTCTCCAGATGGTAAGTATCTTTCTTATCGCGAAAAAGATGAGAATAGTAAAAATCACGTCTATGTAAAAGAAGTAGCTACAGAAAAGGTTACTAAAGTCATAGAAGAAAAAGAAGAATTGATCAGAGGATATGGATGGGCAAATAATCAACGATTGGTATATGTAATGGATAAGGGGGGTAATGAAGATTATCATCTCTTTGCTGTAAACGTGGATGGATCAGATTCCAAAGAATTAACACCTTATGATGGAGTTAAAGTAAATATTCTGGAAGGACTGAAAGAAGATGAGGATCATATGATCATTTCCATGAATAAAAATAATCCTCAAATTTTTGAACCTTATAAGATTAATATCAAAACCGGTGATATTGAACAACTTTTTAAGAATGAAGATGTATCTAACCCTATAGATAAGTATATTTTTGACAAAGATGGAAAATTACGAGCATACTCTAAAATAAGAGATGGAGTGAATTTTGATCTTTTTTATGTGCAAGCGGATGGTACTTTTAAAATTATTAAGAAGTTAAATTGGAAACAAAGTTTCTCCATAATCAACTTTGATTATGCTTCAGAAAATCCTGATGACGCATACGTAGTTTCTAACCTGGACAGTGATAAATCACAAATCTTACTTTATGATCTAAAAGAAGATAAAGTTTTAAAGAAAGTGTATGCTAATGAAAATTATGATGTTTCTAACCTATCGGTATCTCGAAAAAGAGGATATGAATTAGATTATTTTTCTTATCAGGGAGAAAAAAGAGTGATTATTCCTGTTAGTGATTATTATAAGAAAATGCACTCTAGAATAACTAAAGAGTTTCCTGACTATCAATATTCTATTTCTGCCAAAACGGATGAAGAAGATAAGTATTTGATTTTCTTGCAAAGCGATAAGTTGTATGGAGTATATTATTCTTATGATGTTTTAAAAGACGAGTTTAAGTTATTATACAATCTGATGCCACAGCTTAAAGAAGAGGATATGGCAGAGATGCGTCCTATCACTTTTAAAAGTAGAGATGGTATCACACTTTATGGATATATAACCTTGCCTAAGGATGCTATTGCAGGTAATAAAGTTCCATTGATTGTAAATCCGCATGGTGGACCACAAGGAATAAGAGATTCTTGGGGGTTTAATTCAGAAGCTCAATTATTTGCCAGTAGAGGGTATGCTACCTTACAAGTTAATTTTAGAATTTCTGGCGGATATGGTAAAAAGTTTCTGGAATCTGGTTTTAAACAAATTGGAAGAAAAGCGATGGATGATGTAGAAGATGGATTACAATATACAATTGATCAAGGTTGGGTAGACAAAGAAAGAGTAGCCATTTATGGAGGAAGCCACGGTGGATATGCAGTATTGAGAGGATTAACAAAAACTCCCGATCTTTATACTTGTGGAGTTGATTATGTGGGGGTGTCCAATCTTTTTACATTTATGCACACAATTCCTCCGTATTGGAAACCATATTTAAAAATTATAAAAGAGGTATGGTATGATGAAGATATTGCTGAAGAGAAAGCTATTATGGAAGAAGTATCACCAGTTTATCAGATTGATAAAATAAAAAAACCACTATTTGTAGTACAGGGAGCCAATGATCCTCGTGTTAATATCGATGAAGCTGATCAGATTGTGAAAGCGTTGCGAGATAAAGGGAATGATGTACCATATATGGTAAAATATGATGAAGGTCATGGATTTGCAAAGGAAGAAAACTCTGTCTCTATGTACAAAGCTATGATGGGATTCTATGCGAAGCATCTGGGTAAAAAATAAATCTTAATTAGTATAAGTTGACTATTAAAAACCTCCTGATCAAAAAGATTAGGAGGTTTTTGCTTTTGTTTCTTTTGGATTTATCGAATTCTATCAAGATTGTCATCAATATCTTTATTTTTAAAGGCAGATTTTTTCACTTTCCCAAAAGTATATTTTAGTGAAAGTGAAATTTCTTGTGCATTTACATAAAAAATACTTTTATGATCAATTCCATTAATTATCCTATCTTCTTTAAAGTTCATATTTCTAAAAATGTCGTTTGTATTAATAGCAATATCCAATTCTTTAAAAAGTGTAGTAGAAAATGATGCTCCTATGATAAAAAGAGCATTTCTTTTAATAACACCACTATATTGTTTGGTTAATCCCCAAAAATTCAGTGCTAAAATTGTTTTTGGCATAAGAGTAAATTCATTGTTAGAGTAATAATACAAATAAGGTCTAGTTTTCATAAGGATAGCAGAAGTGTCAATAACCTTACTTTGTATTACAGATATTGAACTTGTACTATTCCATAATTTATAAGTAGTAGTCGTATTCAGTCGAATATGATAACCTGATTCTTTCTCAAAATTTTCTGGGGAGGATGTAATTCTGTTTTCAGTTGGATTGTAGAAGATACTTGAGTATGTAGGATTTTTATGATTGAAATAACCCACATTCAGTGAATGTTTTTTATACTGAAAATTTGTAGTTATTTCTTGCGTAATCGTAGGTTGAAGGTTAACATTTCTGGAATATTCTGAAAAAGGACTGATATATGTACTAATCGAACTTGCATTAAGATAATTAGGTCTGGCGATTGTCTTATTGTAACTTAATGAAACACTTTTAGTACTATCAATAGGTATAGCTAATTTTATCGTTGGAAAAAATGTGGTTTTGTTTCTATTGATTAATAGCTCCTCATCATTCTTAAAGCCTCCCTGAACTCTGTTAGTTTCTGATCGTATTCCCGCCGTATACTCTATTTTATGAGTTGTTCCTGATAATTGTAGGTAGGAAGCATAAATTTTTTCATCATACTCATATTCAGAAAAAAAAGTACTTACAGGATTGATACTATCAAAATCAGAAAAAGCATACCCGTTACTGAAAGAAATACTTCCTCCTAGATCTATTTTAAAACCCTTAGTAAAGACTTTTTCTACATCTATCCTTCCTGCTAGTACACTAATTTGAAATTTCTGATCTCTATACTGAGATAATTGAAAACCCGTGTCATTTATATTATTGAAAATAGTGCTCTTTGGAGCTCTGATATAATTAGAATATTGTAATCCAAAAAACAGATTACTATCCGATGTCATTTGATGACTAAAATTGAGGTTACTACTTAAAAAATCCCGTTGAGCATCGTGTTCATTTTGAGTGTTGATAAAGCTTTCTGAGCCTCCTTCTTTTAAGTAAGCATTACTTTGAATAGGAAATTGATCTGTTTGAGTTCTCCAATTTACTTGTCCTGATATATAAGTGTTTTCTGAGAATTGATAAAAAAAACCAGTTCCTACTAAGAATTGAGGTCTGGGACCAATAGAAGTTACCTGATCTGTATATCTGATATCATAGTCCTGAATAGTAAGAGCACTATCTCCACCCTCCCAAAATCCGATTTGATTGTAATTAAAATTGCCCCGAAGTTCTAATTTTTTCTTTTTGAAACTACTATGTATGCCTGCATAGTTAGTAAACCTTCTTTGTAAAGAAGCAATCTCTGATACTTGGAATTTATAACCATCTTGACGGTTGTTTTTTCTGGTAATTAGAATTAAGCTTCTTCCTTCTGCCTCATATTTTGCCGAAGGCGTATCGATGATTTCAATATTCTTAATACTTTCAATAGGTAGTGATACTAGTTGATTCATATCTATGCGCTGATGATCAAGATAGATCAGAGGGGTTCCCTTACCAATCACAGAAATTGACTCCCGATCAGGACTAATTTGAATACCTGGTAGTTTAGACAATACCTCTACAGCAGAAGGTAATGATTCTAAAATTGAATTCTCAATGGATATTTTTATATCACCATTATTAATAGTTGTATTACTCTTTATTGTTTTAATCATTACTTCATCAAGAGCTTGGATATGTTCCTGTAGAGCTATATTAATGGATCTATTATTGTCTAATTGTATTGATTGTGATACGGGTTCATACCCTTGGCAAATTATGGATATGATATATTTACCTTTATGAATAGTATCAAAACTAAATTTTCCATTTTTAATAATGGTGCTGCTTACTATCGTTTGGTAGTTTTCAGATCGCAAAACAACCTTTCCTGTTTCTACAGGAATCTTCTTTTGATTAGTAATGTTACCGGATAATGTATGCTGTTGCTGTGCAAAGGATAGATATGAAAAGAGAAAAAATAATATACAAAGGGTTCGTGTCATTTGTTTTTAAACAAAGTAACACGGAGATGATCAAAAAATCATCTTTTAATAGAGCTGAATAAGGTACTAGTACGGGTATGATTTCTTAATTAAGTATTGATTACCAATGTTGCGTATAGCGTAAAAGGCTACGTATACTATTGGTCCTCTATATGTTTTGATGTTATAAGAAAAAATTAGTGTTTAAGTAATTCTTTTCTATTGGATATATTCAGTTTGCTGTAAATGTTAGTAATATGAGTTTTTACGGTATTTAGGCTTATAAAAAGTTCATTGGCAATTTCTTTATTACTTTTTCCCAGAATAATTAAATCTTTGATCGTGTTTTCCTGTTTACTCAATGCAATGGATTGCTTGTTTTTCTCCTTTTGTTTTGATCTAAAAAATAGCACAACTAACCCTGCAATTATGAATAGAGCAAAGAAATTAATAAGGAGACTTGCAGTATATTTATGTTCAATTTTTTCTTTAATCAGAAAAACTAGTTTATCCTCTAGATAAACATAAGTAGCAGGGTCAAGTTCACTGGATTTTAGTTCGTCTAACAGATCTAAATAGTAATCAGGATTAGCTTTTATATCGATGGTTAATAAATTACGATCTTCTAGTTTTTTGATCCCGATGAGTTTAACCATAAGAATTTGCAAAGAATCTTTTACATAGTTTTTTGTTGCCAGCAGTTGTTTTTTTGTGTAAGCAGTATCTTCAAAAGAAGTCTGTGATGCTTCAAACTGTCTTAATGCCCTATATTCTTTTGCCGCTTTATTATTTGTCGTAAAGTCAGAAAAAAATTGATTTCCTTTTTTAAAATGTATCGTATCGTTATTAGATAATACGAATACTTTATAATTTTTTATAGTATTAGTAATTTCTTTTTTCTTTTGATCACTAATAGGGTTTACTTGTAGCCTATACAATTGGTTTTGTGTATCAAGTGTTGTAGTGTCAAAAGCAAAAAAACCATTTTTTTGAATGGCAGCAGAGGCAATGATAGTATTATTATCTGGTGCATCAATGTTTGTTATATCGATTTGGGTAAGATTGACTTTTGTATCCCAATCAGAAGGATTTTCCAGATTTACATAACCCGAAATACAATTTTGTGCATTACTCGTGGTATAACAAATCAAAAACAATAATAAAAGACTCAGTTTTGTTTTCATCATTCATGCGTTTTAAACTAATTTATAAAATCGATCATTCAAAATTAAGATAACGATTTATAAATTCATAATCAAAATATGGAATCACAAAAAAACCGCTTTACTGCATAACAGTGAAAGCGGTTTACTATAAACTAATAAAATAATGTTTTAAGAGTTACTTAACCATCTCAAAACTACGTTTGATAAATTCTGTTAATTCTTCTCCCTTTAAAAGATTTTGAGAAAGTCTGGCTAAATCTAGCGATTGCTTAATTAAGCGTTCTTTTTTCTTATCCGTTTTAGTATTCTTGATTTCTGTTATTAATTCGTGATTCGTATTAACAATCAGATTATGCATTTCTGGCATATTACCAAACATATTCATACCGCCTCCACCAGTCTGCTGCATCTCTTTCATACGACGCATAAATTCTGGTTGTGTGATCATAAATGGAGAAGCATTGCTATCCATTGCTTCCAGTTGTATTGTATACGAGGACGAAGGAATCACTTTTTCAAGATCAGCCTTGAGTGTTTCTTTCTCTTCATCAGACAATTTAGAAATCGTTTCTTCGTCTTTCTTAATTAGATTATTAATATGATCTCCATCAACTCTTGCAAAAGTTACATTCTCCTGGCTTGTTTCAAGTTTTTGGATTAAATGCGATACAATAGGAGAATCTAATAATAATACTTCATACCCTTTATCTTTGGCAGCAGCAATATATGCGTGTTGCTCATCTTGATTAGATGCATATAGAACAACTAATTTATCATCTTTATCCGTTTGATTGTTCTTGATTTTTTCTCTTAATTCATCAAAAGTTAAATACGAACCATCAACTGTTGGATATAACGCAAATTTGTCAGCTTTTTCGAAGAACTTATCTTCAGAAAGCATTCCATATTCTATAACTATCTTAATATCATTCCATTTTTTTTCAAAATCTTCTCTATCGTTTTTGAATAAAGAATTTAGTTTGTCTGCAACTTTACGGGTAATATAACTAGATATTTTCTTTACCGCACCATCCGCTTGCAAGTACGATCTTGAAACATTTAATGGAATGTCTGGAGAGTCTATAACTCCACGTAGCATTGTTAAAAATTCTGGAACAATACCTTCTACATTATCTGTTACAAAAACTTGATTTTGATAAAGTTGTATTTTGTCTTTCTGTATATTCATATCCTGACCTAACTTTGGGAAATATAAAATTCCGGTTAGATTAAATGGATAATCTACATTAAGGTGAATATTAAATAAAGGCTCTTCGAACTGCATAGGGTACAACTCTCGATAGAAACTTTTATAATTCTCATCGGTTAAATCCGCAGGCTGCTTTGTCCACGCTGGATTAGGATTGTTAATAATATTATCAACCTCTTGAGTAGGAGCTGGATCTTCTTCTTTCGCATCTTCTGGCTTAGGTAAAGTTTCTGTCTTCATTCCAAATTTGATTGGAATAGGCATAAACTTATTATATTTTACCAGTAATTCATTAATTTTACTTTCTTCTAAGAATTGAGCATCCTCTTCTCCTATATGAAGAATAATTTCTGTTCCTCTGTCTGTTTTATCATGCGCTTCCAAAGTATAGGATGGAGAACCGTCACAGATCCAATGAGCAGCTGGTTCGTCTTTAAAAGATTTAGTAATGATCTCTACTTTATTAGCTACCATAAAAGCGGAGTAAAAACCAAGACCAAAGTGACCAATAATACCAGAGTCTTTTGCGCTATCTTTATATTTTTCTAAAAATTCTTCTGCACCAGAAAATGCAATTTGATTGATATATTTTTCAACCTCCTCTGCAGTCATTCCGATTCCTTGATCGATAATGTGTAACTGACTTTTTTCTTTATCAATTTTTACCTCAATAAAAGGATTGCCATACTCCACTTTAACATCTCCAATACCCGTTAAATGCTTTAATTTTAATGTTGCATCTGTAGCATTAGATATCAATTCTCGTAAAAAAATCTCATGATCAGAGTACAAGAACTTTTTTATTAAAGGAAAAATATTTTCTACGGATACATTAATATTTCCTGTTGCCATTTTTATAGTGTTTTAATTTAATTATCTATTTATCGAGTATAGTCAAAAAAAATACCAAGTATGTAAGTCTGACAAACTGACATTAAGTTTCTGTTGGATCAGGCTTATGTAAGGTAATGTTCGCGCATACGACTAAAGATATTCTTGTTTAGGCATGTTTCATAAATTATGAAACAACTTTAACATATTTTTGTTTAACATTTTTTACTTAATACTTAAACAATACTTATCTTTACATCATAAAATAATAACCTATGGCCTCACCTAAAAAAAAGCAAGTAATTGATGCTCCGTATATTATTGAAAAATATATGCATTATGTTTTAGAACATGATATGTATCCAAAATCAGTTTATAAATTCTGTAAGGAATCAAAAATTAAAGAAGAAGATTTCTATAATTTTTTTGGAAGTATAGACGCAGTTAATAAGGGGATTTGGAATACTTTTTTTAGTACTACGATAGATGCTATAAATAGTAATAGCGAATATGAAAATTTGTCAAGCAGGGACAAAATGCTAACGTTTTTCTTTACATTTTTTGAGCTCTTAACACTTAATCGTAGTTATGTTCTGTTAACATTGGGAATGAGTCATACACCCTTAAAAAATTTAGGGCAGTTAAAAGGATTAAGAAATCATATAAAAGGATTTGCAAAAGAATTAATAGAAATAGATAATGATGACAAATTATTTAATATAGCTAAAAATCCAGTTTCCATATATTCTGAAGGAGCGTGGATACAGTTTTTATTTCTTTTAAAATTTTGGATGGAAGATGATTCACCTGCCTTTGAGAAGACTGATGTAGCTATAGAAAAATCTGTGAATACCATTTTTGATTTATTTGATAATACACCTCTCGCCAACGTATTGGATTTTGGGAAATTTTTATGGAAAGAAAAATCAATGTGGAATTGATCGTCAAAAACATTTAAGGAATTAAAGTAATCTGGAATATAAAATATGAAAACGATAGATAAAATACCTACTTCAAAAATTGGTCGTACAACAGAGCTTGTAAAGACAGGAGTAAAGGTAGGAGGAAATTATCTTAAGTATTACAGTAAAAAGGCGGTAAATCCAAATTTAACAAGGGATCAGCTAAACGAAGATAATGCCGCAGATATTTATGATGGATTAAAAAGTTTAAAGGGGAGTGCTTTAAAAGTCGCTCAAATGCTATCCATGGAAAAAAATATCTTACCCAATGCATATGTTGAGAAGTTTTCATTAGCTCAATTTAGTGTGCCTCCATTGTCTGCACCATTGGTAAGAAAAACTTTTAAAAGGTATCATGGTAAATATCCAGAAGATTTATATGATACGTTTGCAACTCAATCAATAAACGCTGCAAGTATCGGACAGGTACATAAAGCGGTTAAAGACGGGAAAAAACTTGCTGTGAAAATTCAATATCCTGGAGTTGCAGACAGCATAAGTTCTGATTTGGCGATGGTAAAGCCCATCGCCACCAGAATGTTTAATTTAAAAGGTAAAGATTCAGAAAAATACTTTAAAGAATTAGAAGGTAAATTGTTAGAAGAAACAGATTATGTGTTAGAGGTAAAGCAAAGTAAGGAAATTACTACTGCTTGCGCAAAAATCGAAAACCTAAGATTTCCTTCTTATTACGAGAATTTATCAAGTGCCAGAATTATTACTATGGACTGGATGGATGGTGTTCATCTAAGCGAATATGCAGAAAAAAATGAGAATCAAGAGAATGCGAATAAAGTAGGACAGGCTCTTTGGGATTTTTATATGTATCAAATGCATATCTTAAAAGAGGTACACGCAGATCCACATCCAGGAAATTTTTTAGTAGATGAAGAGGATCATCTCATAGCCATAGATTTTGGTTGTATAAAAAAGATTCCTTTGGAATTTTATACCCCTTATTTCGAATTAGCGGAAAAAAAGAATATAGATAACCCTGATTTTTTTGCCTTAAAAATGTTAGAGCTGGAAATACTCCGAAAGGAAGATTCTCCTAAAGAGAGAAAGTTTTTTTCGGAGTTGTTCCATGAAATGTTAAGCCTTTTTACAAAACCATTTCAATCAGATGTTTTTGATTTTTCAGATGAGAGTTTTTGGGGAGCTATTACAGAGTTAAGTGAAAAATATTCTAAAGATACAGAGCTAAGAAAAATGAATGGTAATAGAGGTAGTAAACACTTCTTATATATCAATAGAACTTTTTTTGGCTTATATAATTTGTTACACGATCTAAAAGCTACAGTTCGTGTTGCTAATTATGAAAGGTACCTTTAGCCAGTTTTAACCAGCTGGCTTAGGTTTGTTTATTTATTGGTTAGGTTGTTAGAAAGGCATGCTGTGGTTGGCATGCCTTTCGTTTTTTATAGATATGAGGAAACGTGCTTGACTACTAAAATTTCTCATATCAACGATCTTATATAATTGTTTTTTTTGTTTTTTACTTTATGCTTAAAATAAGTATTTAGACTCAATTCTTGATTTCTAAAAGTGAAGCGCTCTTGTCTGATCTTTAGCCTTGTATTTAAAAAAATCTTACATCAACGTAACAAATCTGTTTCTTAATACATAAAGTATAGATAGGATAACAAGAAATCATCACTACTTAGATAATTAGACACTTGTTTCGATCTTTTTTTACATAAGAAAATCATAATACACGTTTAACCTAAATTCCTTTACCCTTATGAAACATACTATTACTAGTATTCTACTTTGCCTTTTGGCAATTAACACCTATGCAACAGATCTTTTTGTTAGAGAAAACGGTGCTGGTGGAGCATATGCAACTATCTCTGATGCTATTACAGCAGCTGCAGATGGAGATAGAATTATAATTACTCCTAAGGTTGGAGATATCCCCTATGTAGAAGATCTTACTATTAACAAGAGTTTGACATTACAAAGTTCTAATATCGGAGAAAAATATTTAGTTTTTGGAACCATTAGTATAGTACCGGCAGCAGAAAGAATAGTTATTATTCATAATGCAGCGGTATCAGAAGATGTAGAAGCAAGTTCAAACTCGGGAAGTGGAGAAAGAACTGTTGTGAGTATTTTTAATTCGGAGATGGAAGAAGTTTTTTTTGATCGTAATAATGTAACAGTTAATCTTATTAGTAACGAAATAGGAGGAGTCGTTTATTTTAGGCATGGTAAGCTTATCGGTAATGATATGTTTGGTGAATTTCAGATTGAAAATGACGTTAATTCCAGTACTCTTGCAGATACTCCTATTTATATTATAGGTAACAAAATTACTTTTGAAAATTATAATCAATCGAATTTTCTGGCGAGTGAGACATACGCCTATCATATTTATAATAATGATTTTAACTCTATCTACTTAGGAGGTTCTAATCCATTTGCTTTACTGGAAATATTTTTCTCGGGAGAAAATAGTCTTAATTTTATTCATAATAATGATTTTAGTTTTTTAGATGAAGATGAGATTGTTAATGGAATTTATATTCAAGGCACTAATAATGTTTGTGTATGGGATATAAGAAATAATTCATTTAGCATTACAGGAGTGGGTACTACTACTAATGTTTGGGATGATTCTAGCGACGTAAATTCTCAAGCTTATTTTAATAAATATAAGGCGGGAGCAGAATTTCTCGTGGATATTGAGGCCAGTAATACCGAGTTTACTACAGATGCTGATTTAGTAGATGCGGGACATCCTGCTACTACTTATTATGACATCGATTTAACTCCTAATGATGTAGGTATTCATGGCGGATCGCATGCATGGTCTAATTATCATCCAGAGGATAGTGATGGTAAACCGCAAGTATATTTTTTAGAGATCCCTAATTTAATTATTAATTCTTCTACGATTGACGTAAAAGCAGCAGCATTTTCTAAATAAGAGTACTATGAGAAATATACTTTATATATTTTTAGTCTGCTTGTTGTCCGTGCAATTTACACATGCACAAATAACAGGTGCAGAGTACTTCTGGGATACAGATCCTGGTCAAGGAAATGCAACCGCAATAACCGCAGAGGATGGTGCACTGGATGAAGTGCTAGAGGAACTTATAGCTACGGGTATAGCAAGTTCTGGGTTAGGAACTCATATTTTTAATGTAAGGGTCAAAGATGCTGATGAGGTCTGGGGACCTGTGTTTTCATCTATAGTTGTGAATGAGGAAGTGATTGCTTCCTTATCTGTAACCGTAACCCAGGCAGAATATTTTTGGAATACCGATCCGGGAGCAGGAGCAGGAGGAGCTATACTGGCAGTAGATGGTAACTTAAATCAAGCGTTAGAACAGCTTTTTGCTAATGAGATACCTTTAGTAAAAGAAGGTTTGAATACGTTTAATATTAGGGTTAAAAACTCAGAAAATACCTGGGGTCCAGTTTTTACTTCTGTGATAAATGTAGAATCAACATTAATACTAGATGTAGAAGAAGATCAATTACTTGTCAATACCTCTGTTTTGTCTCCTAATCCGGCAATAGATATTGTCAACATAGATATATCTAACGAATATATTGGAAAAATAGATATAACGATTATTGATATGACAGGAAAAGTAGTGTATGCTACTTCATATACTAAAAGCAATATGGTATTTTCACAACCATTAGATATATCATCTCTTGCCAAAGGATTATACCAAGTTCAATTAACGATTGACAATAAACAAGCAATTAAGAAATTAATCAAATAATTATTTTAGTGTAACTTATAATTCTATAATAGTGAAGACCCTGATTATTTTTTTAGATATTCAGGGTCTTTTTATTGTTTTAAATTGATAGAATTTCTCAAGGTTTTGGCTACAAGATATCCTCCGGATCATTTCAATATGAAAATGACAAGAATCAAAATAAAAAAGCCAGTTTCTTGATTCTTGTTATGAAGCGATCTTGTTTTTGATAGTCCGTACCTTTGGGTCGAAGTAGTTTATTTATTTATGTTAAATTTTAAGTTACGAAGATATTTTAAGCATGTGTAATAGGATTTTTACTATGCGCGCATACAATAAAACAAGACTTTCTTTTATCAAATACGCTAGAATACATATCTTGGGATGCGGTTTTTTATTGTGATCTGAATAGTCACTAATTTCCCGCAATTTATCACTCAACATTATAAACTATATGTATACTTCAAAAATAATCGGTTTAGGGAGCTATGTTCCTGAAAACGTTGTAACTAACGATGATCTTTCTAAAGTAATGGATACCAATGATGCCTGGATACAGGAACGAACTGGTATTAAAGAACGTCGTCATATTAAAAAAGGCGATGGTAACAGTACTTCTGTTATGGGAGTCAAAGCAGCAAAAGTTGCACTGGAAAGAGCAAAATTAACTACTGATGATATCGATTTGATCATTTTTGCTACATTAAGTCCGGATATGTATTTTCCTGGAGGAGGTGTAATCGTTCAGGATATGATGAATATGAAAACTGTACCAGCATTAGATGTGCGTAATCAGTGTAGTGGGTTTATCTATGCACTTTCTGTAGGTGATCAGTTTATAAAGACTGGTATGTATAAGAATGTTCTTATTATAGGAAGTGAAAATCACAGTGGAGGGCTTGATATGACTACACGTGGTAGAGGAGTTTCTGTAATATTTGGAGACGGTGCAGGTGCTATCATTTTATCGAGAAGTGAACAAGAAGATGGAAGCGGAGTTTTATCAACCCATTTACATAGTGAAGGAGCTCACGCTAAAGAATTATCGTTAGAAGGGCCTAACACAGGGCATTGGGTGCCTGAAATCATTGCAAAGAATGATCCTGAACACATTCCTTATTATCCTTATATGAATGGACAGTTTGTATTTAAAAATGCTGTGGTTCGTTTTTCTGAAGTTATTAATGAAGGATTACAAGCAAATCATCTTGCTGCAACAGATATTGATATGTTAATTCCACATCAAGCAAATCTGAGAATTTCACAATTTGTACAAAAACAGTTTAAATTGTCAGATGATCAAGTGTACAATAATATTCAGAAATATGGTAATACAACTGCTGCATCTATACCTATTGCTTTAACTGAAGCATGGGAAGAAGGTAAAATTAAAAAAGGAGATTTGGTGGTGTTAGCAGCTTTTGGGAGTGGATTTACCTGGGCAAGTGCTATTATCAAATGGTAATATATCATTATTTATAAAAATAAAATCGCGAAGTTGTAAAGCTTCGCGATTTTTTATTATTACTACGTTATTTCTTTTTTAAAGGCTAATTCAAATAAATTATAACAGTAATGATACTATAATAGACGTAACAAAATAAATAGTGTTACAAAAAAGGCTTACTTTTCACATATTATTAATATTTAATCTTAAAATCTTAATAAATTGAATTTTTGATAACTAAAATAAGCTTTATTTATTTTTTTGTTAATTATTAATAGATTTTATAGTGTAATGATTATTTTCTTTGTTAAAATATATGTTATTGTTAATTTTTTTTGTGATTTTTAATCTAATCGGTTCTTTGATATACTATCTCGCTTATTTATAAAAACGAAAAAATATATAATTAAAAACAAAAACCGCCCTTACTCAGAGCGGTTTTCAATAATAATCAAATAATACCACTAACCATCAACAATGAATATAATTTGACTATTAAAACTAACTAACTAAATCTACGAAAAATTACTTTCTTTATATATGACGCATTCGACACTCGATATGTTACAAAATGTCTTTGTTTTTAACATTTTTCTATTTGTTTTTAACTTTTTATAGTTCTCATTAACTAATTAAATTAGTTTTTCAATAAATAATAAATAGAATTATAATATTTTTAATGAAGAATGTATAATAATACCATAGAATAGATTGCATGAATAAAAAAACATTAGTCTTAGGGGCTTCATTAAAAGCAGATCGATACTCTAATCTAGCAATTAATCGATTAGTGCAGAATGGTCATCCGGTAGTTGCCATTGGACTACGTGAAGGTATAGTTTCAGGTGTGAGCATAACAACAAAGGAAGTTATTGTTGATGACTTAGATACTATAACCCTGTACTTGAACCCACTTCGGCAGCGAACATATTATGACTATATAGTTCGTTTAAAACCTCAACGTGTCATTTTTAACCCAGGAACAGAAAATCCAGAATTATATACAATACTAAAAGAACATAATATTTTGGTTGAGGTTGCCTGTACTTTAGTTTTGCTTTCTACGAATCAATTTTAATATTGCTAAAAAAAGTAAGCCAATAAAGGTAAGCGCACCATTTATAATCAAAATTTCAAAACCAATTTGGTAATATAGTTCTGCAGCAAATTTTCCTGAGGTCTCCCAAGAATTTTCAGTTGAAAAATAAACGTATAATTGGGAAGATAGATTCAGTATTATAGAGATGATTACAGATACTATACAAACAATAGGTATGTAACTATCCTTAACTTTAAATTTGGTAAATAATCCGAAGGCATACAGACCCAATAATGGTCCGTAAGTAAAGCCTGCAAATTTAAATACCTTCGCGATTACACTCTCATCCTGTATGACATACTTAAAAGCAATAATGACTAATACCAAAGTAACAGAAAAGAGAATGTGTATTTTTTTTCTGACTTTAATCTGATCAATAGGATTGTATTTTTTCTCGATATCAATAATGTCGATGCTAAAAGAAGTTGTTAATGAAGTCAATGCACTATCTGCGCTACTATATGCTGCAGCTATAAGTCCTAAAACAAAAAATAATGCAATACCTATTCCCAGTCCACTCTGAGTAGCAATCGTAGGGAAAAGTTGATCCTTCTGAGCAGTAATACCATGTTGTGAAGCATATTCTGTCAATAACAAACCTAGACCTAAAAAAATAAAATTAACTATCGTTAAAACAATTGTAAACCAAAACATATTTTTCTGAGCATCTTTTAAATTACGACAAGTTAAATTTTTCTGCATCATATCCTGATCTAATCCGGTCATAACGATGGCTATAAAAGCCCCTGATAAAAACTGTTTCCAGAAATAATTACTATTTTTTATATCATCAAAGAAAAACATTTTAGAAAGATCACTATCCAGAACATATCCCAAGAGATTAGAACCTTGTATACCCAAGTCATCAGAAACATAATAAATTGCTACTCCTACAGCAATTAGCATAAATAAGGTCTGTAATGTATCTGTCCAAACAATTGTTTTAATCCCGGATTTAAATGTATATAACCAGATAAGTAAAATCGTTATAATTACGGTAATCCAAAAGGGAACCTGTAATGCATCAAAAAGAATTGTTTGTAACACATTAGCAACTAGGAATAATCTAAAACTTGCTCCAACAATTCTCGATAAAAGGAAAAAAGAAGCACCGGTTTTATAAGCATAATTACCAAAACGCTCATCCAGATATGTGTAGATAGAGGTGAGGTTTAGCTTATAATATAATGGTAGCAGAATGGTACCTATTACCGTATATCCTAGTATATATCCCAGTACTACCTGCATATAACTAAATTGAGAAGCTTCCACCCATCCAGGTACAGAAATAAATGTAACTCCACTCAGGGAAGCACCGATCATCCCAAATGCTACAATATACCAGGGAGATTGTCTGTTTGCTTTAAAAAAGGCATCATTTCCAGAATTCTTTCCTGTGAAATAAGAAATTAATAGGAGTACACCGAAGTAAGCTGCAATTAAGAGAAGAATCTGTATGGGTTGCATTCAGTTAATATTGTGAAAAAATGAATTCCCAAAATACGAATTAAAATTTTTAAACCAAGAACTCTAAACGACAAACTGAAAACTTATTGATTTCTAACATCGCTCTCAATGATACCATCTCTTAATCTAATAACTCTATGGGCGTGCTCGGCGACTTCTTCTTCGTGAGTGACTACGATTACAGTGTTTCCTGCAGCGTGGATTTCATCCAGTAATTGCATGATTTCCAGAGAAGTTTTAGAGTCCAGATTACCTGTAGGTTCATCAGCAAGTATAATGGATGGTTTATTGATCAATGCACGACCTACAGCTACACGTTGTCTCTGTCCTCCTGAAAGCTGATTAGGTTTATGATCCATGCGATCTTCTAACCCTACATCTGTTAATACCTGCTCAGCTCTGGCGGTTCTGTCTTTTTTAGAAACTCCTGCATATACCATAGGTAATGCTACGTTATCCAATGCTGTTGTTCTGGGTAATAAATTAAATGTCTGAAATACAAATCCAATTTCTTTATTTCTAATATCAGCTAATTGATCATCTGTCATTTTGCTTACATCTTGACCATTAAGATTATAAGTTCCGTCTGTCGGAGTATCCAGGCATCCTAAAAGATTCATAAGTGTAGATTTTCCGGATCCGGAAGGTCCCATAATAGCAATATAATCTCCACGTTTTATATCTAAATCAATACTTTTTAATACATATACCGTTTCCTGACCTAATTGAAAATTTCTAATAATACCTCTGATTTCTATTACGTTTTCCATGTGATACTTACAATGACTTCTGAAAGATACAATTTTTGACTATAAGACGTCACACGAATAGATTCGTTACACTCTAAGCGTGAATTCTTCTTTCACTTGTTCTTTTCTAAAAAATACAAATCCTAGGTTATACATTTCTATGGTAACCGTAGTTTTTTGATGTGCAACTAATTGAGTCCATAAATCAAAATTTTCTTTTGACTTGTGTATAGAGTTTATAATGAATATTGTTTCATTATGGATTTTGGAAAACAACAATTCAACAAATTTAAAATCTGATTTACAATTGTTAATGTCAGTATAGATCAAATCAAATTCACCCATACTTTCAGGTGCATTATATGTCTTTACTGAGTTCTCAAAAGATATAATCCTATGTATGAAATTAGATTTGGTTTCTATGATCAATGCATTTTCAATATTAAAATAAGGGACGATACGATTGATTAGTTTTGCATGTTTATAGGATATATCAGATGTATTATTTTTATATGCGGATTGTATCGAGACATAAGAGGCTCTTTTTTTTCTGTCATAGAAGCATAAAGTTACCAGAGTGTAGACAAAAGGAGAATGAACCCTATGTTGATTTGTAGAACGAATAAGAAAGTTTAAAAAAGACTTGATTCTAAAAAGCATTATTATTGTTGATTAGAAATGTACTATTAACAATCAGTGGTTTAATAATTTGTGATTTGACTTGTCACTAAACACACATTTTCTTATACTTATATTAATATTAAAATTATGCTTCCATTTTTTCAGAAAGCTCCATCCATCGCATTTCGTTCTCGTCAATTTTGTCAACAATTTTTTTAAGTTTCATAGACTCCTCGTTAATCTGCTCGCCATCTAAGTTGCCTTCTGTAAAGAGATTTTCTATTTCTTTTTTCTGAAGTTCCAACTTTTTTAAATCCCGTTCGATACGATTAAACTCCTTTTGTTCATTGTGAGTAAGGGTTGTCGTTTTATCTTTTTTCCAAGTATTTTTTGTGTTTGATTCAGTTGCTTTTGGTTTAGCTTCATTCTCAGGAATACGACTATTCTCATATGTTCTGTAATCAGAATAGTTGCCAGGAAAATCTTCAATAACACCATTACCTCTAAAAACAAATAGATGATCAACTATTTTATCCATAAAATATCGATCGTGAGAAACTACAAGTAAGCATCCCGGGAAATCTAATAAGAAATTTTCTAAAACATTGAGGGTTACAATATCCAGATCATTAGTAGGCTCATCCAATATTAAAAAATTAGGATTTTGAATCAAAACCGTACATAAATAGAGTCTCTTGCGTTCTCCACCACTTAATTTTTCAACAAAGTCATATTGCTTTTCGCGGTCAAAGAGAAAACGTTCTAATAATTGTTGAGCAGAAATCTGCCTTCCTTTTTTTAGTGGGATATAGTCTCCAAACTCTCGGATAACTTCAATTACTTTTTGACTTGGCTTACTATTGATTCCCGCTTGCGTATAGTATCCAAACTTTACGGTATCCCCTACAATAATTTTGCCTTGATCCGGTTGTATAGCTCCCGTAAGCATATTTAGGAAAGTAGATTTACCAGTTCCATTTTTACCAATGATACCTATACGTTCTCCTTTTTTAAAAACGTATTCATATTTATCGAGCATTACCAGGTTATCAAATCTTTTAGAAACTTTATGAATCTCTAAAATTTTGCTTCCTAGTCGCTCCATATTGATCTCTAGTTGAATCTCATGATCATTTCTACGCTGATGCGCTCGTTCTTTGATTTCAAAAAAGTCATCAATTCTGGACTTAGATTTAGTGGTACGTGCTTTAGGTTGTCGACGCATCCAGTCCAGTTCTTTTTTATATAGTTGTTTTGCTTTATCTGTAGCAATTTCTTCGTTTGCAATTCTAGCTTCTTTATTATCCAGATAATAACCATAGTTACCCTTATAACTGTACAATTGACCATTTTCTAACTCTGTAATTTCATTACAAACATTCTCCAGAAAATAGCGGTCGTGCGTAACCATAAAAAGGGTGAAATTTTCTTTAGCAAAATATTCTTCGAGCCACTCAATCATTTCCAAATCCAGATGGTTAGTTGGTTCATCAAGATAAAGTAATTGTGGCTTGCTTAATAATATATTCGCTAATGCTAGTCTTTTTTTCTGCCCCCCAGAGAGTTTGTTTACTTTCTGATCCAGATTTTCAAGTTTGAGTTTAAAAAGAACTTGCTTGTATTGTGTCTCAAAATCCCAAGCGTTTAAAGCATCCATTTGTTCAAAAGCTTTTTGATATTGCTCTGCATCATCAGGGTTCTCCAAAGCTTTTTCATAAGCATTAATTACAGTAAGAATTTCGCTGTCTGCTGCAAAAATAGTTTGTTCTATAGTGAGGTTAGGATCTAGGTTAGGTTCTTGTGGTAAAAAGGCAACCTTCAGATTCTTTCTGTACACAACCTGTCCTTCATCAGGTTCCTCATCACCAGCTATAATATTGAGGAGAGAAGTTTTTCCGGTTCCATTTTTTGCCACAAAACCGATTTTTTGCCCTTCATTAATTCCAAAAGAAATATTTTTGAATAATACCAGTTCGCCAAAAGACTTAGCAACATTTTCTATAGATACGTAATTCACTTAGTTATATTTATTTTTTGACAAAGTTATCATTCCTATTCAAATTCTGGCATTATAAAGGTTAATACATTTGTTTTTATTACATTTATACATATATTCACTAAACTTAAGGGGCTTTAAAAAGAAAAAACATGAATTGGTACACTGTTTATGTAACGTTTTTAATCCTATTTCTGCCTTCTGTAATAGTAAGTCAAACCGATGATCCTCCTGTAATCACAGTGACTGGAGACAACTACTTTTGTCCTAATGGAAGTAATTCAATCGCAGTGGTTGATACTGTAAGTATAACAGATACGGATGATACCGAATTGGAAGAGGTGAGTATTCAGATAGCTACTGGATATCAAAATGGACAGGATATACTAGTGTTATCTGGTGTACATCCCAATATTTCTAGTACCTGGGATGTTACAGAAGGTCGATTAAAATTAACTGGTCCAGCAACTTTAAGCGAGTTTGAAGCTGCAATTCTTGCAGTTAATTTTTCTTCTACTTCTCCGATAGTGACAGGTATACGAGAGTTTTCTGTAGTAATAGGGAGTCCGTTGTTTTTACCTGAAACAGGTCATTATTATCAATTTGTTCCTTCATTAGGGATACGATGGGATGATGCAAGAGACGAAGCAGTACTGAGAACATTTTTTGGATTACAAGGATATCTCGCTACTTTAACCAGCGCTATAGAAGCTACTTTTGCCGGTGATCAAATTACTGGAACTGGCTGGATCGGAGCTAGTGATGATCCTACAGCAGAAGGAGTTTGGACTTGGGTAACTGGTCCTGAAGCAGGTTTGGTTTTTTGGAACGGTGATGAAACAGGTACCGTAGTGCCTGGTGAATTTGAGTTCTGGAATAATAATGAACCTAATGACTATCCTGATGATGCTATTGATGGACAAGAAAATTATGCACATATCACTGATGATACTGTTGGGATTCAAAATTCTTGGAACGATCTTCCGATAGGAGGTGGTGGAGGGCGCTATGCAGCGCAAGGTTATATCGTTGAGTATGGAGGTATGCCTGGTGATCCGGCACTTCAAATTTCGGGAGTAACCAGAGTAAGAGTAAGTTGTAATGTTATTACTAATAGACAACGAACATACCGTGTAGGTTTTTAATTTCTTTTCTAAATTATCTATTGATCTGTTTTTTAATGTATTAAAACTTTTCGTTGATCATTTTTATTAATGGTAGATGAAAAATTAGTTTTCAGCGCCTCTACGTTTGGTTACAGAAAATAAAAAGATAAAAATCATTAAGAAAATAGATACTCGTGCTATATAATCTCCAGCCATGACATAGAACGTTATTTTGTCATTGGTTTTTAAAGTTTCTTTGAGTACTCCTTGTTCTTCGTAGTCCAGTGTACTAACAATATTTCCTGTTTGGTTAATAATAGCAGAAATTCCGGTATTGGCACTTCTGGCAATACTTCTGCGAGTTTCTATAGCTCTGAATTTTGCATAGGCCAGATGTTGTTGATGTCCTTGTGTTTTACCCCACCAGGCATCATTGGTTATAATCGCTAAAAAATCTGCTTTATTTCTTACATAGCCTGTTACAAATTCACCATAAATACTTTCATAACATATAATGGGAGCAGCACCCAAACTATCTTTTGAAAAAAATACCTCGCGATCAGATTGGGTTGTTTTTTTTGAGACCGTACCTCCTAAGTCAATCATAGCGTCACCTAAAATGGGTTGCAAGACACTTTGATACGGAAAATTTTCTACTCCGACCACTAATTTGCTTTTATGATATAATTCATTGCTACCATCTGGTCTTACTAAAAATGCAGAGTTATAATTATCATAGAAAAAACCTCTTTGATGGAGGTTGGTTTGAGGATGCACTTTGGCAGGATCTTTAAACACATCAACTAGCGATATTCCAGATAAAAAGTTGGTTTTTGGATACTGGGATAATACCAATTCAGCTGTTTTTTTAGCCATAGAATACTGAAAGTTTTTTAACCTGTTATTATCAGCAAAAACAGTTTCTGGAGCTATAATAAAATCTGTATTCTGTGTGATTTCTTTAGTAATAAGCGAGGTTAATAATTCTCCCACACGATCATCAGTCGTGTTATATTTTTCAGTATAAGGGTTGATATTGGGCTGTAGAATAAGTACTTCTACATTTTTTCCATCTTCTTCATAAGTGCTTAAGATAAGATAAGAAATTAAAATAGGAATAAGAATGATAAGGCCATTTCTTAAGGCGGCTCGATATAATACAGATGTATTCTTATGCTCTAGATATAATAGTAAACTCTTGTAAACTCCAATATTAACTATGAGAATCCAGAGGCTTCCGCCAAAAGTGCCTGTGTATTCATACCATTGAATCCAAGAGGTGAAATGTGCAAAACCATTACCAAGATTAAGCCAAGGCCAAGAAAATTCCCAATGCAAATGTAGATATTCAAAACTCATCCAGATACATATCAGGAAAATAGAGCTAACGGTAAAGGTTGCTCTTCTGGCAACAATATGATAGGTGAGAAATACAAGTGCCATTAATAGACTGTTAACAATCTCAGCAAACCACATCCCAAAAGGAGTGGAGTTATAAATCCACCACGTAGTGATCATGTTCCAGATAAAAAAGGTAAGAAATGAAAATCCAAATACCTGACTTTTATGATATGTATTATTTCGAATCCTGTATTCTGTGATTAATAATGGGACAAAACCAAAAAATAAAGTAAGAGGAAAACCATAAGTAGGCCAGCCAATTGAAAGCAATAGTCCAGCTGATATAGCAAGTAAAATATTTTTCATAAAAAAATGATCTGTATTATATCAAATTATCACTGGTTGATGATAGGTTAGTTTATTTACTAATAACTACATTATTGTTTTTTAGTTGCACCAAAAAAATAAGAAATAAAAATCTCAAAAAAATAATATATTGGATATGATTTATCTAAAAACACTCCAATCTACTTTAAGAGAGAAGACATTAGAATAAATAGCTGCACTCTGATCTCCGATATCCGTTAAAGCGTAATCAATCTGAATACCCTTGTAATTAAAGCCAACACCAAAGTTAGGTTGGAACCCAACATTTTTAGTCCCATCAAACTGTTCGATATTCTGGAAATTACCAACACCTCCTCGTAAATACACCATCTTAGAATAATCTAACTGAAATCCAAATGCAGGAGAAATACTTATTGAAGAAGAAATGATATCATTGGTTTCTGCAAAACGAACATTCATATCCAGTTCTGTATTTAATCCAAATTTTTTACCTAAATCAAATTTTCTCGCCACACCTATTTGAACCTTTGGTAAGGTAATTTCTGTTGTTTCTGGTAATTCCTGATCTGCCAGCTGCGGTATCTGATCTTCATCCGGGATACCATCTCCATTAAGGTCACCTACGGTAAACTCTTCAACACTCCAGGCATTAAATGTCTGTGTAATATCTCTTGCCATCAATCCAAAATGCCAATTACCACGCTGGTATTGCAATCCTACATCAAAACCAAACCCCCAGGAAGAGGCAAAGTCTCCAATAATTCTACGAATTACCTTGGCATTGGCACCATAGCTTAATCCTTCTACAGGTAATTTTCTTGAATATGAAAAAGTAAATGCATAATCTGCTGCAGAAAATAGATTGATTCTGGTGTAATCGATATTTCCATCAGCATCTACGAGACTTGTAGTGTCCAGTATATCATCTACGCCAAATCGAATTAAAGATAATGCAATAGCACTTTTTTCGTCTAGAGGCATTGCATAAGCTAAATAATCATAATTAGCAATATTAGCAAAATAAGCTGCGTGCATAAAAGAAGCTTGATTGTCTTCCAGATGAATAAGTCCTGCAGGATTCCAATACCCTGAGTTTACATCTGCAGACGTAGCCACAACAGAGTTTGCCATTCCTAAAGCACCAGCATCTACTCCGATATTTAAGAATTCGTTGGAATATTTTCTAGTTTGCGCAGAAGAAATTGACACAACCATAGAAATAAAAACAAATATAATTTTTCTCAACCCAAGCGATTTTTGACAAATATCCTATTAATTTTCTACATGATAAACTTTATTTGCCTTTTCATATTGTTTATATATATGTTATTAGACGAAAATAGTTTCCTATTTTTACACGAAAACCAATATTTATGTGGCTTAAAAGACAAATTCCAAATTTAATCACCCTTCTTAATCTTTTTTGCGGCTGTATTGCTGTTATATTAGCAATACATAATAAATTAGACTTTGCAGCACTTTTTGTATTCTTAGGGATTGGTTTTGACTTTTTTGACGGTTTTGCTGCCAGAATTTTAAAAGTGCAAAGTGAACTAGGGTTACAATTGGATTCTCTGGCTGATATGTTGACAAGTGGACTAGTTCCCGGGATTGTAATGTTTCAATTAATTGCCAATTTGTTTGGACATCCATATGATCTTGTTTTTTCTGGCGAGACAATAGGGACATCCATTTCTTATGAGTTTGTATTTAAAGAGTTTGGTCTGACCTACATTCCACTGATAGGATTATGTATCACTTTAGCGTCTGCATATCGATTGGCAAAATTTAATATTGATACGCGGCAAACTACATCATTTATCGGATTGCCTACACCGGCTAATACCTTGTTGATTCTTAGCCTACCTTTGGTGTTGCAATATGAGGAGCAGGTGTGGGTTCACGATATTATTTTAAATCCTTGGTTTTTAATTGGATTAACTGCTCTTAGTTGTTATATGTTAAATGCTGAAATTCCGTTATTTGGACTTAAGTTTAAGAATTGGGGATTCGCAGATAATAAGGTTCGGTATATTTTTATAGTATTAACACTTATTTTGTTGGTATTACTTAGATTCACTGCGATACCTTGTGCGATATTGTTATATGTATTTATGTCATTGATTTTTAAAGAGCCTATAAAAGAAATAATGGTTAAGTAATCGTTGTTAGGTTGAAAATGATAAAATTTTATAAAAGAGTACATTTTTTATGACACGTACGTATCCTATATATTATTACTATTTACCTATTTGGATGTTGCTGTTCTCTGTAATTGCTTGCTCTGAAAAGGAACCAGTATTAACGGTAAAAAATAATGGGATCT
Organism: Aquimarina addita; assembly: GCF_039539305.1. NCBI lineage: Bacteria > Pseudomonadati > Bacteroidota > Flavobacteriia > Flavobacteriales > Flavobacteriaceae > Aquimarina > Aquimarina addita. Next base: position 281,348 of record NZ_BAABCW010000001.1, on the reverse strand, counting down.
CGCTAATTAAAGAACATGATTCCTTATATTATATTGAAATTAAGTCAAATGAACTTGTGGATCATTGGGAGTTGCCATACCCGGTATATCAATTTAAAGTGGGTGATATTGATAATGATGGAAAAGAAGATATGATGGTAGGAGTTATTAAAACTACCCGTTTTGATACTGTATCAGGAAAACGTCTTTTTATTTTTAAAAATTATAAAGGATATGTTCGGCCACTTTGGCTGGGCTCCAGATTGAGTCAGCCGCTGATAGATTTCAATTTTGTAATAACTGATTCCGGGGCTCGAATCCGGAGTATAGAAAAAGAAAAAAGTGGTAACGTATTGGTAGCAGAATATAAATGGAGAAGATTCGGGTTAGAATTTACGAGATATCTTGATAGAGAAATTGACCATAGTACTGCAAAAAAAGAATTAGAATAACAGGATTAAAACGATTCACATGAAAAAACAATTATTATTTACTTGTTTGGTAACACTTCTTATGGCTTGCGGAGGTAATGAAAAATCAAAAGATAAAAAAAATGAGAAAGTTTCTGAAACCAAAGAGGAGGTAAAACAACCAGAAGAAACAATTACTCAATCAGAAAACTTACTAATTACGGATGGACAAATCGATGTCAATGCTCTAGGAGGAGATGTGGATCTTACCATGGATATTTCGGGATTAAATCTATATGATATTAGAATTTTGCGTAATAGTTTTTCTGCTAAACAAGGTTATTGTTTTATGAAAGCAGATATTAGGTATGTATTCGAGGCGACAGACTGGTATACAGAACGAATGGAAAAGAGGTATTGGGCAGAAGAAGGAGGTGACCCTGTGGATCCAATTAGTTATTCTGATGAGGAAACTCTTTTTATAGAGAAATTAAAAAAACGAGAAGAGGAGTTAAAAACTCAAAATCTAATAGGAGAGATAGGTGGACAACAACCTAATATGAATAATATCGTTAATCTTTTCCAGTTAGAAAATCCAGATCCAAAATTGATGAGCATGTTGGGAAAACATGGGTTTGCGATTGTTCCTAATACTAATATTCAATTGTTTCATCTCTATGAGGAAAATGACTATAGTGAGTTTCCTAACTTTGTAACTACCGATATGTATATGCAATTATTCCATATGTATTTTGGGTATGTACTTAGAAAAGTAGAAGAGGGTCAATTTATTCCATTACTATCTCAAATTTGTCAGACAATGGTAAAGGATATGAAGGATTTTGAGGAGGCAAATTCTGATGAATCCTTAAAAGCTCTTGCAAAATTTAATCAAACATACTATGCGATTGCATATAGTGTACTTACTGATAAAACATTACCGGTGCCAGAAGGGTATGGAACTTTTTTTAAAGAAGAGATCGGACATATTGAAGAAGCAGAGGATAGTGTTTCTGATTTTTTAGAGTATACGGATGTTCAATTTCCTTATAGCTTATTTAAACCAAGAGGCCATTATACCAGAACTAAAGAATTACAACGATATTTTAAAGCAATGATGTGGTTGCAAACCGCACCCTTTTGTTTGAAAAATGATACACAATTAAAAAGAGCAATTTTAAGTGCTTCTATGATTCAGAATAATGAAGAAACATTAAAAAAGTATAATGCGATCATGGAACCTATTAATTTTATTATTGGTGAACCGGATAATGTTTCTTTTTTAGATTTAGTTTCTATGTTAGAAGAAAGTGATTATTTACTACAGAATCTATTAACTAAAGAGGAATCCTTAGAAAATTTTAGAGAAAATATACAAAAAATTGCAGATGCTCAAAACAAGATCGGACCAAAAGGAGAAGGTGGTAGTTGCAAGGATAAAATTAATTTTATTCCGCAGCGATATTTATCTGATAACGAGGTGTTACAAGAGCTTGTGGATTTAAAAAATAAACCAACAAAGAGAGGATATCCAAAAGGGTTGGATATCATGGCAGCATTCGGTAGTGCATCTGCTGAAAATTTATTACTTAATGAACTAGAAGAAGGGGAGAAATGGGATAAATACCCAGCATTGCTTTCTGATATGACAGTAAAAATGAAGGATGTAGATTGGGACGCTACCTTATATAATAAATGGATTTATAGCTTATTAGAACTTCAAAAACCGAATACAAGTTATCCATATTTTATGCAAAGTTCACAGTGGCATAAAAAAGATTTAAATGCATCTTTGGCTTCTTGGGCAGAATTAAAACACGATGCGATCCTTTACGCAGAACAACCTATGGGAGCAGAATGTGGTGGTGGAGAAGAAGTTCCTGCACCCTATGTTTTAGGATATGTTGAGCCTAATATAGGATATTGGAATGCAGTCATAGAATTACTGGATCTTACTACATCTGTTTTAGAGAAAAATAAGTTGATAGACACCAACATTTCAAGAATCACAAGAAGTTTAAAGGAAAATGCTGAGTTTTTACTTTCAGCCAGTAAGAAGGAATTAGCAGGTAAAAAACTTACGGTTCAGGAATATAGCCAGATAGAACTTATAGGTAGTACTTTTGAGTGGTTGACCTTGGATCTTGTAAAACAAGATGATGAATATGTTGATGGTTGGGATAAGGTAAAAGGTCCAGATAAATCCATTGCGGTAGTTGCTGATATTTATACAGCTAATAGTAATAATAACCCGGATAAAGGTATTCTTCATGTAGCCACAGGTAATGTAAATGATATTTATGTAATTGTAGAAATCGAAGGATATTTGTATATAACAAAAGGAGCCGTATTTGGGTATCATGAGTTTCATTTACCTCCGGGTAATAGATTAACAGATGAAGAATGGCAGGAAATGCTGGAAAAAAATGAGGCTACTGGTATACCATCTTGGATGTCCGAGATTATTGCACCAATTGATGTGCCTGAAACAAATGAAAAAATATTCTATAGCTCGGGATGCTAGTTTCTAAAAGTATAAAGCAATTTAAATTGCTTGTTACCTTATATCTATGGGTTTCTATAGGATTTTTAGTTTGTATGTGTTCCTGTAATATGAGCAATACTACTACTACCACAAAAATCGTTTTTGCCGGAGATTTGCTTCTGGATAGAGGAGTGAGGGTTCGGATAGCGCATTTAGGGGTAGATAGCTTATTTGATCCATCAATAGATTCTATCTGCAAGCAAAGTGATATTGTAATCGCTAACCTAGAGTGCCCGGCTACAAAAATTAACGAACCTATTCACAAAAAATTTATTTTCAGAGCTGAGCCTGAATGGCTGGCAGTGTTAAAGGAACATGGTATAACACATCTTACCATGGCTAACAATCATTCGATGGATCAAGGGAGAAGAGGTCTTGTAGATACTTATAAAAATATTCAAAAAAATGGATTGATTCCATTAGGTTTTGGGCATAATTTAGAAAAAGCGTGTGAGCCACAATTGATAACAACCATTCCCAGAAATATTTATATTCTATCATCTCTTCAGGTTCCTTCAGAAAATTGGCCTTTCCTGGATGATAAGCCTTGTGTGTGTGAAGATACATTTGAATCGATTGCGGGTAAAATTACAGATTTAAAAAAGAAAGAACCTTCGGCTGTGGTTATTGTTCAATTACACTGGGGAGCAGAGCATACTTTAGTTCCTGTAACAATTCAAAAACAACAAGCCTATTCATTGATTGATGCGGGAGCTGATGGAATTATAGGTCATCATCCTCATACCATCCAATCAGTAGAAAAGTATAAAAACAAGCCTATTTATTATAGTATCGGGAATTTTATCTTTGACCAAAGAAATCCTATTAATAAAAGAGGTCTGTTAGTTCAATTAGAAGTAAAAAGTACTGATATTGTATTTGATCATATAGAGTTTGATATTGAAGCGTGTACACCAAAGATTGCACGTAAATGATCAGGAGATGTGATTTGTTTTTAAAATGATATAGTTGATTTACTCTTTTCCTTTTGCTTCTGCCATAATTTCTTTGAAAATTGGTTTATTCAGAAAACCGTGATAGCTATATTCTCCGTGTAGTAATCCTGGTATGTGATTTCCTTCTATTAAAATAGGTCCCGTAGGAGTAATTGCGATATCCCAACCAATAAGCCTGCTAGGTAATAATGTAGTTGCTTTTATGACTTCTTCTTTGACTTGCTGAAAGAAAGGAATTTCGAAATTTTTAAAAATAATATTTGAGTCAGGATGTTCCAGAAATTTTTTAGCGCCTCCTTTTAGCGTAGTAATGGCTTGATCAAATAAGATTCCGGTTTCTATATGTATAGGAATAAACAACCCTCCAGAACTGGCATTATCTACAATCGCGTCACCAGCACCAAACCGAATGAAACAACCTAAAAAATGTATGTTTTTAGCTTTATCTACATATGTCTCTAGTCTGATAGTATTGGCTGCTTTGTCAAAAAAAGCATTGATATCATTATGTTGATTGATAACTTCCTGATGGATGTAGGAGTTGTCTTTTAGGATTTTCCAAATGTAGGAACTATTTTTAGACAGTGTTTTTTTATGTAGCATTATAGCGCCATTACCTTGCTGTCCTTCAGTTAGTTTAAGAAATAAACGTTCTTTTTGCTGTTCCTCAAAAATTGAGAGAAAAAAGGTTTCTAATTCGGTAGGGGTTGTGATAGTTACTTTTTTATTATCGTAATAGAATTGAGTTCCTGTATTATAACTAATCACTTTGGCTGTTGGTAGATTGTGTTTTTCACAAAAAGTACTAAATGAAAGTTTATTGTGTAAGATGGTATCAGTTATTGGAGATCTTAAATTGGGAGATTCAATGATTTCGTAATATTCTCGCATACACATAAACTTAGTAGCATTCATATCTTTGCGATAGAGAAACCTACCAAAATAGTATTTAGGAACTTCTTTTTTAGCAATCCATAAGGATATAACTTCTTTAAAAATTGTAGCATATGATTTTTTATCAGGATCATTTAAAAAATGCCAGATGTTTTTACGAAGTGTACTCATGTTTCTTAATTTAGAGTATCATAACAACAAAAGACCTCATAAATTTTAGTAAACAGGAGAATTTTTACCTAAAAATCTAATTTCTTTTTTCTAAGTTCGAAATTTTGACCTAGATATACTTTACGTACCATTTCATCAGCAGCTAATTCTTCTGGAACACCAGCTTTTAAGATACTACCTTCAAACATCAAATATGTTCTGTCTGTGATCGCTAATGTTTCTTGTACATTATGATCTGTAATTAAGATCCCAATATTTTTGTTTTTGAGTTGTGCTACTATACGTTGTATGTCTTCTACAGCGACCGGATCTACTCCGGCAAACGGTTCATCCAGTAGTATGAAGTTAGGATCCGTGGCAAGAGCCCGAGCAATTTCAGTACGACGACGTTCACCACCACTTAAAAGATCTCCACGATTTTTTCTGATATGTTCCAGGCTAAATTCCTCTATTAAAGATTCCATCTTAAAAAGTTGTTCTTTTTTAGAAAGTTTAGTGAGTTGTAACACGCTCAGAATATTATCTTCTATGCTTAATTTTCTAAAAACAGAAGCTTCCTGTGCTAAATAACCAATACCGTTTTGAGCTCTTTTATACATTGGATATTTAGTAATCTCTGTAGTATCGAGCGATATTTTACCACTGTTAGGCTTCACCAGTCCCACAATCATATAAAAAGAAGTGGTTTTACCTGCTCCATTAGGTCCTAAAAGTCCAACGATTTCTCCTTGATTGACCTCTAGAGAAATTCCCTTCACGACTTTTCGACCTTTATATGCTTTTATTAAGTTATCCGCTTTTAATTTCATTGTGGTATAAAGACTTCTTTAATTTATAGACGTTGCCATAAGGTTATTGTAAATGTACATTATTCTTTTAAAACAGTATCTTTAGAAGAAGACTGTTCTAGTTCATCCCAAAACTCATAGGCTCTACGAAGATGAGGAATAACAATGGTTCCTCCTATCAATGTAGCAATGCTTAATGCTTCGACCACCTCTTCTTTTAGGAAACCTTCTTTATAACAGGTCTCTAAATGATATTTTACGCAGTCATCACATCGCAAAACTGCTGATGCAACTAGCCCTAATAGTTCTTTAGTTTTTACATCTAATGCTCCTTTCATATAAGCATTTGTGTCTAAATTAAAGATTCTTTTAATAATTTTATTATTGTCTTCCAGAATGCGGGAGTTCATTTTTTCTCTGTACGCATTAAATTCTTCTACTGCTGCACTCATGGTGTAGTATTTTTTAAATTTTTATTTTGGTTTCTGACTACTATTTTGGTAATAATAATACTAATTTCATATAAAACAAGTATTGGAATAGCCACAATTACTTGGCTGGCAATATCTGGTGGAGTAATAATAGCAGATAATATAAGAACGATTACCAATGCAAATTTGCGATATTTTCTAAGAAATTGTGGAGTAACTAATCCTACTTTAGCCAAGAAAAACATGATGACAGGAAGTTCAAAAATTAACCCACAAGCTATAACAGATGCTCTCACTAAGCCAATATAACTGTCAATGTCAAATTCATTAAGAACTTCTTTGCTTACCTGATATCCGCCTAAAAAATTAATAGATAGGGGGGTAATGATATAGTATCCGAAAAGAACGCCCAAGAAAAATAAGAAGGAACAGATAATAATGAATCCTTTTGAATATTTTTTCTCATTCATATGCATAGCAGGGCTGATAAATCTCCAAAATTCAAATAAAACATACGGGAATGCAAAAATAAAACCAGCAGTAATAGAGGTCCAGATATGAACTGAGAATTGACCAGCTACTTTTCTACTTTGGACGCTAAAAGGTAATTCCTTAAAACATAAACTCTCATCAAGTCCTAAAAGTTTTGATAAATTACACAGACCCTTATAAGTTGGGAAATCTGGCTTTTTAGGCCCGAAAATGAGTATATCAAACACAAACTCTTTTGCAATAAAGGCTATAGTTGCTGCTATCATGACGGCAGACGTCGCTCGTATAAGATGCCATCTTAATTCTTCTAAATGATCCAGAAAAGACATGGATTGTGGATCTTTCTTTATTTTATTTTTTCTCATAAAATACCTTCTCTTATAAGATCATGAATATGTAACAGACCCGCGTAATTACCATTTTTTTCTGCTAATAGATGCGAAATACCATATTCCTCTAATCGGTCTAATGCATCAATTGCCAGGGCTTTGTGGTCTATTCTTTTGGGGTTAGATGACATAATATCCTTAGCGGTTAATCCATCAAAAGAGGTATTGGTGGTTAACATTCGCCTTAAATCTCCGTCAGTAATAATACCAATAATTTTATTGTCGTCTACTACCGCCGTAGCACCCAGTCTTTTTTCTGTCATTTCTACAATTACTGTGCTGATATCAGAGTCTGGTGCTACTTTTGGTTTTTCATTAACTGTGGTAATATCGGATACTCTGAGATAAAGTTTTTTTCCTAAGGCACCACCAGGGTGATACTTAGCAAAATCTTTACTGGAGAACCCTTTAAGATGTAGTAAAGATACTGCTACAGCATCACCCATAACTAATTGGGCAGTGGTGCTGGTAGTAGGAGCAAGATTATTAGGACAGGCTTCTCTTTCTACAAATGCGTGTAAAATATAGTCGGCTTCTTTTGCTAAAAAGGAATCTTTATTTGATGTAATTCCAATGAGAGTGTTTTTAAAATTTTTGATTAGAGGAACGAGTACTTTTATTTCTGGAGTATTACCACTTTTAGAGATACAAATAACAATATCATCAATGAGTATACTTCCCAGATCTCCGTGAATAGCATCCGCTGCATGCATAAAAACTGCTGGAGTTCCTGTTGAGTTCATGGTCGCTACAATTTTTGAAGCAATAATGGCACTTTTACCGATTCCAGTAATAATAACCCTGCCATTAGAATGATGTATTGTATTGACAGCTTCTGCAAATTCTTCATCAATAAGTTCCTCTAAATAGGCTATGGCTTTGGCTTCTTCGTTAATGGTTTTTTTTGCAAATGAAATAATAGTATCGTAGGTGTTCAAAATTTAAGAAATTTGCGTGTTATAATTAAAGATTTTATTATCTTTAATTATACAAAGGTATGTAATACCATATGAATTTTAAATAGCATCTGTAAAAAGGATTATATAATTTTAATATCCTATTATCAGAATCATAAGTAGATCATTACACTGAATCTTGTTTGGGGAAAGGGTTTTAGTGGTGTATTTTAATTGGAATATAAAAGGTAAACAATTTAATGAGTTTGAAGGAAATCGACTTACAAGGAGCTTTAAAGAAGTACTTTGGCTTTAGTCAATTTAGAGGATTGCAGGAAAAAGTTATAAAAAGTATCCTGAACAAAGAGAATACATTTGTAATAATGCCCACTGGTGGAGGTAAATCACTTTGTTATCAATTACCTGCATTAATTTTTGATGGTACAGCTATTGTAGTTTCTCCTCTAATTGCGTTAATGAAAAATCAGGTAGATGCTATTAGAAGTATATCTTCAGAAGAGGGGATTGCTCATGTCTTAAATTCATCTTTGAATAAATCAGAGGTTAAAAGAGTAAAAGACGATATCGAAAATGGCGTAACTAAATTGTTATATGTAGCACCAGAATCCCTTACGAAGGAAGAGTATGTCGATTTTTTAAAAGATCAAAAAATTTCATTTCTTGCAGTGGATGAAGCTCATTGTATTAGCGAATGGGGTCATGATTTTAGACCAGAATATAGAAATTTACGAAGTATTATAAAACGAATAGGCGATGATATACCAATCGTAGGCTTAACAGCAACCGCTACTCCAAAAGTTCAGGAAGATATTTTGAAAAATTTATCCATGAGCGATGCTACTACCTATAAGGCTTCTTTTAATAGACCTAATTTATACTACGAAATACGACCTAAAACAAAAAATGTTGATGCAGATATTATTCGTTTTGTAAAACAAAATAGTGGTAAAAGTGGTATTATTTATTGTCTCAGTAGAAAACGTGTAGAAGAACTCGCTCAAACACTAGAAGTAAATGGAGTAAAAGCGGTACCCTATCATGCTGGTCTGGATGCTAAAACCAGAGCCAGACATCAGGATATGTTTCTAATGGAAGATACAGATGTCGTAGTTGCTACTATTGCATTTGGAATGGGGATTGATAAACCGGATGTACGTTTTGTAATCCACCATGATATCCCTAAAAGTATTGAAAGTTATTATCAGGAAACTGGACGTGCTGGTAGAGACGGAGGAGAAGGACATTGTTTAGCATATTATTCTTATAAGGATATAGAAAAACTAGAAAAATTCATGAGTGGTAAACCTGTTGCAGAGCAGGAAATTGGTCATGCACTTTTACAAGAGGTAGTTGCGTTTGCTGAGACTTCTATTTCCAGACGTAAATTTATACTTCACTATTTTGGAGAAGAATTTGACAGTGTAAATGGTGATGGTGCCGATATGGATGATAATGTACGCAACCCAAAAAAGAAACATGAAGCAAAAGATGAGGTGCTTTTGTTATTGGGAGTTGTCAAAGAAACTGGAGAGATATATAAGTCTAAAGATTTAGTGAGTACTATAATAGGTAAGAGTAATGCATTAATAATTTCTCATAAAACACACGGGCAATCTTTTTTTGGTAGTGGGAAACATAAAGATGGTACCTATTGGATGGCATTGATCAGGCAGGTATTAGTTTCAGGTTTGTTAAAAAAAGATATCGAAACCTATGGTGTAATAAGAATTACACCAAAAGGAAAAGATTTTATAAAAAAGCCCGAGAGCTTTATGATGACAGAAGATCATGTTTTTAATGCTGTTAATGATGATGCTATTATTACTACGGCTAAATCTGCAAGCATTACAAGCACCGATGAAAAGCTAGTAGGAATGCTGAAAGATTTACGAAAAAAAGTAGCAAAAAAACTAGGTGTTCCACCATTTGTAGTTTTTCAGGATCCTTCAATAGAGGATATGGCCTTAAAATATCCGGTAAGTATCGAAGAATTAGGAAATGTACATGGAGTTGGTGAAGGAAAAGCAAAGAAATATGGAAAAGAGTTTGTAACATTTATTGCTAAATATGTAAAGGAAAATGAAATTCTTCGCCCTGATGACTTTGTTGTTAAAAGTACGGGAGCTAATAGTGGATTAAAACTATATATCATTCAGAATGTAGATCGTAAACTGCCGTTAGATGATATTTCTGCTGCAAAAGGTATGGATATGACTGAGTTTATTAAGGAAATGGAAGCTATTGTTTTTAGTGGTACCAAGCTTGATATCACGTATTGGATAGATGATATTCTTGATGAAGATCAACAAGAAGAAATTCATGAATATTTTCTGGAAGCAGAAGATGATAAGATCGATAAAGCTATTGAAGAGTTTGACGGGGATTATGATGATGAAGAACTTCGGTTATATCGCATCAAATTTATTAGTGATGTTGCCAATTAATTTTATTATAGCAATTTGCTTCTGTATTTGAGTGTTTTTTTGATTTAGTATATTTAACTTGTTCTAAGCTAAAATATTATAGCGATACTACATCTATAATATAGGCGCTATTACGAAAAGTGACTATAGTGTTTATGAATCCAAAATAATTATACTTTTGTAGCTTTTTAAAATATATTTGATTAGAATATATTTATAGATAAATACAAGCTGGATGCAGTAAGATCTGATTCTGGTAAAATAGTTGTTTTTGATATATTTTTGCTAGTATATTGGCGATATCCCAATTTAAATCTTCCAGAACCAAAACCACCTCCGTAAAAATAATTATTAGTAGTGTTTTGCAAATCTTTTAAAGCAGAAGATTCAGATCCAAGATCAATGTCTACTGTAACTCCTCCTTCAAGAAAAAGTTCAAATTTTGAACTTAAATATATATGAAATCTTGGTGCAAAAGCAATATTAACACTCGAGTAATCTATATTAAATTCGCTATTAGAGATGGAAGTATCTTCTCCTTTCATGGAGAATGATCTATAGGTAGATTCTAAGAAGAAGCTTAAGTCGACTTTAGAAAAAGGTATGAATGTTTCTATAAAAACTCCATATCTAGGAGCAAAAGTTTGATCATATACGACATCAGCAGAGCTACCATTGATTGGAGAGGGGTGCGAGAAACTTATTAAGTCTGCAGCACCAACAATCCCTATTTTTGTTTGATTAATTTTTTTACGAATAATAAATTCAATCTTGTTTCCTCTGCATTCATTATACCTTTTAAAATATTTTTTTAAATCTCTCTGTGTATATGTAACTTTTGACGGATCCTGATCTTTACAACGTATATGTTTTTGTAATTGTTCTCTAAATGTATTGTTTTCCTGAGGTATTATTTTTTCTCCTGGGTTTTTAGTTTCATCAAGTGTATAATATACTTTATAAATTAACAGTTCCGGATATAAGGTTTTTTTATCAGTATAAAAGAATCGATGTACGTCGTTTTCTGAGTATTGATAAAGTGTTGTTTTACTTTTTAAGATAACTCTCAGGAATATTTTTCTGATCGTCAGGTTAGGATCCTCTGATTTTGATGACCTGCCCACGGTGTCACCTTTAAGATCAAATTCTAAAATATATCTTTTGAACACAAATTCTTCACCTACTCCGAATTCTTTAACATCTTCTATCACTTCTGTTTTAGGACTTGAAGAAATCGTTCGTTTCCATTCGAATTCTGTAGGATTGTTTCTCCAGGCTAACTTTTTTATAAGACATTCCTTTCGGGTTCCATTATTATCAATAAAATAACCTGCTTCATAAATACTCTGAGCGTTGCCAATAGAAATAAAAAAAAGAACTACTATAAAACAAAAAAATGATTTCATTGATGACTGACTTTTGTGAAAAGGCAAATATAGCTTTTTTTTTCAAGGTTAGATCTTTGTGTAAAAACGTTTAAAACACTAAGTGTCTTGCATTACGAGTAGTCAGTAGTTTTATTATAGTTCTTTCTTGTAATTAATTGATACTTATAAAATGAAGGTTTATTGTGTAGGGATCTTTTTGCTAAAAGAGGTTTTAAAAAAAATAGTTTCATTAAATAAAACATTTACAATTAACTATCTTTGCAACTTAAAAATTTAAAAGTAAAAAAAAGAGCTGTTATGCAAGACGGATTATACGCAAAATTTAATACAACAAAAGGGACAATCTTAGTTAATTTAGAATTCAAAAAGACACCAGGAACGGTAGGTAACTTTGTAGCTTTAGCAGAGGGGAATATGGAAAATAAAGCTGTTCCACAAGGGAATCCTTATTACGATGGACTAAAATTTCATAGGGTAATAGCTGATTTTATGATTCAGGGAGGAGATCCTGCCGGAAATGGAACTGGTGGACCTGGCTATAATTTTGATGATGAAATTCATCCTGATTTAAAACATGATAGTCCTGGAGTTTTATCTATGGCTAATGCCGGACCAGGAACTAATGGAAGTCAGTTTTTTATTACACATATTGCTACAGATTGGTTAGATGGTAAGCATACGGTATTTGGTAAAGTTGTAGAGGGGTTAGATGTGGTAAATAGTATTGAGCAAGGTGATGTTGTCGATTCTTTGGAGATAGTAAAAGTTGGTGCTGATGCAGAAAGCTTTAACGCTGTAGAAAGTTTTAGACAATTTAATGGAGGAAAAGCTGAACGCGAAGCAGCAGCAATGAAAAAAGAAGCTGATGTACTGAATGAATTGTCAGCTGGTTTTGATGCTACAGATAGCGGATTGCGTTATAAAATAATACAAGAAGGAACTGGATTGCAAGCGGAGAATGGAAAAACAGTGTCTGTTCACTATAAAGGTAGCCTGATCGATGGTACCGTTTTTGATTCCTCTTACAAGCGTAATCAGCCCATAGATTTCCCATTAGGTATGGGGAATGTAATTCAAGGATGGGATGAAGGAATTGCTTTATTGAAAGTAGGGGACAAGGCACGTTTTGTAATCCCTCCAAGCCTTGGATATGGTGCTCAGGGTGCGGGAGGTGTTATTCCACCAAATGCTACCTTAGTTTTTGATGTAGAATTAATGGATGTAAAATAAACTTTATAGATAAAAAAAGTTTATAGAGGTCAGTATTTAAATACATATCTTTAAGGTACTAAAATAGTTTATTTATGGATGTTTTCAAGGGTCAAAACCTTCTAGAGTTCTCTGATCGTTTCAAAAGTGATTCAGATTGTAAGGAATATTTATCAGATATTAAGTGGAAAGAAGGTTATCAGTGTGTAAAATGCAACCATAAAGCTAGTCAAAAGCGAAAGGATTTCTCAAGGACCTGCAATGTTTGCTCTCATACTGAATCAGCAACAGCTAACACCTTATTTCACAAAGTAAAATTTGGTTTACGAAAGGCGTTTTTTGTTTGTTTTGAGATGGCCACCAGTACAAAAAGCCTTTCCGCAAGTTATATGGGAACAAGATATGGTGTAACCGAGAAGACAGCCCGTTTGTTTATGCTCAAAGTTCGTGAAGCAATGGAATCCAGTGGCAATCATCCAATGGATGGCAAGGTACACGTTGATGAGTTTGTATTGGGTGGAGTAGAACAAGGAAAAATAGGACGTAGCTATAAGGCAAAGAAAAAGAAAGCCATAACCGCTGTGCAGCTTACTAAAGAGGGCAAAGTCAAAAGGATGTATGCTATGAGAATAGAGGATTTCTCCGCACGGTCATTACAATACATATTTGTCAATAATATCAGTAGATCAGCACACGTAACAACCGATAAATGGAGAGGATATAGACCTATTGCAAAAGCGTATGATATTACCCAAATTGAAAGTAACAAAGGACTTAATTTTAAAGCTCTACACACAATGATTCATCAAATAAAAGCTTGGATAAGAACCACATATTCTTGGGTGAGTGATTTCAACTTAAATAGATATTTTAATGAATTTTGTTTTAGAATAAACCGCTCTCAAAGCAAAGCAACTATATTCAACAATTTAATAACGAAAATGGTCAGCAAGGAAAAAGTATATCAAAAGCAAATTATATGCAACTAACTACTGACCTCTTAAAGTTTTTATTAAGAAAGCCGTTGAATACATTTCAACGGTTTTTTTTGTGGATATTCTATATATTTATTAGGTTGTCTCGGTTTTTCGTCAATTACCATTATTTTTTTTATCTTATTCGTAACCATTATGTTAATGATGAGAACTATTGGTTAAATTATTGACTTTTTAAATCAATATACCGATATTTGCTCGCCCCTTTTCGTATATGTATAGTTATATTAATACTTAATTACGAATAAATATGAAATTGATCTTAACAATTTTTTTAACATGTTTTTTTGTTACAAGCTCTTTTGCACAAGAGGAGGAAGTTTTGAATACTATTTTTGATCAAGTAGAGATTATTGATAGTTTTATAGAATCCGAAGAGATATCACTGGATGCTGAAGAATTCCTCGATCACATGGTCGATCATGGAGCAGAACTTATTGGATATTATGAACATGAACGATTAAAAAAAATCGTAAAAAAGATGGGAATGCATAATGCTATGATCATCACGGTTTATTACTTCGCAAATGATCAGTTAATCTATGTTAACTATAGGCAGAAGCAATACATGGAAATGAAAAATGATCAGGGTAAAGTGGTTATGGATTATGCCAATTCATTTATGAAATTTGAAACTAAGCATTATTTTAATAATGGTGAGGAGATTAAAAAGGAAGTTACAGGAAGTCCTGTTGAAGGTCAAAAACCGGAAGAAGAATTTGTTGAATATAGCATGCGCATTAAGCCATTATTAGACAATAAGTTTAAGAATAAAAATACATATAAAGCACTACAAGGAAAATGGGTGAACACTCAGTCTACAGATGAACATATGGTGTTTGATGAGACAATACGGTTTAATTTTAGAAACGGAAAATTCTTAAAGCGTTTAAAAGTTACTATTAAAGATGGTACAATGTACTGTTCATCTCCTAATGATGAGTATATGTATAAATATAAGATCGAATCAATAAATGAATATGAGTTGGTTCTTAAAGATTTACAAAATCTATCTTCTGATCTATCATTCTATAGAAAAATAGAATAAAGGTAGTTGTTATTTCCATTTTATATTACAACCGATACTTGGTTTTTGTAATTCTGAGACTCTTTTGTTGCTTAACACAGCGTCCAGCGCTTGTCGTAAGTCTCTACCATTTACCGGTATTCCATTACCTGGTCTGGAGTCATCTAACTGTCCTCTGTATATAAGTTTTAGCTTTGTGTCAAAAAGATAAAAATCAGGAGTACAAGCAGCGTCATATGCTTTTGCTACTTCTTGCTTTTTGTCATAAAGATATGGAAATGGATATTTGTTTTCTTGCGCTGTTCTTAACATGTTTTCTGGAGAATCCTGAGGATAATTCTCCACATCATTACTGCTAATCGCTACAAAACCGAATCCCTGCACCCTGTAGTCATTGGCTATGCGTACAATTTCTTCATTCACATGGATGACAAATGGACAATGATTGCAGATAAACATGACAACAGTCGCTATACTACCTTTTACATCAGATAATGAAGTATGACTATTGGTTATTGTGTTAATCAGATTAAAATCAGGAGCCACTGTACCCAGCGGCAACATATTAGATGATGTCTTTGCCATAAGCATATATTTACAATCTGCAAAGTACAATTTTCATATCAAATTAATTAAAAAATATGTTGAAAACGCAGAAAAGAAGGTTGGGTTTTTATTGATTTCAGATTTTGTAGTATAGTTTAAGTAGTGTATAAGTGATATATTATAATAATTAGTAAGACTGATTTTATGTCAATCTAAAAAATACTATCTTTGCATTTTACTTTTTACAGTAAATAATTACTTGTATGTTATTGAATAGTAATTGTTTGTCTATTTACAGTAAAAATATGATTAACACCCCAAATGTATAACACTCTTTAGCTTATCTAGGCTAATAGTAAAAAAATTAAAAATTAATGAAAACTTTAGAAAACTGGTTTAGCGAATATGCAGTAAGTCATCAAAATAAGACGAATATTGCGATTCATTTTGTTTGTGTTCCGGCAATTGTTTTTTCTGTCGTAGGTTTATTAATGAGTATCCCAAGTGGATTCTTAGCTTCTCTTATTCCTGGATCAAATCCACTTATAGAAAATTGGGCTTTTATTGTTCTGATATTAGCAGTGATTTTTTATATACGATTGTCTATAAAAATGGCATTACAAATTACTGTTTTTTCTGCTTTGTGTATTGTTGGCAATTATTATTTAGGTCTGTACGTTCCTTTATGGATGGCGTCAATTGCAATTTTTGTGGTTGCATGGATTGGTCAGTTTTATGGACATAAACTGGAAGGGAAAAAACCTTCTTTCATAAAAGATCTTCAGTATCTTTTGATAGGCCCTGCGTGGGTTATTCAGAAAATGTTTGGAAAAAAATAAAAAGATAAAACAATAGATCTATAAATAAAAACCGCTTCAAATATTGAAGCGGTTTTTATTTATAGATTCAGCTCTATTGACGTGACTTAAATGCAGACACTTGATGAGTATAAAATAATTATATATCATCAAAACTTACGTCTGTAAAGCTTTCTGTAGATGCACCTATTTTATCTTGTCCAATTTTTTCTTCAGTATCCTGCTCGTATGTCTTTTGATAGTCTTTCTGATGTCTTTCACTGATTACTTCTTCACCTTTTTCATTGACAATAAAATCAGTCATTTCACTAAGTATTTCACTAAATCCTACAAAATCTTCTTTATACAAGTAAATTTTGTGCTTTTTGTAATGGAAAGATCCATCATCATTAGTGAATTTTTTACTTTCAGTAATAGTAAGGTAGTAGTCCCCTGCTTTTGTTGATCTTACATCAAAGAAATAGGTTCTTCTTCCTGCTCTCAAGACCTTTGAGAAAATTTCTTCTTTCTCCAACATTTCATTATCACTCATAATCCTTATTTTCTAAATTAATTTAATCTATATGAAAGAATCAAAAATCTAAAAAAAATGTTAATCGCACAACAAAATATCAAATTTCTTTTTCGCTAAGCTGTTTTAAATATAGATCTTTGTAGTATCCTTCTGTGTCTATTAGTTGATTATGAGTGCCTTGTTGGGTGATTTTGCCTTCCTCCAGAATAATAATTTTATCTGCATTACGGGCAGTAGAAATGCGATGACTGACGATAAAAGTAGTTTTATTTTTAGAAATCTTATGGAGATTATTGAGAATTTGTTCTTCAGTTTCTGTGTCTACAGCAGACAGACAGTCATCAAAAAGTAAAATAGAAGGCTCTTTAATAATGGCTCGAGCTATGGAAACTCTTTGTTTTTGACCACCAGAGAGTGTAATTCCTCTTTCGCCAAGTACAGTATTATATCCTTTACTAAATCCTTCTATGTTCTCATGAACAACGGCGTTTTTAGCGGCTTCAATAATTTCTTCATCGGTCGCATTTTCTTTACCAAACTTAATATTATTTTTGATAGAATCGCTGAAAAGAAATGCATCTTGAGGTACATATCCTATACTTTCTCTAAGGTTCGTAAGATTGCAGGTGCTAATAGGAGTGTTATCTATCTTTATTTCACCTCTTGATACATCATATAAGCGACCTATAAGATCTAGTATGGTTGATTTTCCTGATCCTGTTTTTCCGATAATAGCAATCGTCTGTCCGCAATTAATTTCGAAACTGACATCTTTTAAAGCAGTAATATTAGTGTCGTCATAAGTAAAAGATACCTTGTCAAAAATTATATTTCCAATAATTGGTGTTTTGGTGTGTGTGCTGTTAGTTATTTCTGGTTCTTGGCTTAAAAATTCATTGATTCTCAGCTGAGACGCTTCTGCTTGTTGTACAATAGAGGTAACCCAGCCTACCGTAGCAACTGGCCAAGTAAGCATATTGACAAAAATTATAAACTCTACAATAACTCCCAGATCTTGTATAGTGCCATCAATAAACTGTTGCCCTCCAATATAAATAACAAGGGTATTGCTAATCCCTATAAGCAGCACCATCAATGGAAAGAAAAGTGCTTGTACTTTAACGAGGTTTATATTTTTTTCTTTACTCTGATTAGATAACTCAGTGAAGTTTTTTAAGGTTTGCGATTCTATCCCGTAAGCTTTTATCACAGAAATGCCACTAAAAGATTCTTGAGTAAAGGTGGTAAGTTTAGATAAAAACACTTGTACAATCGTGCTTCTTTTGTGAATAGCAACACTTAGCTTATAAATAGATATAGATAGGATAGGGAGCGGTGTAACTGTATATAGGGTTAATTCTGGCGCAATACTAATCATGTAACCAATAACAACAACAAACAGAGTAACAGTATTAACACTATACATAAGTGCTGGACCTACATACATCCTTACTTTTGAGACATCCTCACTAATGCGATTCATTAAATCTCCAGTACGATTTTTTTTGTAAAAATTAAGTGATAATACTTCATAATGAGCAAATACTTCATTTTTAAGATCAAATTCAATATATCGGGATACTACGATAAAAGTTTGACGCATTAGAAAAGTGAAAAAGGCAGCAATTAATACAGAGCCAAGTATTAAAAGGATATTGGTGATTAATCCGGTTTTTACAATTGCTATATCAGTAATATCTTTATTAATGTATTGGGCTACCACATCAACAGAGTCTCCAACAAATTTAGGAACCGCAATAGCAAAAATCCTGGCAATAATCGTAATAAAAATACCTGTAAGAAGTCGGAATTTATATTTTAAAAAATATTTGTTTAAATGGCGTAATGCACGCATAAAATTAGCTTATTGAAAATTAATAAATTGATGAATTCGTAAAATTAAATAGTTTAAAATAAAAATTCCATAAAAAATCACTATTTTAGCGCCGTATTTTAAACATTGTGTAATTTTAATATTTTAAATCGCGAAAAATGATAACTGAAGTACTATCTGCAAATCAACTTAAAAAAGAAGCTCCTGTGTTTGGTCAACTTTCTTTTAATGATCACGAACAAGTAGTTTTTTGTCATGACAAAGATACAGGATTAAAGGCAATAATTGGTGTGCATAACACAACTTTAGGACCCGCATTAGGTGGTACAAGAATGTACAATTATGCTACGGAATGGGATGCATTAAATGATGTGCTTAGGTTATCAAGGGGAATGACATATAAAGCTGCGATTACAGGTTTAAATCTGGGTGGCGGAAAAGCAGTGATCATAGGCGATCCTAAAACTATGAAAACTCCCGATCTCATGAGAAGGTTTGGTGCATTTGTCAATACACTGGGTGGTACTTATTACACAGCAGAAGATGTAGGAATGGAAACATCAGATATGGATACTGTAAGAGAGGTTACTCCTTACGTTACAGGAATATCTGAATCAAAAGGAGGAGCAGGCAATCCATCTCCTGTAACTGCATACGGGGTGTATATGGGTATGAAAGCTTCTGCTAAATTTGTATATGGAAATGATCAACTAGAGGGGAAAAAAATATTGATAGAAGGAATTGGTCATGTAGGAGAGGAACTAGTTAGGTTAGCCTCAGAAGAAGGAGCACAGGTTGTTATAGGTGATATCAATAAAGATAGGTTGGAGGTCGTTAGTGCAAAATATGGTGCAGATATATATAAAGGAAAAGATTTATATACAGAAACCGCAGATATTTACGCACCATGTGCACTGGGTGCAACAATTAATAATGAAACAATTGATAAGTTGAATGTGAAAATTATTGCGGGAGCGGCTAATAATCAATTAGCAAATGAAAGCATTCACGGAATACGATTACAAGAGAAAGGAATTGTATATGCTCCAGATTTTTTAATCAATGCAGGAGGTATTATTAATGTGTATGCAGAGATAGAAGGATATGGTAGAGATCAAATCATGAAGAAAACAGAGAATATTTATAATACAACATTAGATATTTTACATAAAGCAAAGGCAACAACTATGACTACAAATGCTGCAGCCCTTAGTATTGCTGAGGAAAGAATAGCTGCCGGGAAAAAGCAATAATTACATTATAAAAAAGCAGTTTTACCGTATGTAGATTAAAAATAATAGTATTTTTGCAGGACAAAAGCGATCAACGTTTTTGTCCTTTTTTTATATATAATTAATATAATAGTTCTTTGTAATTTTATTCTATGTTAAGCAGAAGACATATAAGAGTTAAAGTAATGCAGTCTCTCTATGCAATGGAGCAGACTCAGAGTGAAAATCTGGATAAAGAAGAGAAGTTTTTACTTTTCAGTATCGAACAGATGTATGATTTATTTCTTATAAATCTGCAACTTTTAATAGAAATAAGGAATCACGCAGCTGATTTTTTAGAAAGAAGTCAGAAAAAGTACTTAGCAACCTCTGAAGATAAAGATCCAAATGAAAAATTTATCAATAATCAGGTTTTACTTTTGCTGAAAAAGAATGAAGAAATTAAAGGAGGCGTCGAAAAAAAGAATCTGAATTATTGGCATCTAGATGATGAATATGTAAAAATTTTATGGACTGCAATTAAAGAAAGTGAATTGTACGCTTCATATATGAGTACACAAACCACTACTTTTAAAGAGGATAAGGATTTTGTAATTGCAGTTTTTAAAGAAATTATCGCGCCCAATGATAAGCTATATGAGTATATAGAGGATAAAAGACTTACCTGGGTGGATGATCTACCAATAGTAAATACCGGTATTATCAAGATGATTAAAAAGATAAAAGCGGGACATACAGAGACTATGGCATTACCACAGCTTTATAAAGATATAGATGATAAACAATTTGCTAAAGATATTTTTAGAAAAACCATCCTTAACGATACAATATTTTCTAAAGAAATAGAGGGGAGAACTCCTAATTGGGATAAGGATCGAATAGCAGAATTGGATAAAGCGATCATTAAAATGGCGATTTGTGAGTTTCAGAAATTCCCATCAATACCAGTAAAAGTAACAATTAACGAATATTTAGAGATTGCAAAGGAATATAGTACTCCAAAGAGTAGTATATTTATAAATGGTATTCTTGATAAGATATCAAAAGAATATCAGAAAAATGGTAGCTTAAATAAAGTTGGCCGAGGACTTATGTAATTAAAAAAAGTAGTATTTTTAACCCTCAATTAATTAAAAACCTAAGTAATGAAAAAAGGAATCTTAATTTTAGCTGGTGTTTTTGCAATGACTTTTGTGTCATGTAAGAATGAAAAATCAGCAGAAAAAGTTAATGAAGAAGCAAGTGAAACAGTTGCAGAAACAACTACAGAATTAAATGCACAAAATATAGCTTCTGGTAATGATGCAAAACAAACAGAATTCCCTGTAATGACTTTTGCAGAAACTGAGCATGATTTTGGTAATATCAATGAAGGTGATGTTGTAGAGCATACATTTACATTTACAAACACAGGTAAAGCACCTCTTGTTATTGTGAATGCAAAAGGAAGCTGTGGATGTACAGTCCCAAGTTATTCTAAAGATCCTATCGCTCCTGGAGCAGAAGGACAAATGTTAGTTAAATTTAATTCTAACGGGAAGCCTAATTCGCAAAGTAAGCAGGTTACAATTACTGCTAATACAGAAGCAGGGAAGGAAATTATTAAAATAAAAGCGCAGGTAACTCCAAAGGCAAAGCCAGTTGACGGAACTCCTGTAGCTAAGCAGAAGTAATAATTTTTATGGAAATTTTTCAAGGACAATTACCTTTTATACTTTTAATATTTGTGGTGATGTATTTTTTTATGATACGTCCACAAATGCAAAAGGCTAAAAAGGAGAAAAAATTTGCTGCAGAGTTAAAAAAAGGAGATCGCATTATAACAAAAAGCGGTCTTCATGGTAAAGTTTTTGACTTCAGTGAAAAAAATAATGCTATTATTATAGAAACAGGAGCAGGTAAGTTAACATTTGATAAGTCATCAATCTCTTTGGAGATGAGTCAGAAATTGAATGCACCTCCAGCGACTGAGAAAAAGAAATAATAAAAAGCCACTAAAAATCATAAGGAAGCGCCGTACATTTTTGTAGGGCGCTTTTTTTATAATCCCATTTTTTAAAGTAATTATTCTTAGCTTTTCATAGTAACAATTCGTTGAGGTAGTGGAGCAGCGTAGCCTTCTTTTCCGAGTGCTTCTACAATATGTTGTCTGGTATTCCCAATAACACACATCCCAATAGTTATTGCAAGTAGCATAAGGCAGTGCTAAAAGCTCTACACCATTTGTCCCTAAATTGTTTACTACAACTCTTGGTGACGGTTCATTCATTATTTTAGTATCTGTTTTTAAAACATTGAATATGATTTTCTTAGCTTTTTCGATATCAGCTCCATATTGGATGCCAAAAGGCATATCTACTCTTAGGTTTCCAATAATTGTGAGGATAGTAATCGTACCAGCTGTAATTGAACCATTAGGGATGATTTCAGTTTGGTTTTGAAATGTCTGTAAGACAGTTACAAGAACCTCCTAAGGAATTCATAATAGTTCCTCTATTTTCTGTTGTGCTTGATACAATACCATCAATTGCATTTTCTGTAGTTTGCATGTTTAATTTTTTTAATGAAAGATTTAAAAATCTAACATAGGTCTACAGTTATTAACAATGCTTCTTAGTTATTTGATCTCTAGACTATAGATAGAAATTAATGAAAGTAGAGAAATAATGAAAAATAGTAATTTTATTTTTTAGCTGCTAATTCCGCAATTTTAATAATAACTTCGGTAGCTTTGATCATACTCTCTACAGGTATATATTCGTATCTTCCATGAAAATTATGACCTCCGGCAAAAATATTAGGACAAGGTAACCCCATAAAGCTTAACTGTGAGCCATCTGTACCTCCACGAATTGGTTTTATAATAGGTTTAATACCAATAGACTGCATAGCTTTTTCGGCAAGATCCACAATATGCATTACAGGTATTACTTTCTCACGCATATTATAATACTGATCCTTAATAACTACATCAACGAGATCTTTTCCGTGTTGAGTATTAATCTCTGCGGCCAGTTTTGTCATTACATCTTTTCTCGCCTCAAAATGTTCCTTGTCATGATCTCTGATAATATAATGTAACTTAGTTTCCTCTACATCTCCCTGCATCGCGTGTAGATGAAAAAAGCCTTGTCGATCTGTTGTGTGTTCTGGAGTTTCTAGTCTGGGTATAGAACTAATAAAATCCTCTGCAATATACATGCTGTTAATCATTTTTCCTTTGGCATATCCAGGGTGCACACTTTTACCTTGTATGGTGACAACAGCACTGGCAGCATTAAAGTTTTCGTATTCTAATTCCCCTATTTGGCTTCCATCCATTGTATATGCCCAATCGGCTCCAAACTTTTCTACATTAAATTTATGTGCGCCTCTTCCTATTTCTTCATCAGGAGTAAATCCAATCCGTATATTTCCGTGTTTTATTTCTGGGTGTTGTATAAGATATTCTACAGCAGAAATAATTTCGGCAATACCTGCTTTATCATCGGCGCCTAGCAATGTAGTGCCATCGGTTGTTATTAATGTTTGTCCTTTATATTGCTTAAGATCATCAAAAATTTCCGGAGATAAAATAATATTCTCTTTGGCATTCAGAATAATGTCTTTTCCATCATAAACTTCAATAATTTGTGGCTGTACATTTGCACCTGTAAAATCTGGAGTTGTATCAAAATGTGATATAAAACCAATAGTAGGTAATGTATAGTTTACATTGGATGGCAGCGTAGCCATGATATATGCATTATCATCAATAGAAACATCTGATAAACCAATGTTTTTTAACTCTTCTACTAACATATTGGCGAGCTTCCATTGTTTTTCTGAACTGGGAGTCGTTTCACTATTGGGATCACTTTCTGTATCAATGGTTACGTAACTAACAAATCTATCAATGATGTGTTTTTTTGAAATCATAGCAATGTGTTTTTTCAATCTGTAGTATTCAAAAATACATTTTAATACACTTTTATTAGAACGTAGTAAGGCTTATTTTTACACACCAAAAGAATTTCTCCATGTATAAGTCATTAATTCGACCTGTTTTATTCAATTATGATCCAGAGACAATACATCACTTCACCTTTAGAATGATTAAAATTGTATCTAAAATTCCTTTTATTTCATCCATTTTTAGAAGTTTGTATCAGGTCAATGATAAACGTTTAGAGCGTGAGGTTTTTGGTTTGAAGTTTAAAAACCCAGTGGGATTAGCAGCAGGATTTGATAAGAATGCTGTTTTATACAACGAATTGGCAAATTTTGGATTCGGATTTATAGAAATCGGAACTGTAACCCCCAGAGGGCAGGAAGGAAACCCTAAAAAACGCTTATTTAGGTTAAAAGAGGATCAGGGTATTATCAATAGGATGGGGTTCAATAATGAAGGGCTGGAAGCAGCAATTAATCAACTCAAAAAAAATAAAGGCAGACTTATTATTGGAGGTAATATAGGAAAGAATACAGATACTGCTCCAGAAAATTATACTACGGATTATCTGGAGTGCTTTAAAGCACTTCATCCCTATGTAGATTATTTTGTACTGAATGTAAGTTGCCCTAATGTAGGAAGCCATGCCAAGTTAAATGATAAAGAATATCTGGAGGAATTAATAAAAGCAGTTCAACAGGCAAATGATACTTTTGAAAATCAAAAACCTATTCTTTTAAAGATCGCACCTGATCTTAATACAACGCAGCTGGATGAGATTATAACATTAGTTTCAGAAACCAATCTTGATGGCGTAATTGCTAGTAATACTTCTACGATACGGGATGGATTAAAAGCTTCTGAGGAGCAATTAACAAGCATTGGTCAAGGAGGTCTGAGTGGGCAGCCTGTAAAGAACAGAAGTACAGAAGTTATTAAATATCTTTCTAAGAAAAGTGGTAGAGGGTTTCCAATTATTGGTGTGGGAGGGATTCATTCTGCAAAAGATGCATTAGAAAAGATAGCGGCAGGAGCAAGTTTGGTACAGATTTATACAGGATTTATTTATGAAGGTCCGGCTTTGATCAAAGCGATCAATAAAGAAATCCTTACAAAAAGTTTATAATTTTGTAGGGATCAAGTTTTTAGTAATGTATTTTGCAAAATAGTTATAAAGAATAATGAATGCAGACATTCTTTACACGTTTGTAGTAGCTACCGCTATTTTATCTATTTCTCCTGGACCAGATAATATATATGTACTGATGCAAAGCATTGTGTATGGCAAAAAATATGGATTGGCAACCATAGCAGGTCTTATGTCAGGATGTGTCATACATACTACATTAGTTGCGTTTGGCATTTCTGCAATCATTAAACAGAGTGAGCTGTTGTTCTTTCTGATCAAATTAATAGGAGCCTTTTATTTATTTTTTTTAGCATATAAAGTTTGGAAAAGTAATGCGAGTATACAGCTTTCTGAAACTACCATTGTAAAGAAAAGTATATGGCAATTATATAAACAAGGTTTTATGATGAATGTCTTAAATCCTAAAGTTTCTATTTTCTTTTTAGCTTTTCTGCCGGGCTTTTTATTTAGTACAACAATAAACAGTGTGGTTCAATTTTATGTTCTGGGGTTACTGTTTATTCTCGTATCGTTTATTGTTTTTAGCTTAATTGCACTTTTGGCAGGTGCTATATCAGATTATGTGAAGAAGAATTCTGGTATTGGAGTATTTCTAAAATATCTTCAAATTATTGTATTTATCGGAATTGGAATTTTTATTCTTCTTTCAGAAAAATAACCCTATTTTTATATCTTCAATTGGATTTCTTATTAGAAGTAAAGTTCTTACATGAGTGAAAAAATAAAAATTATTGAATGTCCCAGAGATGCGATGCAGGGTATTAAGGATTTTATTCCTACAAAAAAGAAAATTCAGTATATTCAATCTTTATTGCGCTGTGGATTTGATACAATAGATTTTGGAAGTTTTGTTTCTCCTAAGGCGATTCCGCAGATGGTTGATACTGCTGAGGTATTAGCAGGACTGGATTTATCTAATACTCATAGTAAGTTATTAGCCATCATCGCCAATGTTAGAGGTGCTACAGATGCTGTGAAACATAAAGAAATTGATTATCTGGGATATCCTTTTTCGATTTCAGAAAATTTCCAGATGCGTAATACACATAAAACGATTGAAGAATCCGTAGATATATTAGAAGAAATTCTATCTATAGCTGATAAAAATGATAAGGCAGTAGTTGCTTATTTATCTATGGGGTTTGGGAACCCATATGGAGACCCTTGGAATGTGGATATTGTAGGTAATTGGACAGAGAAACTGAGTGCTATGGGCGTACAGATTTTATCTTTATCAGATACGGTAGGTACTTCTACTCCAGATATTATTAAGTATTTATATGCGAATTTGATCCCCAAATACCCTGAAATTGAGTTTGGAGCACATCTGCATACAACACCTACTACTTGGTATGAGAAGGTAAATGCGGCGTACAAGGCAGGATGCAGAAGATTTGATGGTGCTATACAAGGTTTCGGAGGCTGCCCTATGGCAAAAGATGAACTAACAGGTAATATGCCAACAGAAAGAATGCTTTCTTATTTTACCTCAGAAAAAGCGGATACCAATGTACGTATGATGAGTTTCGAATCTTCTCATAATGAAGCTACAAAAATTTTTACCTCATATCATTAAAGAAATTTAAATAGTTAATTAATTATAGTATCCACATTTAATTTTTTTAGTAGTAGTAAGAAAATAGCTAAATGTTTTTTGATAAATGAAATTTTCTTTAAGAAATGCAAAGATTACAGACGCAGATGCAATCTCTAAGCTTTCGGGCCAATTAGGATATCCATCAGATAGTAATATCACAAAAAACAGGTTACTTACAATTTTAAATAATGATGGGCATTGTGTGTTTGTATCAATAAACCAAAAGAAGGTAATCGGTTGGATTCATGGATTCTATTCGTTAAGAGTTGAATCTGATCCATTTGTTGAAATCGGAGGGTTAATCGTTGAAAGAGATTTTAGAAATAATGGTATCGCACGTAAGCTTGTAGAAAGTGTTATGAATTGGGGGCAGGAGAGAAGGTGCATGAAAATTAGGGTCAGATGTAATGCTTTGAGAAGAGAGAGCCATGAATTCTATAAAAAAATAGCCTTTACTTTAGATAAAGAACAAAAGATTTTTGATAGACAATTGAGTGCTAAGTATTGAATAAAATCATTGCTTTAAAAGCTATTAATTGTTGAAAATCAATATATATTTAGATTTGGTATAAATAAAATTTGTCAAGTATCTCTTGAATATTATATTTGCATCAAAATGAAATAATTATTTGTATTAAGTCTAAATAAGAATGAAAAACAAACTTCCGTTACTTTTTATGTTCATTACTATTACAAGTTTTGCGCAGACCCTTCAAGATTCTATTCAATTAGACCCTCAAAAACAAATTAACTCAGCGCAACGTATTCTTTCTGGTAATTATGGCAAATCGGTAACGGTAGGTGCTTATGGTGAAGTTTTATATAATCAACCTGAAGGTAATAATGGTGAATTAGATATACAACGATTGGTTTTATTATTTGGATACAGATTTAATGATCAGGTACAATTTGTAACAGAAATAGAATTTGAGCATGTAAATCAAGTATTTGTAGAACAGGCTTTTGTGAATTATAATGTTGCGGATAATGTAAACTTACGAGGAGGGTTGATGTTGGTCCCTATGGGAATTATAAATGAATTTCACGAACCTACAACCTTTAATGGAGTAGAGCGTCCCATGGTGGATAGAGTAATTATACCATCTACCTGGAGAGAAATAGGAGTAGGAGTTAATGGTCGATTCAATGATATTTCTTTAGGATATCAGGCCTATGTATTTAATGGGTTTAAATCTATAGAATCAGATGGCTCTGGGGGTATCACTTCGTTTTTACAAGGCGATAATGGATTACGTGATGGTCGCCAGAAAGCCATACAATCCACGATTGATAGTCCTACATTTTCTGCAAAACTAGATTATTATGGATTTACAGGATTACGTCTTGGGTTATCCGGATACTATGGTAAAACGCAAGCGGCTGATGAATTAGAAGAATTAGAGGGAGCCAATATTGGAATTTCTATGGTAGGATTTGATGCGCGTTATGCATATAAGAGATTCACAGCAAGGGGACAATTTGTGTATGCTGCGCTATCAGATACAGAAGCGTATAATACATTAACCAATCAAAGTCTAGGTAGTGCGTTAATGGGGTGGTATGCAGAAGGAGCTTATAATCTTTTACCCATGGATAAAAAGCAAAAACTTTTTGGATTCGTACGATACGAGCAATATGATACACACGCAAAAACAGAAGTTATAGAGAGAAATGATGCTTTTAATAAAACAGATATTACTACTGGATTAAGTTATCATATTGCTCCTGGTGTAGTGGTAAAGGGAGATTATCAGTTTAGAGATAATGCATTGTCAGGAGACAATGTAGATGATCAATTGAATTTTGGAGTCGGTGTTTGGTTCTAAAAAAAACAAGGTTAGTAATGATATCTTTTGATCAAGTTAATAGTTCATGAGGTTTGATAGTTAAAAATATTTGGCTGGATTTTTGCTTGATTGATAAGTAGTTTTAAATACTTTTGTAATATGAAATTAAATGCACGATTTACATTTTTACCAATAATATTATTTATAATAGTCTCTTTTAGTGGGAAGCATTCTGATAAAATCCAAAAAAAAGTAACTAAAGAGATTACCTCTTATTTTGATACCGAAGATTTTTCTACCGCAGTTGTTAAGATTTCTGATGTTGATAATGCATTAGTTAAAGCTGAATTCGGAAAAGAAAATTTATTAAGCATTTCTGGTAGTGATGGACTTTTAGGATATGCCTATATAGGAAATGCACCTAGTAAGACAGCTACTTTTGATTATTTAGTGATTTTTGATAAGGACTTTGTGATTGCTACTTCAAAAGTATTGATTTATCGTGAGGAGTATGGAGGAGAAATAGGAAGTAAACGATGGTTAAAACAATTTATTGGTAAGTCAAAAAATGATGATGTTAAATTTGGTGAAAATGTAGATGCTATATCTGGCGCTACTATTTCTGTTAGATCTATGACAAACGCTATCAGTAACCTACTGAAAAGTATGAAAATTCTACATCAAAAGGAAGTTATTTAATGCAACTACACGGCTTAATACATACTTTTCCTAAAGAGATAAAACTATTTATAGGTGCTTTTGTGATCGTATTAAGTGTAGGGTATTTTACAGGATTATTGTTTGTTGGGCAAACATCTACAACTGCGCCGCATGGAATAGAAGAAAACTATCTGGGCAATGAAGAAAATGAAGAGGCTGAGGTCATGAAGTTTAAAAAAGGTGCTAGAGAAATGCTCACCATTATTCATACCCATATTCTTTCTATGTCTTTTATTTTCTTTTTATTAGGAGGACTTTTAGCAATAACTTCAGTGCCTAAAAAGATTAAAACATTCCTGATGTTAGAACCTTTTTTATCTATATTATTGACTTTTGGAGGAATTTATTTTTTATGGACAGGTATATTGTGGATGAAGTATGTTGTAATGTTATCGGGAATTTTTATGACTGCGAGTTATACTGTAGGTGCTTTTTTTGTGTTTCGACAGCTGTTTAAGAAATAAGCGAATTTCTTTTTTCTATAATTATTAGAATTAATTAACGATTGTTCAAATCTTGTTTAATCATTTATTTGTAGATTTGAACAAAACTTGATGTTATGAAAGAATTTGACGAATATGATCAGGTAGTAGCCAGATACCATCAATCTATTGTTAATGAAGTTTTACCACTTTCCTCCTGGGAATTTTATGGAGAATATATTTCATTTTTAAATACTTGTAAATACGATATTGATAGATTGTCAAAACTTACAGCAACTTGGGATTTTGATCACAATGTGCAAAATCAATTAATAAAACAAAAATCAGTTATAGTAGTTACCAATCCTAATTTAAAAATCATCTATGCTACGCAAAATATTAAAAAGATGAACGGATACACTCCTGAAGAAGTGGTTGGGAATTCTCCAAAAATGTTTCAGGGTAAAGATACTTGTCTAGAAACTTCTAATGCTATCCGAAAGGCTGTGGATATGCAAACACCTTTTGAATATTCTATATTAAATTACAAAAAAGATAAGAGTACATATATATGTGCTATTAAAGGATTTCCTGTTTATAATAAACGAGGAAAGCTCGTTAATTACATTGCTTTTGAGAAAGCGGCATAGTTTTTCTTTAATTTCTCTGCCATAAAGTTTATTTATTTGTTTTTACGTTAGAACAGTATTTATTATGTATTTTAGTTTGTTCAAATCAAATAAGTATGATACCAGAAATAGAGAAATCGCTAAACGATCAGGTCAAATATGAAGCTAAAGCTTCTGCAAAATATCTTTCGATGGCGTGTTGGGCAGATATAAATGGTTATAACGGAATTGCAGAATTCTTTTATGCACAATCAGAAGAAGAACGTGTGCATATGATTAAGTTGATAAAATTTATCAATGAGAGAAGTGGAAAGGCAGTAGTACCAGAAATAGAGAAACCAAAAAATGATTTTAAATCGTTAATGGAATTGTTTGAGATTTTTCTTGAAAGTGAAGAGTTTGTAACTGCGCAAATAAATAATGTAATTTTTCAATGTCTGGAGTTTAAAGATTATAACGTGCATAATTTTATGCAATGGTACGTAGCAGAACAATTGGAAGAAGAAGCTATAGCAAGGACACTATTAGATAAACTAAAGATTATAGGAGATGATAAATCAGGTCATTATTTATTTGATCGTGATATTAACACATTTCAAGTAGCTGCAGAAGAAGCATAATACTACATTATTTATTGTTAATAAGTTGATATATAAAAGTTAAGGAGCCTTTTTTTTAAGGCTCTTTTTTTTTATGTTTGTACTTTATTTAGATTTAATAAAAATAATAAACGTGCAGAACTCAGAACCTATATCGTTATATTCACCATGTATGTCAATGAATTGTGAAATTAGTTGTGGTGGTAAGAAGAAAAAATGTTGTAAGAAATACAAAAAGAAAGGAAAAAGTAATTGTAAAAAATGTCCTAAGCTTTAAAATGTAAAATCGTAATAGTTATAATTAAAAATGGTTGATCATAGCATACCTGTTTTCATATACCATATTATAATATTTACAGATTGAGTCCTTTTTTTGAGTAATTATTGCCGATATCTGATATATTTTCCAATCTGCCAGAGATTTTCATTTGCCTCTTCACTAAGCCAGATTATAAGAGTTCATAAAACGACAAAGTTGTTATGCAATATATTCAACTATTTGATAGAATGTGCATATTGATTTACTACAATTCATAGTAATTTTCAGTCAAGAAAACTTAAGGCACCATTTTTGCTTATTTAGTAAAGTACTATTTAATACTAAAAATTATTTTTTAAATACTAAATATTGCTTTACTTAGTTTACGTAATATACCTGTACTTATGAAAAAGCTTTTATTAGTTTTACTGTTAATACTATTGGGAACCAATTCAATAAATGCCCAGGAATGGTTTACAGATATTGAGATGGCAAAAAAAACAGCATCAGATGAAAGTAAACCTATCATTTTAGTTTTTGCTGGTTCTGATTGGTGTGCTCCTTGTATTAAATTAGAAAAAGAAATATTAGAAACAACACAGTTTAAAAAATACGCTAGAGAAAAGTATGTTTTGTTAAAAGCTGACTTTCCACGAAAAAAGAAAAATCAATTATCAGAATCATTACAGCAGCATAATAAGCAATTAGCTGAAGCATATAATAAAAGCGGTGGATTTCCATTAGTAGTAGTGCTGGATAAAAATGGAAAAAAGATAGGTGAAACGGGTTACAAAAAAATGACTCCGGAAGCTTATATTCAAGTTTTAAATTCAATGATTAAGTAACTTTTGAAATCTCTGATTACATATATATTAATGTTTGTTGTAACCACTACTTTTTCTCAGCAGACATATAAACGGACACTCAAATTAATGGGAAGTCGTTTTGATATAACTGTCGTAGCAGAGGATCAGGTTGCCGCTGATCAATATATTGATAAAGCAATACTAGAAATACAACGAATTGAAAAGTTAATATCATCCTGGGATCAGCATTCTCAGACTTCGTTAATCAACACTAAAGCTGGTATTGAACCTGTAAAAGTGGATCAAGAACTTTTTGATTTGATAGAAAGATCTATTAGGATTTCAAAATTAACAGAGGGTGCTTTTGATATTAGTTATGCTTCCATGGATCTCATTTGGAAATTTGATGGTAGTATGAAAGAGATGCCTTCAAGTGATAAAATAAACCTTTCAGTTTCTAAAGTAGGATATGATAACATTATATTGAATAAAGAAAGTACGACAGTATTTTTGAAACGAAAAGGCATGAAATTGGGTTTTGGAGGAATAGGCAAGGGATATGCAGCGGATAAAGCAAAACAATTATTAATCACAGAAGGTGTTGTTGGTGGGATTATTAATGCATCTGGAGATATGAATACCTGGGGTAAACAACCAGATGGCAGCAATTGGAAAGTAGCCATTACCAATCCGTTAAATAAGAAAAATGTTTTTGCTCTTTTACCTGTGATTGATGGAGCAGTTGTGACTTCTGGGGATTATGAAAAATTTGTAATGTTTAATAATAAAAGATATTCCCACATTATTGACCCCAGAACAGGATATCCAGCTACAGGAATAATAAGTGTAACAGTTTTTGCACCAAAAGCCGAATTGGCAGATGCATTGGCTACTTCAATTTTTGTAATGGGTAAAGAAGTAGGAGTAAACCAAATCAATCAATTAGAAGGTGTGGAGTGTATCATCATTGACGAAATAGGAGGGATTCATACTTCTAATCATATTAAAATCGATAATAAATAAGATGAAGAAAATAACCATTGTATCAGCAATACTTATATTTTTAGGTTCTTGTGCTACTGTAAAAGAGTATGAAAAAGTAAATATTAATGATCCGGATATGGAGTTAACCTCAAAAAAAATATCGCGTTTTGAAACTAATTTTCAGGCCTATCGTGAGGCTGCTGCTGGAGCCAATGGAGGGAAAACAGGTGGTGGATGTGGTTGTAATTAATAAATGAAGATATATTTAGAATTGAAGATGATAACTAATAAAATGATCAATACAAATAATCTCTTAAGGATCTTATCTCTGTTCATTACTTTTGTCTGTACCACTGCGGTAATAGCTCAAGAAAAATCAAAAGATACAATTACAGTATATAAAAAAAAGGTATTAGAATCTACAGAAGTAGATTTGTTGATGAGTTATTATACCCAAGATGGAGACAATGCTGCAGTAACAGGCGGAATAGGTACAGAAGAATTAACAGACCTTACACCTACAATAGTAGTGTCTATTCCGTTAAATGATGATGATGTACTCACCATTGATGCTAGTGTATCAGCATATACCTCTGCCTCATCCAGTAACGTAAATCCTTTTGATGGGGAAGGAGTTGCTGATCCTTTTGTCGCCTCCTCAGGAGCGTCACAGGAAGATGTCTTAACTACCTTAGCTACATCATATAGTCATAGTAGTGATGATCGTAATGATATTTGGTCAGTTAATGCTGCTATAGCCAGTGAATATGATTATTTCTCTATAGGCTTTGGAGGTGGTTATACCAAGCTTTTTAATGAGAAGAATACAGAAATAAGTGTAAAAGGAAATGTGTTTTTGGATACGTGGAATGCTATATATCCGTCAGAATTAAGAGATCAACCTTCATTTATACCTTTTGAGGACGAATCGAGAAATTCTTATTCATTAGGGCTAGGGTTTTCTCAGATATTGTCTGAAAAATTACAGGGTTCATTAGCATTAGATATTATTCATCAGGAAGGTTTGTTATCTACACCATTCCAACGAGTTCAATTTGCAGATGTAACAGATTTTAATATACCTGGACAACCCTTTGTATACGGAGATGATATAGAAAGGTTACCAGAAACACGGTTTAAAATTGCAGCCGGAGGAAGATTACATTATTATATTAACGAAATATTTGTGATTCGTACTTTTTATAGGTATTATACTGATAATTGGGGTATTAATTCACATACTGCGAGTATAGAAGTACCAGTTAAAATTACAGATCAATTTACCATATATCCTAGTTATCGATATTATCAGCAAACTGCAGCAGACTATTTTGCTCCTTTTAATGAACATCTATCTACACAAAAATTTTATACATCAGATTATGATTTATCTGATTTTGATGCACATCAATACGGATTTGGTATTAGTTATACTGATATTTTAACCAAATTTCATATTTGGAAATTTAGATTTAAGAGTGTTGATCTTAGATTTAATCAATATGAACGTAGTACTGGACTTACTGCCAGTATAGTTTCTGGAGGACTTAGTTTTGTAGTGGAGTAAGTCTATACATTTCAATCCCATTTTTTAAAGAAGTAAGTATATTCTGTTTTTAAATGTAAGAAATAATGATAAAAACATTTCTATTTAGTGTGCTACTGTTTTTTTCGATA
The DNA here is from genome assembly GCF_039539305.1 of Aquimarina addita. Classification (NCBI taxonomy): domain Bacteria; kingdom Pseudomonadati; phylum Bacteroidota; class Flavobacteriia; order Flavobacteriales; family Flavobacteriaceae; genus Aquimarina; species Aquimarina addita. The sequence continues at coordinate 246,829 of NZ_BAABCW010000001.1, read as the reverse complement.
CAATCTTTTGCCCAGACAAAGACGATTCACGTGTTTGTAGCACTATGCGATAATATTAATCAAGGAATAGTTCCTGTACCCGCAAAATTAGGTAATGGACAAGATCCGTTTCATAACTTATATTGGGGAGCTGGGTATGGAGTAAAGAATTTTTTTAAAGTAAAAACCAAAGATTGGAATTTTTTGAAATCTATTCCCTCTGATGATTCTTATATTTTGGAAAGAATTTTATTTAAACATGCAACCAAGGATATTTACTTGTTAGCAGAAGCATATGATGGAGCCAAAATTAAAACCTGTACAGAAAATTTCTTAAAAGCTTCTAATGGACAGAACTCTATACAAATATTGCAGGAAGATACTAAGCTTAATTTTGGTGGAGATGCAAACCTTTTGGCGTACATAGGGCACGATGGATTAATGGATTTCGATGTCAATGTGCTGTATAAAGATTCGGTGGTAACACCAAGAGAGGTTATAATTTTGGCATGTTACAGTAAAAATTTCTTTTCGCCAGAGATTAAAAAAGCGAAGGCAATTCCTGTTTTGTGGACCACTCATTTAATGGCACCAGAAGCGTATACGCTAAAGTCGGCAATCGATGGATGGATACTTAATGAATCTGGTAAAGCAATTGATGAAAGAGCCGCACAAACATATCATCAATATCAGAAATGTGGAATAAGAGGTGCAAGAAATTTATTTACAACAGGGTTTTAGAAGAGTCATTTTTTGTCAGGAAGAATTGGTTTTTCAGTATTTATAAATGTTTGTTGTCTTCGAATAGAGTAAATTAAATTATAGAATTAGCTATGATCCCATATCTTGATAGTTATAGTGTTAGTAGAATAATCTGTCAAAATGTCTTTATTAAAACCACTAAATGATGTAATATTTTGTATTTCTAAGACATATATAGAGGTAGAGTTGGTGTAATGTATTTATGTATATATTCAAAAAATCAAATTTTGAAAGTTGTAATCAATAAAAATGTATATATAATTATTATAGTTCTTTTTTTTATGTTATTATTTCTCAACTTCTTTCCTTTTAACTGAACTTAGAGAATTATAAGAAAAGGCTGAAGATAGACATGATTGTAATGTTTACTTAATAATAGTAATAGGACAAATACATTATAAAATGATAATAAAACGTATTTTTGATTTATTTAATTATAAGTATGGCATATAATATTGTTCTTATAGAACCAGAAATACCTAATAATACTGGAAATATAGGGAGGTTAAGTTTGGCCTCAGGAGCAAATTTGCATTTAGTAAAACCTTTTGGTTTTGAGTTAACTGATAAGAGAGTTAAACGTGCCGGATTAGATTATTGGCAGCATATATCGCTACATATTTATGAAAGTACTGCTGATTTTTTTTCCATCCATAAAGATAAGAAAATGGCTTTTTTTTCCAGTCATGGCACAAAGCATTATTGGGATATAGATTATACAGATGATATGTTTTTTATATTTGGTAAAGAGTCTGCCGGTCTCTCGGCAAGAATTACAGAAGCAAATGCCAATGCTTTATATAAAATACCTATAATGAGTCCTCATATTAGAAGTTTAAATCTGGCAAATGCGGTAAGTGTAGTGGTCTATGAAGGAATGAGACAGCTTAGATAATTTTAATACAAAAAAAATGAAATATCTACTAAGTATTATATTAATGCCAGTATTAGGGTTATTATTAATTTTAAGTCGGGATCATAATGTGCCAAGTGCTGATAGTTCTCATATATTCATCAAAAAAATAAAGATAGAAGAAAATATAACAGCAGATCTCCAAGTTGATAAAGGATGGATACCACTCATTGTCGATGAACAGCTGGAAATTCCAAAAATTGGACCAGATGATTGGAGTTATCCCTGGTATATGATAAAACACAACGATGGTCATTTTGAAAATATAACTGAAGATACAATCATAGAAAAGGACACAATTAGGGTAATACATCACTCTAAATGTTATACATATCTGACTAAGAAAGGTAAAACGATACCAATTTCCAGAATACCCTTTGTCACATCAGAAATAAAAGGTGATACACTTGCTCTCACTTTATTTGATGAAAGCGCTTCTAATAATGAAAAACTGACGCTACAATTAGTAAATGATTTTTTTAAAATTAATTATCATACGGTATATGTATTTCCTTATAAGGATATACAATACGAATTCAAAAGTGCTAGTTTAAAAGTAAATAAAATGCCTCCCTATAAAAAAGGAATGCTGCTAAAAGGAGTACTGGCAACAGAATTTGTAGAAACTATAATTTATAATGATAATACACCGTCAGATGTACGTGATAAGTTAATTGAAGGTACTTTTGAATATAAGTTAAAGTAGTTTTATTTGATTATATTAACTAGATTATTAAAAAAAGATAATTTCCTGTCCTAATCTTAAACGTATGTTCGTCTTAGGAGTATACATTAATATTAATTAAAAAAGTAAAAGATGAAAGAATTCATGTTTATTATCAGAGGAGGAGATGAATATGGTGCAACATTGTCACCAGAAGAATTGCAGGCACATATGAAACAATGGGAAGAATGGATGGGTAGTTTAGCACAAAAAGGCAAACTTGTGGGTGGACAACCATTAATAAGTACGGGTACCACCATTGTAGGTAAAGAAAAAAAGGTAATAGATAGACCCTTTGCAGAAGGTAAAGAATTAGTGGGAGGATATATCATAGCAAAGGCAGATTCTATAGAAGAAGCTACAGAAATAGCAAAAGGCTGTCCTAGTTTTGAGTGGGACTGTAGTGTAGAGGTTAGAGAAATCAATCTAATGGGAAAATAAATCTTGAGCGCTGAGGAGCATATAAACCATACGGTAAATCATCTTTTTAGACAAGAATCTGGAAAGATGGTTGCTGTATTAGTAAAAATCTTTGGTATTGAAAATCTGGCAATAGCAGAAGATGTTGTACAAGATGCTTTGGTAAGTGCTTTGGAAAACTGGAAATACAGAGGAATACCTGATAACCCAAGAGCTTGGCTTTATCGTACTGCAAAAAATAGAGCTATTGATATCATTAGAAGAAATAAGCATCGTCAAGTAATCGACTTTTCGGATCCGCAACGACAATTATTACATTCAGAATATACACTAACCACAGTCATGGATGGGTATTGGCAAAAAAATCATATTCAAGATGATTTTTTAGGTATGATGTATGCCTGTTGTCATCCAGAAATCTCACCAGAAAATCAAATTACGTTAATTCTAAAATTATTATGTGGCTTTAGTACCAAAGAAGTAGCAAAGTCTTTTTTAACTACAGAGGATACAGTTTCTAAACGATTGTATAGAACTAAAGAATATTTTAGAAAACATAGAATTGAGCTCAGGATTCCTTCTGAGCAGCAGATAGAATTAAGAACTAATGTGGTGCTAAGCGCTATCTATTTAATATTTAATGAAGGATACAGTTCAACTCATGATAATCAATTGATCAGGAAAGATATAATTTCTCAGGCAATGCACCTGTGTAAGTCATTACTTAATAATCAGAAAACACAACTTCCTGAAGTGTATGCGCTCATGTCATTAATGTGTTTTCATACAGCAAGAATACAAAGCAGGATAACCAGAGAAGGAGCGTTGGTAGTATTAAAAGACCAGAATAGACGGTTATGGGATCAAGAACTAATAGTCTGCGGCAGTACATACCTTAATAAAGCATCTTTTGGAGAAACAGTTTCTACATATCATCTCGAAGCTGCAATCGCATATGAACATTGCAGATCAAAAGATTATATAAGTACGAATTGGAATTGTATATTACATTATTATGATGCATTACTAAAAATTGAGAAAAATCCTGTTGTCTTATTAAATCGATGTTTGGTGATTTTAGAAATCAAAGGTGCCAATGCAGCATTACAAAGTATAGAAGAGATTAAAGACAGTAAAGTGATAGATACATATTTATATATCACGCCATTTTAGGAGAGATATATCAACAGTTGCAACAAAAGAAAAAAGCAATTATACATTATAAAAAGGCAATAGCTTTGACCCAGTCTTTACCTGAAAAGGAATTCCTAAATAATAAAATCAAGAAATACAGTGTGTAGTTAAATCAATGTTACATAGAATTATGAGATCGTGGATGATTTTTTGTGTTAGTCAAATACAGGAAATTCTGAATAAAAAGAAAGGAAAATGATAATAAATTGGTGTAATTGAAAAAATAAACTATATTTGCGTATAATTAACGCAAAATAATAAATTATGAATCCATTATTATTGACAGATGGTTATAAATTAGGTCACAAAGAGCAATATCCTGATGGGACGACACTAGTGTATTCTAATTGGACTCCAAGAAAAAGCAGAATAGAAGGTATTGATACCGTATTGTTTTTTGGACTACAGTATTTTATTAAGGAATATCTAATAAAAAGATTTAATGAAAATTTTTTCTCGGTACCAAAAAAAGAGGTTTCCCTAGAATATAAGAAATATGTGGATCATTATTTAGGTATTGATTATGATGTTTCCCATATTGAAGCATTACATGATTTAGGATATTTACCCATCGAGATCAAAGCATTACCAGAAGGAACAGCAGTACCTATCCGAGTGCCAATGTTTACTCTTGTAAATACAAAATCAGAATTTTTCTGGTTAACAAATTATCTTGAGACGTTATTATCTAATATTATTTGGCAACCCTGTACTTCTGCTACTATTGCTAATCAATATCAAAAAATTTTAAAAGCTTTTGCATTAGAAACAGATAAAGAGAATGCATCATTTGTCACTTGGCAAGGTCATGATTTTTCTATGCGTGGAATGTCTGGTATAGAATCCTCTATATTAAGTGGTATGGGACATGCACTTTCTTTTTCTGGAAGTGATACGTTACCAGTAGCTAAAGCTCTAGAAGACTATTATAATTCTGATGTAACAAAAGAACTTGTGATTGGTAGTGTTAATGCTACAGAGCATAGTGTTATGTGCGCTGGTAGTAAAGAGGATGAGATAGGAACTTTTAGAAGATTATTAGAAACATACCCCACAGGGATATTATCTGTTGTGTCTGATACTTGGGATTTATGGAAGGTGCTAACTGAATATCTTCCAATACTGAAAAACGAAATTCTAAGTAGAGATGGTAAGTTGGTCATTAGACCAGACTCAGGAGATCCTGTTGATATTATTTGTGGATGTAACGATAGTAATGAAGTTGTTGCAAAAGGAGTGATAGAATTGCTTTGGGATGAATTTGGAGGAACTATAAATGAACAAGGATATAAAGTGCTTGACCCAAAAATCGGAGCTATCTATGGAGATAGTATCACAATCCAAAGGGCAACTCAAATCTGTGAACGATTAAAAGAAAAAGGTTTTGCCTCCACCAATGTGGTATTGGGAATAGGTAGTTTTACCTATCAATATAATACCAGAGACACCTTTGGATTTGCGATGAAAGCTACTTATGTTGAGGTCAACGGAGAAGGGAGAGAAATTTTTAAAGACCCAATTACTGACGATGGCACAAAGAAATCTGCTAAAGGATTGATACATTTATATAATAATAAAGGGCAGATTGAAATCAAAGATCAGGTATCATCAGAAGAAGAAAAGCAAGGTTTATTAAGAACTGTTTTTAAAGATGGAGAACTTTTAGTAAACGATAGCTTAACTATTATTAGAGAAAGAATAAATGACCTAAAGTAATAGTAAGTTCAGATTAAAAAGAAACACTCATTACGCATGTAGCGTAGTGAGTGTTTTTTATTGTTTTATTGTAAGGAAAATCAAGTATTTGCGACATTACTTACACTAAACTAACAAAACATAAAATCATGGGCTCAATTTGGTTTTTTGAAGACTCTCAACTTTTTAAAGTATTATGTCCTCACAAATTAAAAAGATATAAGAAAGATCACAGTTTCGACGCTTATAAAAAAAGCGATTATATCTATTTTGAAGAAGATTCAGCTAATAAGGTTTATCTTATTGAAAAAGGTAAAGTTAAAATTGGATATTATTCAGAAGATGGTCAAGAAGTTGTTAAAGCAATTCTTACAAGAGGAGAACTTTTTGGAGAAAAAGCAATTCTGGGAGAAGACAGAAGATCAGAGTTTGCCCAATCTGTGGATAACAGCACTTCTATTTGTCCTATCGGAGTGAAAACCATGCACGAATTAATGCGGGATAATCAAACCTTTAGTCTTAAGATTTATAAGTTTATAGGCATGCGGTTTAAACGATTAGAAAGAAGATTACAATTGCTGCTTTTTAAAGATACAAAAACCAGATTGATGGAGTTTATGAATGAACTGAAGGATGATTTTGGGTATTGTTGTCCATACTCTGGCGATACCATTATCCAGCACCCTTATACACAACGTGATATCGCTAACCTTATAGGAACTTCCAGGCCTACTCTTAATATTCTTATGAATGAATTAAAAGAATCCAACCGAATTGATTTTCATAGAAAAGAGATTCGTTTAAAAAATGTTGCTTAGTGTTAGATAGCTAACATTTTATAGAGTTTTGTATTCCTAATTTTGAAAAACATAATTCTAAAAAATTAAAGCAATGTTTAAAAAACTTTTTATAGGGATGTTAGCTGTGGGCTTAATAGCTACCTCCTGTAGTGATGACGACGATTCAACATCTTCAGTAACTGTAAATGCTGGTGTAATAGCTGGTGGTCCATTCGAGTTTGATGTGGATGGAGAACCGGATATGGTCAGTGGAATCACATTAGACAATTCGGATGTTTTTGGTACTAACAGTACTTGGGTTATCACTGATGATGCAGGTAATATTCTAGGAGCACCACCAACATTAGATGCCTTAGAAATGGTTGATTTTGATGGAGCTGGAGCAGGTACTTGTTTTATCTGGTATGCTCGTTTTGAGGATGATTCAAATTTAGGAACTGCAACAACCGTGGCAGAGATTACTGGGTCTTTTGATTTATCTAATTCTATTGAAGTTATCAGAAATCAAGTTACTAATGCCGGTAGTATTTCCGGAGGACCATTTGAGTTTGATGTAGACGGAGAATCGGATATGGTGAGTGGTATTGTATTAGATGACACCAACGCTTTTGGTACCAATAGTATTTGGGTGATTACTGATGACGCGGGCAATATTTTAGGAGCGCCACCAACATTAGATGCTGTAGAAATGGTTGATTTTGATGCAGCAGGAGCAGGTAGTTGTTTTATATGGTATGCTCGTTTTGAGGATGATTCAAATTTAGGAACAGCGACAACTGTAGCAGAGATTACAGGATCTTTTGATTTGTCTAATTCTATAGAAGTTGTACGGAATCAAGTCACTAATGCCGGTAGTATTTCTGGAGGTCCGTTTATATTTGATGTAGAAGGAACACCTGATATGGTGAGTGGTATTGTATTAGATAATACTAATGTTTTTGGTACCAATAGTACATGGGTGATTACTGATGATGCAGGTAATATTTTGGGTGCACCACCAACATTAGATGCTTTAGAGATGGTAGATTTTGATGGAGCTGGCGTTGGTAGCTGTTTTATTTGGTATGCTCGTTTTGAGGATGATTCAAATTTAGGAACAGCAACAACTGTAGCAGAGATTACAGGATCTTTTGATTTGTCTAATTCTATCGAAGTAGTGCGCAATTGTGGCGCAAACGCAGGAACTATTACAGGAGGACCATTTGAATTTACAGCGGGAGATAGTACTCCAGATATGGTGAGCGGTATATTTTTAGATAGCTCAGCATCCGCAGGCACTAAGAGTACTTGGGTGATTACTGACGCAGATGGTCTTATTTTAGGATTACCAGAAACTCTGGCGATGGTAGAGGCTCAGGATTTTGACGGAGCTGGAGTAGGAGTTTGTCTTATATGGTATTTACGTTATGAAGAAGGTCTTATAGGATTAGAAACAATGGCTAATGCGAATGACTTAGAAGGATGTTTTAGTTTGTCTAACTCAATCTCAGTTACTCGTAATTAATTGCTATAACATATAATATTAACGTGTTATGTGTTTGTCTGGAACCAAGCGATGTTTCATTTGCCTAATGAAACGATTGAGTAAAGTTCATAATTATTTTGTTAGTTTAAAGCGCAATCATTGATTGCGCTTTATTATTTATTTACATTTGTACATGTTGTATAATTCTGTCTACAAATACAGACAACGAATGTTAGAATTACATTCTTAGCGCTAATTCATATGAAGTTTAATAGAAAAAATATTTCTAATCTAATTTTTGTAAGTATTCTGGTTTTATTTTTTATCCCAAATACCAGAGGGATGATGCAGATTGTGTTAACCAGAATTTTTTCGTTTAGTCCCGGGCTTGTAGATGAAGAAGAACGCACAACGATAGATACATATGATTGGAAGCTACATGGAGTGAATACTACGTCGATAAATTTTGATACAGCTAAAGGTAAAGTAGTACTAGTCAATTTTTGGGCAACATGGTGTCCACCTTGTATTGCAGAAATGCCTTCTTTACAGAATTTATATAACGAATATAAAGATCGCATCGTATTTGTGTTTTTGACAGACGTAGATGATCAGGAACTAAATAAATTTATGAATGATAAGGATTATTATTTCCCAGTATATCGCTCTTTATCAGAAGTTCCAAAATCATTTGTTACGTCACCGATACCTTCTACTTATGTAATCGATAAATCAGGAACTATTATCATAGATAAAAGAAATGCCGCGGATTGGGACACTAATAAAGTAAAAGCTATCCTAGACCAATTACTGGCAGAATGACAAATATAAATGAATCAGATTACCACATTGACTTTTTTTAGATATCACACAATCCTTACAAAACTTTGGGGTTTTTGTATGATGCTTTTTATGCTTAGACCTTTAAGTAAGGTGTCAGGTCAATCTTTTTTTAAATTAATGGGTAGCGGTAAAGAAGGTTTTAAAATAACTCCAGATTGGGGTGTATATGCATTATTACAAGTTTGGAATACAGAAAAAGAGGCAGACGATTTTTTTGAAAATTCAAAAATCATGTCAAGATTCAGATCAAAAACGGTAGAAACCTGGAGTGTATATCTAAAGAGTTTTTCGGCAAAAGGTAAGTGGTCTGGTAAACAACCATTTGAAAAAAGTGGCGCTTTATGTAACAATAGAAAACAAATTGCGGTCATTACCAGAGCAACTATTAAAACTCACATGCTATATAAATTTTGGAAATATGTTCCTACATCGCAAGCACCTTTATCACTATCAGATGGGTTATTATTTACAAAAGGGGTAGGAGAAGCTCCGGTATTTCAGATGGCAACTTTTAGTGTTTGGAGAGATAAAGAAGCCTTAATGGAATATGCATACAAAAGTCCTGAACACAAGGAAGCAATTATTAAAACTAAAAAGTTTGCATGGTATAAGGAGGAACTTTTCTCAAGATTTCAACCCTTTAAGTCCCTCGGAACCTGGGGTGGGAAGGATCCATTAAACAACACAGATTAGCTGGATTTTTTAAAATATTTAAAAGGAACAAACAACATTCCAAAACATTCTCCTTTATCCTTTCCTAAATGTTTATGATGTATCTTGTGTGCTCTTCTAACTCCCTTTGCGTACCAGTGATTAATATTTCTAAATAATTTGAAGCGTTGGTGGATAAAAATGTCGTGTACTACAAAGTATGATATGCCATAAGCCAGAATACCAAAACCAATAGGCTTGCCAACCCAAAAAGTGACTGGATCGTGTAGCATGATGCAAGACATACTGATCACAGCATAGAATATAAAAAAGAGATCGTTTCTTTCCCACCAGCTTCCATGATCCTTATGATGATGATCTTTATGCAAAGACCATAAAAAACCATGCATTACATATTTATGGGTAAACCATGCCATAAACTCCATAAAACAATAGGTAGTCACAAAAATTAATATCCAGATCAGAACATCCATATAATAGATACTTTGTTAAAAAATTAATTAATTAGATTCAGACGATAATTAAAATATGATTTAGCTAATAATCCGAATTTTTGGTAGTTAGGTACCCTGATTCTTGTGTTTTTAATTTCCATAGAGGGTGTAGATTTTAATTTGGTAAGTAGCTTTTTGTAATATATATAGGCAGTGTAGACTCCAAATTTTGCTTCTACTGGTAATTTCATAATCCCTTCATATCCCTTCAGAAAATCTGCTTCAATTTCTTCAACAATTCTGATTTTAGAAACTTCATCTAGTTTATTAAGATCAGTATTTGGAAAATATGTACGGCTTAGATCTTCAAAATCAGCTTTTAAATCCCGTAAAAAATTAACTTTCTGAAAAGCAGAGCCCAGATGCATCGCACTATCCTTTAATTCATCATACTTCTTATCATCACCATTTACAAAAACCTTTAAACACATTAAACCGACTACATCTGCTGAACCATAGATATATTCCTTGTATTCTTCTTCTGTTAAGTATTTTGTTTTATGAAGATCAAGACGCATACTACGCATAAAGGCTTCGTATAATTCTGGTTGGATATCATATTGATGTACCGTTTGCTGAAAGGAATTTAAAATCGGGTTTAGGCTAATTTTATTTTGAATAGCCTTATACATATCAGATTCAAAATCATTAAACAATTCTTCTTTATTATACCCATGAAAAGTATCTACAATTTCGTCAGCAAATCTTACAAATCCATATATATTATAAATATCCTTACGAATAGAATCTGCTAACATCTTAGAAGCTAAAGAAAATGAGGTACTATAAGAAGTTGTAACAATTTTGCTACAACTATAAGAGACGGTATCAAAAATAGATTTCATATTCAGGGGATTTACAGTATTAAACAGAAACTAGATTAGAACTATTGGTAGGTTTACAATGCTTTTCAATAATTCCTGCTACTAATTTTCCTGAAATGAGAGATGGTGGAACTCCGGGTCCGGGAACTGTTAGTTGTCCTGTGAAAAATAGATTTTTAACTTTTTTGCTTTTCAATTTTGGTCTTAAAAATGCGGTTTGTAATAGGGTATTCGCCATACCGTAAGCATTTCCTTTGTATGAATTATATTCTTTTATAAAATCTTTCACACAAAAAGATTCTTTAAATATAATATTATTTTGCACATCTTGATCAGTAATTTTTTCAAAACGGCTAATGATTTTGTTAAAATATGTTTCCCTTAAAGAAGGAGTATCCTCTAATCCCGGAGCAATAGGTATTAAGAAGAAACCATTCTCCATCCCCTGAGGTGCTGATTTTTCATCTGTTAATGAGGTGAAATTAGCATAAAAAAGTGGCTTTTCAGGCCATTTGGGATCATCATAAATATTATGAGCGTGCAGATCAAAATCGGTATCAAAAAATAAATTATGATGATTGACATTTTTTAGTTTCTTATCAAATCCTACATAGAAAAGTAAAGAAGAGGGTGCAAATGTTTTACGCTCCCAATACGATTCAGCGTATTGTCTGTATTTTTGATCTAATAAGGTTTCCCCATGATGATAGTCAGCACCACAAACTACAATATCTGCCAGAATACGATTTGAATTAACAGAGATTCCTGTGGTAATTCCATTTTCTACGGTAATATTTTCAACTTCAGCATTAGTGTGAATTTTCACTCCTAGGGATTCCGCTAACTTTTTTATACCTAAAATTACCTCATACATTCCGCCTTTAGGATGCCACGTTCCAAGACCAAAATCTGCATAGTTCATAAAACTATAAAACGCAGGAGTATCACTTGGTTTGGCTCCTAAAAATAATACTGGAAATTCTAGAATTTGAATTAGCTTTTTATTGGTAAATTCTTTTCTTACTTCTTTAGATATTGTACTAAAGAATTGCCCTACTTTCTTTATAGTATCTTTAGTTACTAATTCTAGCGGAGAAACACCAGGACGATATACTAATTTATCAATAGCAACGTCGTAATTATTCTTGGCATCCAGAATAAACTTTTTCAACTTTTCAGAACTGCCTTTTTCTTCCTGTTCAAAGGCTATATATATTTTTTCAAGTGTATCTTCAATTGTTATACTCTCACGGTTTTCAAAAAAAACTTTATACGCAGGGTTTAATTTTTCAAGGGTATAAAAATCTGAGGTGGATGTGTTAAAATCATTGAAAAATTTATCAAACACATCAGGCATCCAGTACCACGATGGGCCTATGTCAAAGGTAAATCCATCTCTTTTTAATTGCCTTGCTCTTCCACCAACGGTATTGTTTTTTTCGTAAATTGAAACATCATAACCTAATTGTGCTAAATAGCAGGATGCGGATAACGAGGAAAAACCTGATCCTATAATTACTACTTTTTTATTCATATTTTTAATGTGAGAGGGCATTACTAAGATCTTCTACAGAATCAAAATAGTAAGTATTGTTTGTACTATCATTTTTGCGATTCATAACTTGTTTACCTAGCATCCAAAAGTCTGAAATGCGCTCTGCACAAACGATTTGATTAAAACTTTTAACATAATCAGGAACCTTTTCTTTTTCGGGTCTAATAGTAAAATAGGATACAAAAATTATATTTTCATGAAAATTTAACATATTTGATAGATCGTCTAATGCTATGCTAGGACCCAAGTATATAGATTTATATCCTTTGAGTAAGATTTCATAATGAGCATACAATAACCCTAACTCATGTATTTCATTTTCTGGAAGAAATAACACAAAAGCTTTATCTAACTTTGTCGGCTGTATATGATATAATTTTTCTATGTGTAAAAGCAATTTCTGCTTTATTAAATTTGTTATAAAATGCTCATGAGAAGGACTAATAGTATTCGTTTGCCATAATAAACCAATTTCTGTTAATAGAGGTATAAAAATATCAACAAAAATATGTTTGAAACTCTTTTTTTCTAACAGCTTATCAAAGGTTTCTAAAAATAATTTTAAATCATAATTGAGCATAGCGATTTTAAAAGAATTAATCGCCTGATTTCTGGTACTACTATCAGAAACAATTCGCCTTACATATTCATCAATTTCCTCACGATTGAGTTTAGAAACTCTGGATATTTTATATCCATTGTTTACTAAATATGTAACATTCAGCAATCGTTGAAGACTCTTTAAATTATAAGTTCGGATATTAGTCTCTGTTCGTTCAGGAGATAATAAATCATATCTTTTTTCCCAAATTCTTATGGTGTGTGCTTTTACACCACAGAGATTTTCTAAATCCTTAATACTAAAATTTTGTTTTATATTGTTCAATGTTATATGTATAAAAGCTAAACAAATTTAACTAAAAGTATAATGTTTCTTAAAGAATATTTGTTAAAAAAATAGCGGTAAGTTGTTAAAACTAAGTTTCATTTATAGCATTTTAACAATAGCACTTACCTTTGTGCTGTATATTAAAATTGAATGCTAAGATAGTATAATCAATACTTGAGAGCTAATATTGTACGTTGAATTAATTTATAATTGTTAAAAACGTTAACAGTGGTTTTCAAGGGGTTTATCTCATTGTAAACAGTGTTGTATTGATTTTTTAAACAGATTAATTTTATTGTGGGTTAAATGATAAGGAAGGCTTTTACATAAATCTCTTAAAACCAAATGAATCACACAATGAAAATAAAATTTATTATTATCTACGTTATTAGTTTAATATTCACCATATCCTGTACCAAAGAAATAGTGTCAAATGATATTGCGATAGAACAGAGCGACGAGAAAAATATACTTGAATTTTCAATTTTAGCAGAGCGAAACGGAGCATTACTTACGGATGCTCAAGCTATAATTGACGAAGATACTAAAACAATTAATATTGTAATGCCGTATGGAATTAGTCTTGAAAGTCTACAGCCTAGTATTGTATACACTGAGAATGCTAGTATTTATCCAGACCCCTTGCAAGCACAAGATTTTTCAATTCCTGTAGTATATACTATTACAGCAGAAGATGGTACTGAAGTAATGTATCAGGTTTTTGTTACAGCAGCAGCTGTATCCCAAAAAGTGGCACTCATCGCTTTAATTGAGGCAAATCCGGATAATAGTTTAGAGTGGGATCTATTAGAATCGGATATAGGTACCTGGGAAGGAGTTACTGTCTCTAATGGTCAAGTTACAGAATTAACATTAGTAAATAAAAATATAAAAGTTATTCCTCCAGAAATAGGGAGTCTATACTATCTTACAAAGCTAACTTTAAATGAAAATCAAATAACTGAAATTCCAGAGGAAATAAGTTTATTGTATAATAATCTGGAGAGTTTTAATATAGGGGCTAATAGAATGACTACAGTACCTCCTGAGCTTTTTGAATTAACAAATTTGGTTTGGTTAGGAATAGCCTACAATTCGATCTCTGAAATTCCTGAAGGGCTTAGTAAATTAGAATTCTTAAAAACTATATACCTGTCAGGTAACAATTTAACAGAATTTCCAGAAGAATTATTAGCACTTCCGGATTTAGAAGAAGTTTATATAAATAGTAATGATTTAGTAGCAATTCCTGAAGAATTGAATACCTTGAATTGGGAAGTGTTTAATCTAGGTAATAATCCAATCACAGCATTGCCAGAACAAATTTTTGAAATGCCAGAGTTAACACAATTAATATTGAGTAATATGGGATTAACAAATTTTCCGGCTGGAATTACTTCTCTTAAAAAAATCGAAAATTTAAATGCCTCAAATAATTCAATTACAACTGTAGATGCAGAGCTTGGTGAGCTTACAACATTAAAGTACCTTTCATTAGAAAATAACCAAATTGTGGAGATCGCACCAGAAATAGGTAATTTAACGAATCTTACGATTCTTAGGTTGCAGAATAACCTCATTGAAATAATTCCAAAAGAGGTTTGTGATCTGATAGAGTTAGGAGTTGAGATTGAGAGAGATGAAACCGCTGTTTGTGAAGAGCTATAAATAGAGGTAACCACTAGGTATAAAACGTTTAACATAATAATACATTTTTCAAATTAAAATTAAGATATGGCACTTCAGTCGAATATTCAAATATATATAGGAGGTAGTCTTATAGGCGCTTTTAAAGAATTAACTCTGGATCAGGAGATTGATATGCATCATAATCTGCGATTAGTATGCAGGCGGGATGTATTAGAGCGTATCTCTAAAAATTCAGAAGATGAGAGTAAAGACTTATTAGGACAAACAATTCAGGTATCCGTATCCTCATTAAAAGCCGTAAGCGGTTATGCAGAATTAAAATTTAATGGCATTGTTACAGAAGTTAAGAGTACTAAAGGTTTTTTGAATCAAACCGGAGACCTCATAGTGATTACTGCTAATAGTAATTCTATACTTACAGATGATGGTCCTCATTATGCCTCCTACAGTGATGTTGACTTAGTTTCTATTCTGAATACGGTTTTCCAGAAGTATGACCGTTCTAAATTAAGTACAGTCATTCAACCCAAACTAAGTAGTTCTCTACATTATTCTGTTCAAAATGGAGAGAGTAGTTATGGATATGCGAGTAGATTGGCTTCTCAATATGGCGAATGGTTTTATTATGATGGTGAGGAATTGATTTTTGGAAAGCCTCAGAATACAGATGAAGTCTCATTGACCTATGGAGTTGATCTGCAAGAATTTTCGAGAAATTTACGTCCTATATCTAATAGTTATTCTTTTTTCACTAATGATTATCTTACCGATGATCAACACGAAATGGCTACTACCGATGTAAGTGGTGGAGCTATGAATGGTTATAATGGTTTTGCATCGAGAAAGAGTCAGGAGATGTACCCCCATAAGACCAATGTTTTTCTAAACACCTACAATGATGCACAAGTAAAACAACGTCTGGATACACTGGTAGAAGAGCAAAAGAAGGCAGCCGAAGTGCAACAGGTTCTAATCAGTGGTAAGAGTGATAATCCCGGAGTGAGTTTAGGAAGGATAGTTAAGATACAGGGAGGCGAAGGCGATCAGGGTAAATTCAGGATTACCAAAGTAAAGCATGCAGCTACAGAAAACGGAAAATATGTAAATCAATTTGAGGGAGTTTCTATAGAACAGGATGTGTACCCCAAAACTAATATCATGGCACATCCTAGTAGTACTAATCAGATAGCAGTGGTTACTGATAATGCAGATCCAGAAGGAATGAGTAGGATACAGGTTCAGTTTCAATGGCAGAAACCACTGGGAGAGTATACGCCTTGGTTACGGGTGATGACTCCACATTCTGGTGGGGAAAAAGGCTTTCATTTTATACCAGAGATAGGAGAAGAGGTATTGATTGGATTTGAGGGCGGTAATGCAGAGCGTCCTTTTGTATTAGGAGCGATGTATAATGGGAGCGCTAATTCTAAAAGTTGGAATACAGATAAAAATGATGTCAAGGCGATACGCACCCGTAGTGGCCATACCATAGAATTGAATGATACAAAGGGAGGTGAGTTTATAACCATTACCGATAAAAATCAGAATTTTATTAATATTGATACAGCTAATAATAATATCACCATTACGGCATTAGAAACAATGACATTGAATGCTAAGAATATTAAGATTAGAGCTAAAGAGAATATTGATATTTCTGCGGGAAAAGATATGAACGAAAATATAGCTCAACAGCATACAGTGATGGCAAAAAATCAGAGTACTATTATTAAAGAAACACTTAGGGCAGATAGCAAAAAGCAAGAAAGTATTTCAGATGAAATTTCGATTAGTAGTAATCAACAGAATCTTACGCTGGCATCAGGAAAAACTGTTGATATTCAAAGCGAAGAAAAAGTAAAACTATTTTAAAGTTCTATTAAGAATGATAATGCGTACCGCAACAATTGATGAGAAAGCCCAAGCGTTTGAAGAAAGCCGTCTTTCATTAGAGGCTACTAACGCAAAATCCATATATGGATGTATGATTACTTTTGATGAGAAAGGGAGTCAGGAAACCAATATAAAGTATAAATTGTCCATAGAACATATCGCTGAAAGAGAGAATTCTTATAACGCTTATAAAATTAATAGAGCAGAAGATGTTTGGATAAATCATAAAACTCCAGAATCGTCTTATGATCAGTTTTCATTTCTATCGAGTCAATTCATATATCCTTTAGAAGTAGAAACAACCGCTACAGGTAATCTTAATAAAATTACTAATTATAAGGAGATAAAGGAACGATGGAAAGCCCACGAAATATTATTACAGAAGAAATATCAAGGAGATTTTGTTAGCGATTATATAAAGTCTATGAGTTTTTCTCTGGTAAATGAAGATGTTTTTTTTTCAAAAATAAAGAATGACTGGTTCATATATTTATATTTTTCTCCTTTATATATATCTTATTCAGACGATTTATATAAGTTTACAAGAAGATCATATCCTATAATACCTGGGACATTACCTGTAAAATATGAACTTAAACAAAGTATAGAGCAAATAAAACAACATCTCAGAGTACAGGTCAAAGGTTCAATTGATGATGATCGATGCACTTTAGATTTAGTTCAGGGATTAAATGCTCCTTATCATTCTATTTTGAATCCATCAGAAAAAAAAGCAAAAGGCACATGTGCAATAGAATATTTTATAAATCAGGTGACAGGCGTTTTAGAGGGCTATCACGGAACATTTGAACAAAAAATAGAGGGTATTAAAAAGGTATCAATAAGCATGTATCGAACTAATGATGAAATACCTGTTGATCTAGTTGATGAGGTTGTGGAGGAACCAACGCCAGTCCCAAAGAAGAAACGTTTTTTTTCTAATTGGTTTAATTAAATAAAGAAATGAGTAAGAAATTTGTTGTTGTAAAAGGAGCTCAATGCGAGTGTAAATTTGGAGATAGCCCTGATGCATTAAAGATCACATCCCACAGTAAATATTACGCTAGTGATAAGAATGGTGCTGATAAGCTAATAGCTACTACTATGGAGTTAGGTGGTGCCACTTTTCAGTCAAATACTTTTGGTAAGTGCAAGTTACAGCCAACGGGTAGTAGTTATAAGCCCTGTCAAATTGTAGTTTCAAAATGGATTGGTTTTTATCAAGATGTTGAATTAGGTAATGGAGGCAAAATTTTAGTGGAAGATAGTAAGGCTGTATGCCCTATATCAGGAAGCCCTTGTATTAGTATCACTGATCACGGGCAAGCAGCAGAAGGAAGCGTTTCAAGTGGAAATGAAGATCAACAAGTGCAACAACAATTAAATCCTTTATCCAATCCAACAGAACAACCATCAGAACTTAAACAAATACAATTTTCTTAAAAAAAACATTATATGTCTCAAGGAATCGAAAAAATAGTATTTGATGATGCCACAGATCTAACTCCGGAAAATTTTGTAATTTTATTAGGAAGTACTGTACCTGATACAAATTGGATTATTCGTGCTGATAAAAGAATTCGACTAAAAGCACTTTATTATCTTGGTACACCTCTAGAAGATCAGGAAAACGCAAGATGGATAGCAGGTCCTAAAAAAGCAGGAGGGTATACCTCAGAAGATCGTTTTGATAAAATAGGAGACGCAGGTTATGTTAGTATAGAACCTAAATTTTGTGGTCCACAAGAATTTACTATAGAAGCTTATATTGATGAGCCTACAAATGCATATCCAAAGCAATTAACATTTAGAGGATATGCTCCAGAAAAAATAAAGAAAACATTTTGGTCAAGGACTAAGGCAGGTGAGGATCTAAAACCAAATCCAATAGACTATGGAGACGATGTTTGGCTTAATATGCAGGTTGAGGGATTAAATGGAGCAGAGTTAGTATTAGAGGTATATGATAAGACATGGGCATGGGGAGATTCTGTTGCAGGAACCTATTATACACAATGTATAGAAGGAGAAGTGAATTTTGTTATAAGAGATACTTTTAATTGGAAAGATACTTTTCAGATAGGGCAGGACGAATTTTATGCCATGGTTAAAGTCAGAGGAAGTTCAGAATACCTAAAAGATGATTATGATGATGATGTACACGCCAGGTTCTTGAGAGTTGATAATGAAGTAAGTAACAGGGAAACCAGAACCTCTTATACTGATCGTCCCGCAGTAGTAGAACAAAATCAAGTTAATTTTCAGCGGTATGAATTGTGTGGATTTGCTAAAATAGAAGTAAACGATCAGACAGAGACCATTGTACTATTTGATCAGGATATATTACAATCAGATGAGAATGATGCCGAGAAAGAGTTTATGGCATCAGAATCTGTGCATTTTGATACAGGAAGTCATGAATTGCGCCAAGAGGATAAAGACGTTGTTCTGAAAGGTATCGTAAGGTTATTATTAAATAATCCTAACATTCCGGTAAAATTAGGTGCACATACTGATTATAGAGGTGCCTCAGATTATAATCAGGCCTTGTCTCAGAGAAGGGCGAATTCGGCGGTAGCGTATTTATTAGATCAAGGTATTGAAGAAAATCGTATAGAAGCGCGAGGATATGGAGAAAGACAGCCATTGATAGATTTCCCAGAAAATGATAGTCACACCTCTGAACAACTGCAACCTAATAGAAGGGTAACCATAGAATTTTTAATTTTTGGAGAAAACGCAGAAAGCATTGTTTTTAATACCATTGCAGGAGATCAAGATTATCCAGTTGATTTAACATTTAATGTGATCGATTATAATGTAGATCAATGTGTCAGTAGAGGACTGAGTGCAGGTACAACACATAAGACAGATGTTGATATCAACGTATTAACAACCAATAGTGAAGTTGCGGATCACGAAACTAAAAATGCAGCATCACCATTTACATCAAGTGTATCTGCAGACTTATTACGTATGGGAAATACTCCTCTTAGTTACATATGGCCTATCAATGCAGCGTTTAATCAATATCAGTATCATATTCATAGTTGTAGATATTATGCACTTCCTAAAATACCAGCAATAATAACTAATGTGTATTCTGATATAAAGTGGAAACTCGAATTTTATCTAAATCTATCTAATGATTTAAGTGTAAGATGGCAGAATGTTGCAAACCCAGAGGAACGAAGAGAACTGCAACAAAGAGCTGGACATATGGGTGCAGAAAGAAGATGGCAACAAAAAGATGCTACTTTTGGTTTTGAGATGGATGCCAATTGGAATAAGAATGGAGAGGATTCGTATGCCAGAAACCAATCTTTTAAAGTAGAATTTGAAACCAAAATAAGAAAGTTATATGATTTATTTCATTCTATTGGTGATATATCCCGAGCAATTACTCAGGAAACAAAGGGAACAGCTCGAGAAATAGGCTTGGGAGGTGTACCAATTGTATTTGCAGTAACTCCTCCTAATATAAATTTAAAAGGAGAATGGTACTTAAAAAGAGCTCAACAAGATGGTAAAGCAATAAAAAAAATAGGAACTCAAGTAGAAATCAGTTTTAATGCGAGTCCTCTGGTAGGCCTTGAAATTACAATTGATCTTATCGGAGCGGCAATAGGATTGGGTGGAGCAGCAATAAGTGGAGGTACCCAAGCTACGAATGCTGTTAAATTATGGCAACAACTTGATGGTGCCCTAAATAGAGGAGTAGGTGTAGGAAATGAAGAAGCTGGTGCGGATATCAGTGCAGATGTATATATTGATCTAGTTTTGTCAGGTGAAATATCTTCTGAATTAGGGTTTTCTTTTAATACTGTAGGGGACCCAAACCCTGGAGTAAAACTAGAACTCGTTAGTAAAATAGGAGTGGAATTAAAAGGGGGTATTCTTGTAGAAGGTGAAATCAGAGCTTGGGTTGTAAAAGCAAATGCTTATTTTAAAGCTGCAGCTAGCGGTAAAGCCTCAATTACATTTGGACATGGGTTAGAATATGATAATGAAGGTCTTTTTTATGTTCCACAATTAGGTTTTGATGGATTGGATGCAGAATATGAGGTTTCGGGAGCTGCTGGTCTTTCGGTAGAAAAAGATATTGTTGGTCCAAGTCCAGAGATTGATTTTGATGATTCCTGGACATTGGCTAGGGGAGAATTTAATGAATTGGTTCCTAAATTTGATGTTATAAAAAAATTAGCAGAATTAACAGGTTTTGAACCTAAAGTTCCTTTAATTAGAAAAAATTAATTATAATTTATTCGAGATGAAATACCTTAAATTCTACTTGCTAAGTAGCTTAATTGTAATTATTGCTTGTCAATCACAGCAGAAAAAAGAGATGGCAGAAACTGAAAAACGTCAAGGAGTGTCAATGTCAAAGGATATTCTGAAGATAAATATAGATCAATTGAAATTAGAAACTTTTAAAGATAAAGATTTGTATGAAAATACATTAAGTGATATTTCTGAGTACCTTCCGGTATTTAAATCAGATAATGTTAACTCTTATAGTATAGGCTCTGTTCTATTAAATACTGATTATAATTATAAAGGGAAAAAACTTCCAAGTGGAAATCACATTTCGTTTGTAATGAATAATGAAACAACCAGTTTTATTGGAGTAGAAGTAGTATTGAACTATTTAGGTGATGAAAATTCAGTATATGAAGCATTAAGTAAAATAATGGGTACGCCTCAATTATTGAATAGTAAGGAAAGTTCAATTAATAGTATGAAACAAAGAAAAAATTGGTTTTGGGAAAATTATAGTAATAATCATTCTTTAATCATATCTCAATTTTCTGAAAAAACTATTGGAGGACTAACATCAACAGATGGATCTGAGAAAATACATACTGTCTTATTTTATTTTTTCAAAACAGATGCTAAAATCTTGTACCCCAATGGTCAAATAGAAGATGTTAAAAAAAGATTGGTGAAGAGATTTTCAAGGTGAGATTATCTATTTATTTTAACTAAAGGGATTTAAAAATTAAAAAGAAGATTATTTATGATGCAGCCTTATTATATGATAGAATTTACTGCGGTAGCTTGTTTATTTGAGATACGTGTGAATGATATACCTGTCCTGCATATGAATATGCCTAATCAAATTTCTACAAGAATTCCGGTGAATTATGCAATTACTGAAAGTGGAAAACAACAAATCTCGATTAAAATATTGCCTGTATTAGGTAATCTAGAACTTTCCGAAGGGGCAGAATTTAAATATAAACTTGAGCTTTTTGATACGGTAAATGGGTTCCAATATCAAGATGAAATTATATCATACAAGTCTCAAATTGTAGAAAAAGATACTAAAATACCACTTATTGTAGACGAAAACTTGTTTGTAGCAACAATTCCATATCAAATTAAAGATTATTGGAAACAAGGAGAAAATCTAAAAGAAATTGATAACCTTAAAACCTTAGTAGAAAATGCTTGTAACGATTTGCTAAAAGATATTTCAACAAAGAATTATCAAGATTTTAGACAGAAAATTAAAAATCGAGAAGAAAACATGACTAGTTCTATGTATATAAAGCCTGAAAATGCTAAATCAAGAATTTCTAATTTAGAATTTAAGTTTAGCACTGGTTATGAAGCTTTACCGATTTTGGGAGATGCAGTTTTGATTTATTCTGCTTATGGTAAAAAGGTCAGCTTAAAAAAATTGAACGGAGATTCAGCATTAACTTTTGTAAATAAAGAAAAGAAGAAACAGTTGTTTTTAGATCTTGAATTCTATATGCCAAAGGACTCTGATGAATTAGAAGTTCTTTAGGACCATATTATCTTTTTTATAAAGTAATACAACTACAATTCATTCTGTGGTCTTCTCTCTCATTTAATAAAATTGCAATAGAATAGTATTTATAATAGAATCCCAAAAAAATAAAAAAGCGTTAACAGTGGTTTTCAAGGGTGTGATCTCATTGAAAACAAGGTTGTAGCTAATTTTATCTAAAACTATATTTACCATAGGGAAAACAAAAATCGAAGGGAGTAATCATTTAATTATCTATAATAAGATGAGATCGATACATAAAGCTCTTTTTTTTATATGTTTATTATCACTGGTATTAGGTTGCAGTAAAGAAATTGTAACTGATGATATACTGGAAGAAATCGAAGAAGAAGTAGAAGAAGAAGTGGATCTGAGTGATGAAAATACAATCATAGAATTTTCATTTTTAGCAGAACGTAATGGGGTGTTACCTACAGATATAATTGCTAATATAGATCATGAGAATAGAATGATAACTGCGATTGTTCCTTATGGCTCTGATGTTAGTAATTTGCTCCCTAATATTGTCTTTTCTGATAAGGCAACGCTTACTCCTCTCCCTTCAGAATCTCAGGATTATACAGGAGGTGTGAATTATACGATAACTGCAGAAAGTGGAGAACAATTAGAGTATGAGGTTTTTGTAGAAATAGTTCCCGTTTCTCAGAAAATTGCACTGATTTCTTTATATAATGAAAACCCCGACAGTTTGTTAGAATGGGACCTTGAAGAGCAAGATATATCTAAGTGGGAAGGGGTTGTAGTAGAGAATGATAATATAGTAGAGCTAGATTTAACTAAAAAAGGAATTATAAAGTTACCTTCAGAAATAGGAAGCCTATTTTACTTAAAGCAACTTATTTTGAATAAAAATGAGATTCAGGAAGTCCCAAAAGAAATAGGAAATTTATATACAAATTTGAATTATTTACATCTCGGAGATAATAACATTGAGACATTACCTATCGAACTTTTTGACCTGGAAAATTTAGTAGATCTTAGGCTATTAAATAATGTCTTAACTGTTATTCCTGAGGAGATGAGTCAGCTAAAATTGTTAGAGGCTATATCAGTAACAGGTAATTTATTGACAGAATTCCCAAAATCTTTTTTGGAACTACCATTATTAAAAGAAGCTCACCTCAGTAATAATCAAATAGTTTTGTTTCCAGAAGGTATGAATACAATGCTCAATTTAAATCGATTAAGCCTTAATAATAATCCTATTACAGCATTGCCAGAAGAAATTTTCGAAATACCAGAATTAACATATCTAACATTGACACAACTCGGATTGACAACATTTCCCGAAAACATTACGTCTCTTAAGAAAATTGAAATTTTAAATTTTTCTAAAAATTCATTTACAAGTATAGATGCGCAATTAGGACAACTAACGACATTAAGCGAGTTATTTTTTCATGAGAACCAAATTATAGACATCGCACCAGAAATAGGTAATTTGATCAATCTTTCTGTTTTAAATCTTTCTAGTAATTCTATCGAAATAATCCCAAAGATAGTATGTGATCTTAGGGATGATTATGGAGTTGAAATTATAAAAGATCAGATAGCTGTTTGTGAAGAACCCGGTGAATAAGATAACCAGATTTATAAAGAGCGTAGAGTATTTAAACATTTTTTAAATTAAAATTAAGATATGGCACTTCAGTCGAATATTCAAATATATATAGGAGGTAGTCTTATAGGCGCTTTTAAAGAATTAACTCTGGATCAGGAGATTGATATGCATCATAATCTGCGATTAGTATGCAGGCGGGATGTATTAGAGCGTATCTCTAAAAATTCAGAAGATGAGAGTAAAGATTTATTAGGACAAACGATTCAGGTATCCGTATCCTCATTAAAAGCCGTAAGCGGTTATGCAGAATTAAAATTTAATGGCATTGTTACAGAAGTTAAGAGTACTAAAGGTTTTTTGAATCAAACCGGAGACCTCATAGTGATTACTGCTAATAGTAATTCTATACTTACAGATGATGGTCCTCATTATGCCTCCTACAGTGATGTTGACTTAGTTTCTATTCTGAATACGGTTTTCCAGAAGTATGACCGTTCTAAATTAAGTACAGTCATTCAACCCAAACTAAGTAGTTCTCTACATTATTCTGTTCAAAATGGAGAGAGTAGTTATGGATATGCGAGTAGATTGGCTTCTCAATATGGCGAATGGTTTTATTATGATGGTGAGGAATTGATTTTTGGAAAGCCTCAGAATACAGATGAAGTCTCATTGACCTATGGAGTTGATCTGCAAGAATTTTCGAGAAATTTACGTCCTATATCTAATAGTTATTCTTTTTTCACTAATGATTATCTTACCGATGATCAACACGAAATGGCTACTACCGATGTAAGTGGTGGAGCTATGAATGGTTATAATGGTTTTGCATCGAGAAAGAGTCAGGAGATGTACCCCCATAAGACCAATGTTTTTCTAAACACCTACAATGATGCACAAGTAAAACAACGTCTGGATACACTGGTAGAAGAGCAAAAGAAGGCAGCCGAAGTGCAACAGGTTCTAATCAGTGGTAAGAGTGATAATCCCGGAGTGAGTTTAGGAAGGATAGTTAAGATACAGGGAGGCGAAGGCGATCAGGGTAAATTCAGGATTACCAAAGTAAAGCATGCAGCTACAGAAAACGGAAAATATGTAAATCAATTTGAGGGAGTTTCTATAGAACAGGATGTGTACCCTAAAACTAATATCATGGCACACCCTAGTAGTACTAATCAGATAGCAGTGGTTACTGATAATGCAGATCCAGAAGGAATGAGTAGGATACAGGTTCAGTTTCAATGGCAGAAGCCACTGGGAGAGTATACGCCTTGGTTAAGGGTGATGACTCCTCATTCTGGTGGGGAAAAAGGCTTTCATTTTATACCAGAGATAGGAGAAGAGGTATTGATTGGATTTGAGGGCGGTAATGCAGAGCGTCCTTTTGTATTAGGAGCGATGTATAATGGGAACGCTAATTCTAAAAGTTGGAATACAGATAAAAATGATGTCAAGGCGATACGCACCCGTAGTGGTCATACCATAGAATTGAATGATACAAAGGGAGGTGAGTTTATAACCATTACCGATAAAAATCAGAATTTTATTAATATTGATACAGCTAATAATAATATCACCATTACGGCATTAGAAAAAATGACATTTAATGCTAAGAATATGGAGCTAAACGTAGAAGAGAATTTAGATATTAATGTAGGTAATGATAAAACTGAGAGAATCGCTAAAAATCATCAGGTACATACAAGCAATAGTATAGAGTTTGCTTCACAAACAAAATCAGTAAATGTTAATCTATCATATGTGCAATCCGCAGGAAGTGCCAGTCTTGTAACATTAGCAGGTGATCTCACAATGCATGCAAAGGGCGTTTCTACATTACAAGGAAATGCAGATGTAAAAATAAGTAAAGGGTAAAATTATGTTATATACGTATGATCAAGCTGTTCTAAAAATAAAGCCTCTTCTGGAGCCAGTTACTTATGTTCAGAAAATCAATTCTGTAATCAATTGTTTCGAATATTCAGAGAAGCAGGAATTAGATAGAAAGATGGAAGTTACTATACATCCATTAGACCATCAGTTTTTTAAGATTACCATCAAAACTACGATGCATCAGGTTATATTGAATTCGGTTCTTAAAAAACAGGAGAATTTTAATCGAGAGATTTCAGGTGTTTTAAACACTATGGAGTTTAAAATAAATCAACAAGGCGAACTATTGCAGATTTTAAATCATTCGGAAATAATAGCTAAATGGAATATACTAAAGAGTAAATTAAAAACACATTATGTAGGACAAGCATCTGAACGGTATTTGATAGGGATAGAGAGGAAAATAAGAGATCATCATAAACTATTACTAGATTGTAAACAATATAGATTGTATAAATCATTACTTAATGATGTATATGGTACCATATATACTAATGACGAAAAAGATGCTAAAGGAAGATTGTATATTCTACAGAATGCTTGTTATCAATTACCTTTAATTATACAGGAAAAAATAATATTTCAACAAGAAAATGATCAACATATAGTTTTTGGAATTCGCGGAAATTTAATAGAACAGCAACCATACACTACTAAAATTAACAATCTATTTCAACGAAAGAATATTAAAAGTATTCAAGGAATTACTTTAGATGCGTACGAAGGTACAAGTACATACGCTAAAGAAGCAGGTTTATTAAAAAATATGCAATTAAAGGTATGTACCTCTTATGGTCGTGATTATAGTAAAGAACAATATTATACGTGTACTAAGCAACTCTAATGAAATCGGATATGAGCGGAAAAAAATATGTATGTAATAATGCAAAAATAGAATGTTCTCTATGTACCAAACCAATAGGAAAGTTAGTAGTAACCTCTAATGCTGTTAAATTACAAGATAAAACCTGGGCGACAGTAAAGGATAATCAAAAGAGTAACCTTAAGTTTAGTGGTAAATGTATAAAAAGTCCTAAGCAAAAAATCCCATGCAAAGCTATTATTGCCCCCACAAAATGGATTAATATTGGAGAAATTCTCATACAAAATGATAAGGCATTATTAGAATGTTCTACTATAAAATGTAGTTATGGTGGTGCTACCATTACTATAAAAGATCATATTCAAAAATCAGAGCCAGAATCCATTGAGCCTACAGATGTAGATAGTATCACTCCAGATGAACCTATATCAAATACAGTAGCATCATCAGAATTTTCAAATTAACTACTATGCAACTTGCCTTCGAAAAAGATAGAGTCACCGTAAATTTTGTTTCTGAAATTGGAATTCGGGAAAATGAATATACCATAAAAGTGTATGCTAAAAGTGCTATATCTGCTTATGACAAAACGTTGATTTATACTTCAGACAAAATGAATATCAGACCAGATAAAAATGGTTACTTTTTAGATATTGATTATTGGTATTATACACGAGTTGCTAAGCACATTACAACAGGAAATTATCTACCATCTTGTATCGATTTTTATTTTTCTATTTGTGTAGGAGAAGAGGAAAACGAAATTCCAAATCCATATAAAGTTCATTTTATAAGGTATCTTCCAGAACTATTAGCTGTCTCTGGTTATAAGCAAGCAAAAAAGCTGCATAGTACTTGGTTTTGTCTTCCACCAGAAGAAGATCCTGATGATATTACTCCACAAATGGAGGTACTACATTTTGAAAAACTATTGGAAATATCAAATTCTTTTAGAGAATTGTATCAAGAAAATCTGGATAGGGTGATTGTGCAAATATCAAAATCAGGTGCCAATACGATAAAGAAATCTCTAAAAGATAAGGTTCAAAAGGCAATTAAAAATAATGACCTAAAAACAGAAGAATTTTCTTTACAACCTACTTTTGGGACTTTAGAAACAAAAATTATGAATACAGAATATGGATGTATACCTGTATTTGATTCATATCATTTTCATGAACAACCAGTGCTTGATGATATTACCCTTTGTATTGATGATGATATTGATGGATTGTTACTTAAGAATTGTATGCTAAGAGTCATTGCATTTGGTAAAGTAGCCCCCACAGGAACTAATACTAAAATACAAATTGAGCAACTGGGTTTTTATCTCAAAGATCAGTACGGTTTTTATGAAGATAAAAAAGAAGATATCATAAGCTATTGCGAAATAATAGATAAAGAAAAAGTGATTTTCAGTAATAAACCGGTCATTAGAGAAGAAAGTTTTTTAATTACATCTACAAATTATTACAACTATAGAAAGGATCATGATATGGGAGGAGATTTTAATTGGTATTCCAGTATCCATCTTGAGGAGGTGTCGATTGAAGTAATTGTTTAATTTAATAAAAACAGTAATTCTATGTTTATAGCATTAATAGTAGTTGCTGTCGTCGCAGTAGCAGTGTTTGCATTTAATGCCCCTGGAATAGGTGGCAGTCCTGTTTCATCGCCATCAGACAGCCCTCTGCCAGCAGATGACACTATAGTATCTGAAATAGATGAAGTTTTACAAGATATCCAGAATGAGGTACCTGAGATTCCAGAGATGAGACCACAAGCAAGACCAGCTAATATCGAACCTGATCAGCAAGGACAGGTAGCACCGGATACAACTGACACTGCAGAAGACGAATCGGTAAGTGAAGAAAGTGTAACACAAGAATTAAATAATAATTCTACTGCGGCTAATGATGCAAAAGAGGATGGGATTAATGATGCTTATTTTGCTAAAGAAGAATATGTCAATGAAGGAAATGAACCTGGTAGCCCTTATGAATATGAGTATGGTAATAATGATAAAAATTATAAAGCGAATCCTGAAAAACTAGATGGTGATGTAGATCATATTTTAAATGCTTCTCTCAGTGTCTTAGATCCAAGAAAAGAATATGTAACAAAAGACATAATTAAAAGTAAATTAGAAGGGAATAGTTATAGTGCTCATCAAGTTGTATCGTTCGAAACTTATAAAAAAACTCCCCGATATGTAAAAATTGAAAATGCACCTCTAGAAGCAGAGGTGTATATTGTCGCAAAGACCACCAATCTCGATGAAGAGACCGTGACCATTACCATACAGGAAAAAGAAGAATTATTAGTAGGTAAAGACGCTCCATTGCCAGTGTTAGAAATGCCCGAGGAGGAAGAAAATGCTGAGGAGAGTACTACCGAAAATGAACGTTATACACAACAAGAATCCAGAATGGGACATGATTCAGAAAATCAGGATAGTGGTGGCAGATCATTAGGTAATGGTGCATCAGGAAATTTTGAAAGTCCAGATCAACAACAAGGTACAGATAGAACTACAAACGATGCTAATACTGTGTCTCCTTCTCAGAGCGAAGGAGCTAATACAGAAGAACAAGAGGAAGAAACAGGTCAGGAAAGTGAAAGCCAAGACGCAGAAGAGAATGAAATTACAGAAATTAAAGCTGTTGTAGAAGAAGGTATCGCAAAGAAAAAAATTAAATTAAGACCTAAATCTGCCGAAGATTTACAACGATGGAAAGACCTACTTGCTGGAAAGGAAGAAGAGACAGCAACTTTGGCTCCGGCAACTCCTCAAGAGATAGCCCAATCTACGCCGCAGACACCATTATCTTTTGGTTCTGATATACCAGCAGATACTGATAGCAGTTTTGGGGCATTGGGAAATCTATCATTTCCAGATAGCTTAGGGTCGGTGCCAGCCTTAGCGCAAACTTATACAGTAAAAAGTGGAGATACATTATCCACTATTGCCAGTCAGAATGATGTCAGTATTCAGGAATTACAAACAGCAAATGGAATTACTAACCCAAATTCACTAAATGTAGGTCAACAATTAACCATCCCTAATGGTGGAGGATCTGGATCTGGAGGTACATCAACACCTGCTTCTGCATCAACAACAGAAACATTAACTCCTAAAACAAAACTTCTTTGGCTTAAAGCACACGCTTTTGGAGGTGAAGAAGAACATAATGAAGAATTTTTAAATGAAGATGAAAACAAGGAAAATGAAAATGATTCGTATTTTGAAATTTCTGATTGTATAATCTTAAATTGGGGGAGTAAGCTTACTTGTCAGGAAAGAAAGCGTGTTCTTCTTATGGCAAAGAATTTAGAATTGGCCGATAATAATGCGCTAGAAGGAGCAAATTGGATCATGTCAATTATGGCTTTAGAATCAGCTAGAACATTTGATCCATCTATACAAAATGATTTAGGATATACAGGGTTAATTCAATTTGGTGATGCTGCAGCTTCCGATCTTAATACTACTACAAGCTTGTTAAAAGAAATGACTGTTTTAGAACAACTTGATTATGTAGAAAAATATTTTGAACGAAAAAAAACAAAGCTAAAAACATTAGCAGATATGTATTTAGCAGTGCTGTATCCTAATGCAACTGGCAATGGTAATAATCCTAATTATGTAGTTTTTGATGCAACTAGTTCAATCAGGTCAAGCAGAAGAGGATATTCTCAAAATCCAGCTTTCTTTTTTGAAGATAGCGATAGCGCATCGAATGCAACAGGTAAAACTTATGTTTGGGAGGTTGCAAGAAAGATACAAGAGTTTTATGATGAAGGTCTAGGGCACAAAAACAAATGCGATTGTAATAGTAGTTGGCATGATCCTGTAGATAATCCAATGTTATGTTTATATTCTCAAGGAGGCGGCTTGAAACCTTGGCATGGTTCGTTTGGAGAAAAAATAAGAGATAATACAAATAAACATACAGGAATGGACTTATTTGCAAAACCTTATACTAATGTATATGCTTGTGTTAAAGGTAAAGTAGTAAGAAGTGAAACTAATGCATCTTTATTTGGAGATTTAGTAGTCATTGAGGTCATTGATGTGGATACAATTAAAAATCGAAGAAAAAATCCTTTTACCTTAAAATATGCTAATAAAACAGAAATTGAAAGTCAAAATTTTGATCATAATGGCCCCTTTTATTTGCTATATGCACACTTAGCAGAAAGGAAAGTACAAATAGGAGATGAGGTAGATGCAGGCAAGATTATAGGTTTGTCTGGCACCTCTGGGAATAATGGTGTTCCTTTTACCACAAAGAATCCCCACGTACATTTTGAAATAATGAATATTAAAAGAGGTGGTGGATTAAATAATAAGTGCAATCCAGGTGTGTATTTAACTTATAAAGATGAGGATACAATGAGTCAATCAGAGAAAGATGAACAAACCATGGTTAGAAATACATCAGAATATCACAAGCAATGAAAATAAAAGTAATATCTATACTGTTTTTTATATGCTTTTCAAGCGTATATATCTCTTGCAAAGAAAGTTTCGAAAAGAATAGTCAAAATTTTTCAAAAAAGAAAGCAGTCCCTGTTATATTAGATGATACGATAAATAATCGACTTCAAGAAAAAAAAGAATTTATACGTAAAAAATTAATTGGTAGAGAGCACTATAAATTTATTTTTAGCGATGATTATATACTAACAATTAATTCAAATGAAAATACTCAGGAAATAGAGATAATCAAAAAAGATTTAGCCATCAATCAAGTGATTGAAGATTATTATGAAACTCCAGATATTTGGGTTCAACTTTATACCAGTTCTGAGAATGAAGAAATTGTAATCGTAGAGGGGCATGATTATTATGGTAGTATTTTTGGGGTTTATATGATAAAGGATCTCACATTAAAAAAGCTGGATTTTTTAAATTTTGCTCAAGACAAACCCGAAGAAAATGGAGTTAAAAAATTGCATGCTCAAATTTTTAGAGATGATGCTTATATTTATGTAGATTATTTTTTAGGGACTGAACAGTTGTTTTCAAAAAAGTATGATTGTAAGCTACTTGAGGTTAAAAAAAAGAATCAAAAACTCACCAAATTTGATGTAAACGATTCATTACACTC
The DNA here is from genome assembly GCF_039539305.1 of Aquimarina addita. Taxonomy (NCBI): domain Bacteria; kingdom Pseudomonadati; phylum Bacteroidota; class Flavobacteriia; order Flavobacteriales; family Flavobacteriaceae; genus Aquimarina; species Aquimarina addita. The sequence continues at coordinate 214,848 of NZ_BAABCW010000001.1, read as the reverse complement.
TGCAAAAAATCAAAATTATACCAAAAAAGAAAAACAATTGTTTAATACTGTATGGTCAGGAGTATATGACTTTCATTTATCTGATATAGAAAAGATGGGCGAGTTGCATAGTATTAGTTATAAACTTTTAATAAAGGAACATCAAAAAATTCAAATAAGGATAGATGGCGGTAAGATAAAGAACTTTGATTGTCAAATTAAAAAAATAACAAAAGATTCTTTAGTCCTAAGAAAGGGAAAAAGTACAACTGATCTTATTCTAGTTAAGAAGAAAAATCAATATTTTATTTCTGGTCAGGATATTTATATGTTGAATCCACCAAATGATAATTACTTAATTGAAAAAAATAACTTGTAGATTAAATTAAAAACCGTTGGGTAGGTTTTTTCTTAATTCTTTCTCCTTTCTTTATAAATCTCTAGTAATTTAGGGTCTAGTTCTCCATAATTTTCTGTCACATCCATGGTATAGATTTTTTTTGCTTCATTTTTGGAGCGTTCAAAAAAATCACTCCCAAATTTTTGGAGTATTTTTTCTTTTTGTTTAATAGAGCTACTAGAATGATCTAAATTTTGAGTTAGTTTGATACAATAGATATGCAACAAATAATCCGTGTAGAAGGTCGCAAAATTGATATCTGTGATATCAGAGACGAATTTCTGATCAAGGATGTCTATAGTTATACAATTTTCAGAATTAGATTTTTCTGATGAATTGTCCTCTAAGACCATATGATCTGTAGGTAATGGTTCTAAACAAACAGGAGGTGTGTTTTTACATTGTAAAAAACATATTATAGAAAAAAACCGAAGTATATGAAGCTGCTTAGGAATTGTATATAACCAAGGATATTTCATAAAACAATCATTTGGATTCTTACGGGGTACATATCCAAAAATACAGTTTGTCTTTTTTGTGTCAAAGGTGGTTTTCCACCTAATTGAATAATGGAAAACCCTAGTCTACTAATCCATGTTTGATAGCATATTTTGCCAGACCTACCAGGTTTTTTACTTTCAACTTAGAAATTAGGCTGGTTCTATATCCCTCAATGGTGTATTTGCTTAAAAATAATGTATCTGCTATTTCCTGAGTTGTATATTCCTGTGCAATTAGCTGTAAAATTTGTTTCTCTCTTTGTGTGAGTACAATTTGAGCTTCTTTATCCTGATCAAAAATACTTTTAGTGTAGATATTTTTTATATTTTCAGAAAAATATTTATTCCCTTGCAAAATAGTTTCAATGGCATGTAGTAATTCCGTTTTTTTGGCATTTTTTGATATATAACCATCTACACCATCATGGGTAAGTTGATAAATTTTTTGAGGCTCTGTAAGCATACTTACCATAAGTGTTTTTATCGAAGAACGTTTATTCTTGATGTACTGATTAAGCGTCACTCCATCTATTTCGGGCATATTAATATCCAGAATAGCTAAATCGATATTTTCTTTAGTATTAATGTCTAAATATTTCTTAATATCCTTTCCATTATTTGCTGTATATACAATCTCATAATCGGATTCGTGCATTAATATACTTAATAAGCCGTCCAAAAACATTTTATGATCGTCAGCAATAATGAGTTTGTATTTAGTTTGTAGTTTCATTGTTTGTCGATTGGGATTTGTATCCTTATAGCTGTTCCTCTGTTGGCAGAAGAATCAATATCCATAGTTGCTTTAAGAAGTGTTAGGCGTTTTCTAATATTTTGGAGACCAATTCCTGTAGCTTCTTTCTTTTTGTCAAAACCTATACCGTCATCTTCAAAAATGATTTCGACCGTATCACTATATGCATTGAGACATATTTCAATAATTTTAGCCTTTGCGTGTTTTAATGAGTTTGTAAGTAGTTCTTGTATGATTTTAAAAATTTCAGCTTTTTGGTTATCGTTGATAAGATCTACTTGATCTTTGGGATGTGGAATAAAAGTTATGTGAGGAGCGGCTACTTTTTTTATAGTATTTATATATTCATTAATTAAATTTGAAAATTCTGTCTGGCTTATCTTTTTTGGAATTAAATTATGAGATATTTCTCGAACCTGATCATAGGTTTCGTCCAGTTGATTGATAATGGTGTTTTGTAATCCTTTATTTTTCTGAATATCTACCATTTGTAATTTAATTGCTGCTATATTTCCTCCAATACTATCATGAAGTTCTCTGGCAATTCTGCTACGTTCCTCGTTCTGAGCAATCACATAGGTGTTTGCTAATTTTAATTCTTGTTCTTTTAGAAAAGAATCAATCTTCTGTTTGTTTATTTCATCTTTCTGGGCATTATATTTATTTTTCACCTTCATTTTTTGATAATAAACAAGAAATAAAGCCGTAATTGGAATAAGGACGATCAGAAAGCCGATAATAGAGGATTTTTTTAATAATTCCTGTCTTTTGATTTCTTCATTTTTTACCACCTGATCTTCCTTTAAAGAAAGAATTTCTTTTTCTTTTTTTTCTGCCTCATATTTTACTTCAAGCTCCGTAATTTCATTTCGTAATGTTTGTTTATTAAGAGAATCTTTTACCATATGAAATTCTACTATGGCAGCATTAGCGGCTTTATAGTCTCCTTGTTCTGTATATATTTTTGATAGATTTTCATGAATTTGTTGTTGCATAACTAAGCTTGATATTGCTTTTGCTTCATCAAGTGCATTGGTGAGCATCACAATGGCGGCTTTGATATTTCCTAATTCGTTTAATAAGAGTGCTTTGTGTATGGTGGCATTCGTGCTTTTATCTCTGAATCCGTGGGTATTGGCAATTTGTTTGCTTTTTTCGTAATATATAGAGGCTTCTTTGTATTTTTTATTTTTTTGAAGAACGGAACCGATATTTAGTGCGATAGAGGCAGCTACTTTTGGATCCTTATCAGAAGGCATGAGTTCAAAAGCTTTTACAAAATACTGCTCGGCGTTATCATAATCATTTTGTATAAAATAAACAGCTCCAATATTAATATAGTTAGCATAAACTGCCTGCTCATTTTGGGCATTATCAATACTCTCTTTTAGAAACTGGATGGATTTATCAAATTCTTTTTTATTAGCATAGAGCAGCCCTAAATCTGATTGTACTTTAGAGATCATGTCCTTGTAATCAATCTCTTCAGAAATTTTAATGCTTTTAAATAATATTTTAATAGCATCATCTAATTGCCCGCCTCTGCGATAGCTGGATCCCATAATACGGTATGCTCTAGCCAATTCTTTCTTGTTTCTAAGATGAATCAAAGAATTCTGAGTGTAAAATAAAGAAGAATCCACAACGCCTATACTATTAAAATAGCTTCCTAAAGTAAGTTGGGTCTTTGCTTTAATAGAATCAGGATTTTTTTTGTTTTTAAGTAGTTTTAAGAGTAGATGATAAGAATAGGTTGGATTAACAATCATGGAGTCTTCCGCCATCTTTAACTGTGAGCTACTTGTCACGATCTGCCCATATGAGAAGCAGTAAAACAAAAAAAGTAAGGGTATAACTATTTTTTTACGGTGGAGCACTCTCATATAACAAGGGTTATCTCGTTTATAGGTTATAAGGGTTAAATGCTAAAGTACGTATTTAGACCTAAAAAATCTTGATAAATTATGCATAAAAATCCTGAAAGAATTAGTTAAATAATTCTTAATAAAACCAATATGTAATATGTTATAGAGTTGATTTAATGGTGTTTAATGTGGAATAAAAATTGTTTTTTAAATAGTTTTTGTATAGAACCTGTATATGTAGATATCCCTTATTATGAAATTTCTTCTGCATATGGAGAAGGTTTAATACCTGATCCGTATTTTGCAGCAAGGACTTGCGTTAATTCTGCACCAAAAAATAGGATTAAACTAGAATAAGAAACCCATAATAAAATTAAAATAATGGAGCCCGCTGCACCAAAAGTAGATCCTGGGTTAGCAGTACCAAAATAGATGCCCAGACCAGATTTGCCTAGACTAAATAAAAGTGCAGTTACAAAAGATCCAAGCCAAACATCTCTCCATCTCATTTTTACATCCGGTAAAATCTTAAAAATTAAAGCGAATAATACGGTAATTAATGCAAGTGATACTACAAAATTTAAAATCTGAATAATTTGTATCATAAAATCTGGCATAAACTGTTCTGCCCAATTAATGACAGCAGTTATTAACGCAGTAAGTACTAGAGATGTTAATAGTAAAAAGCCTATGATCAAAATGAGTCCTAGAGAAAAGACTCTATCTCTAATCATTTTTAGATATTCATTTTTAGGATTCGGTTTAACTCCCCAGATAATATTCAGAGATCTTTGTAAAGCAATAAACATACCTGTAGCTCCATATAATAGCGTAGCAATCCCAATGATTATAGCAATTCCCGTTTGATCCTGATCAATAGCATTTGTGATCATAGTCTCTATCGTTTGTGCAGAATCTTTTCCTAAAACAGCGCCAATTTCATTAATAATTTTTCCTTTAATTTCACTTTCTTCATAAAATACGCCAGCAGTTTGTATTACAATGATCAATAATGCTGGAAAAGAAAATAAAGCATAGTAGCTCACAGCTGCACTTAATTGAAAAGGATCATTGGCACTCCAGTTCTTATAGGTTTCTATAATAATATTGAGGATTGTTTTGAATTTAACTTTTTTCATTGTTAGGGGATAATTTATTCTATCACTTCGGTTATTACAGTTCCAGTGGTTCCATTAGGATGCTCAATTCCTATTAGTGTTGATATAGTTGGAGCGATATCCGAGACGTATGTTTTAGTATAGGTGTATCCTTTATTAATTCCTTTTCCATAAAATATTAATGGTACGTGAGTATCATAGGTATAGCCACTTCCATGAGCCGAGCCAGTTTTAGCATATGCAATAGTAGATGGGTTAATTACAAAGAAAACATCACCACTTCTGGTCATATGAAACCCTTTCTGAATACTGGAAGCAATACCCGAATTAAAAGTGGTGTTTTCTAATTGTGAACGTGTAAATACTCTGTCTATAGTGCTATATTCTAACATATGTTTAGCAATGGTACGCTCAATCTCAGAAGAGCTTAATTTATATTCCTTTATTTTTTTATGGTTTAAGAAGACCTGATTGTTCGATATATTTTCGATAATACTGTCTAATGCATATTGTTTTTTAACAAAATTTTTAACTGCAATACCAAAGGAAGCTTCCTTAAAATAACCAGCGGGTGCTTTTTTTGATTTTAAATATCTCGGAACGTGGGTAGCTCCGTGATCAGAAGTAAGAAAAACAGTATAATTATTGATGCCAACTTCTGTATCCAGATTTTTTAAAAGTCTTTTTAAATCCTTGTCTAAACGTATATATGTATCTTCTATTTCTTTAGAATTGACTCCAAAATTATGACCTATGTAATCAGTGCTGGAAAAACTAACTAGTAAAAAATCAGTGATAGAATCTTTTCCCAGTTTTTCACCTTTTAAAGCACTAATAGCAAAATCAACCGTAAGACTATTTCCATAAGGTGTATGCCTTAAAATATCATAATCACCATTCTGTGTTTTTAATTGTTGTAAATCGTAAGGAAAGGTAGCGGTTTCTTTTCCTTTAAATCCTCTTTCAAATTTTGTGTTATCCAAGCCACTTTCTGTATAAGTATCTATAGGGTACATAGTTTGCCAAGGTTTAAAATAAGAGTCAATAATGTTAGATTCATTAAAATCTATAACCCATTTTGGTAGTTTATCTATATAGTGGCTAGAAGATATCCAGCTACCTTGCCCTTTTCCTCTGAACCAGTAAGCTGCATTAGCCGTATGACCACCAGAAAGTATAGCAGCTCTATCTTTTATAGAAATACTTATAGTTTTACCCTTCATCTGTGTATGTAATCTGTTTTGATCTGCTATTGTTGTGACACCTAATTGAGAAGGGGATCTTCTCCCGTTGCTACTACTGGTTCCTACAGGAGAAACATTCAAATCTTCTACACAATATATTTTTTCTTTTTTCTTTCTGTTAAACCAGTAGTTGCCTATAATCCCATGGTTTTGTGGAGTAGTACCAGTATGTATAGAAGCATGTCCTGCCGCAGTAGTAGTAGGCACGTAATTAAAATGATGATTTTTGCAGAAAAAACCTTGTTCAATTAATTTTTTAAAGCCTCCATTTTCATAATGATTACTAAATCGCGTGATGTAATCAAATCGCATCTGATCAACCACTATACCAACAACAAGTTTAGTGCGCTTTTTAGAACTATTAGTGCCTTTCTGGGCGTTTCCAATAGAAATAAAAATAACAAAGAAAATTAAAAGAAATCTACAATTCATATATAAATGATAATAACCTCTAAAATAATTAAAAAGAACCTATTTTGTGCCTATATATTGGATAAAGGTATTAATTACCTTTATTGCGCTCTTATTTTGTTATATATTCTACTAAAAAACCTGTTAATTATACCTACATTTAATACTTATTAATATCAACGCATTTTACATTTGAAAAATAAGATACAATACCTTTGTGGTTTTTTATGCTTATGGATTATTTCTTCCTGTATATACTCTCAGAATTCAACGAAGGTAACACCAGTAAAAGGAAGTTATGGAATCGATAAAGAACATAAAATTATAGTATGGAATGGTAAAAAATCAGCTACCTTATCATCTATAAAGGAAGAAATTCATTCAATCGAGTTTGATGGATTATACCAGGTTCAAGATCCGATTGTTGAGTTATCTAAGAGTAAGAATTATTCTATTGCAAAAGAAGGAGAGCAATACGCACTGTATATTACAGCGTTGCCAATTATTAACATTACCAGTACTGATACTATTATTGATGACCGTAAACGACTATCCGGTATAACATATGCGGACAAAGATACCGTCTTTTCTGCTTCAGCGGGAATTGAGTTTAGGGGGAATATCTCTCTTAGTTTTCCTAAAAAATCGTATGATTTAGAATTTTGGGAGAATGGAGAAGAAGAAAAATCAACAGAGATTAAATTTGGATCTTTGCGGAGTGATGATGACTGGATACTGGACGGACTCTATAATGAGCCTATACGATTGAGATCTTATATCTGTAATAAACTTTGGTTATCTATTCATCAACCTTATTATTTATCAGAAGAAACCAAGGCAAAAAGTGGGATAGATCTAATCTTTGTAGAAGCTTTTTTAAATAATCAGTATATAGGTATTCATACATTATCAGAACAGGTGGATCGTAAATTATTAAAGCTTCAAAAGTACGAAAATGGTAAAGTGAGAGGAGAATTGTTTAAAGCTTCTAGTTATGAAGGAGCACCGGCTTATCAGAAGGTGCCTGAGTATAATAATATTTTCCCCCATTGGGGAGGATACAAAATGGAATATCCATTTATAGATTATAAGGGACATTGGGAAAATATCCATGCATTTACTGATTTTGTAGTTAACTCCAGTGATAAAGAATTTACAGAGAAAATAGCAGAGAGGTTTGTAATCGATAATGCGATTGATTATTTTTTGTTTGTTAATCTGATTCGCGCTACAGATAATCTAGGTAAGAATATATATGTAGCTCGTTATGATCAAGGGGCACCTTATTTTAATGTACCCTGGGATCTCGATGGAGTTTTGGGAACTATACAAGATGGTAAAAGAATTGCTACTACCGATGATATTTTAAGTAATGGATTATTTGATCGTTTGCTTAAAGTTAATCCAAATGGATATGTTACAAAATTAAAAAACCGATGGGTAGAACTAAGAAAAAAACAATTTAGTGATGCGTCTTTATTTAAAAGCATTCAAAAACCGTATGATTTTTTTGAAAATGAAAAAATATACGAAAGAGAGCTTCATATTTGGCCCGCAGATAAATCAAATCAAGAGCATCTGGACTACTTAGTCAGGTGGTTAAAGGAACGTCTCAAATTCTTAGATATGTATTTTGAGAAGTTATAATTTATACTAGCGGTTAATCGAGATAGGTTTATAGGTGTAAAAGCATTTTTCTTCTTTATTTCATACTCATTAAGGTAATAGCAAGATACTGAAATGTGCTTTATAGTGTGGTTTTTGACTCAATCAATCAAAAGAGTTAGTCTTTTTATCATTTGCATTAATAGAAAAATAGATTTTATAATACCTTGCGTCACATAAAATGAAAGTCTACTATTTCCTATCAATAATTATAATATGCTGTAAGGCAACAGTGAATGCTAACACCTTTATGAATAAAACAGATACTATTTTTTTTAAGAATAAAGTTATTCCTGAACTCATTCATGAAGAAGCGATTATAGCCTTATCACATTATCCAAGTCTGAATAATACAGCGATTGAATTTAGGATTACTTCTACAATGAAAAAATCTTTTATGAAAGCTCAACCTGTTTTAGCATCTATGTTTAGATCTAAAGAGAAAAGAAGATATGTGATATTAATGAGCGAGCGATTTAATATTGAAGGAGACGTGATACGGATACAGGATATTTCTAAAGAAGTATTGATTGGGTGGTTAGGTCATGAATTAGGTCACTTAATGGATTACCAAGAAAGAAGTAATATGAATCTCATGATTTTTGGTTTAAAATACTTTTTTTCATCTGGATATATTAAAAAGGCAGAGCGGGCTGCGGATTCTTATGCTGTGCAACATGGCATGAAAGACTATATATTAGCAACTAAAGATTTTATTCTGAATCATTCACAGCTTTCAGAAAAATACAAAGCACGTATTAAACGGCTATATCTCTCTCCAGAAGAAATATTAAGTTTGGTTCAGGAACAGGGAAAATAATCGCTTTCTTTGTTTAGAATTATTAAAAAACATCTAATAAAAAATATTGAGTATGAGTTCTATACTGGAAAAATCAGAAAAATATGTATTTGAGCTTTTTAAAGAAAAACTACCAAATACCTTTCTATATCATAATTATCTGCATACACAACGAGTTGTAGAAAGTGCAATAGAAATTATGGATCATGAAAAAATTGATATAAAGGATAAAGAACTTGTTCTAATCGCTGCATGGTTTCACGATACTGGTTACATTCATACAATTAAAGGGCACGAAGAAGCTGGGGCCGAAATTGTCAAGGATTTTTTGAAAGAAGAGAAGGTTGATTCTGCTATGATTCAAAATATTACTGAATTGATCTTGGCAACCAAATTAACTAAAAAGCCAACAAATATTCTCGAAGAAATTATCAAGGATGCAGATACTTCACATCTTTCTAAAGATTATTTTTCTGAGGTAAGTACTTTACTGAAAGAGGAACTAAAATTGCATGGAATACGATCATTCAGCAATACTGAATGGAGAAAAGAAAATATACAACTTTTTACTGAAAAACATACATATTATACTGAATATGCGATCAATAACTGGGATCAGGCAAAAAATAAACAGTTGATCGATATATTAAAAAAACAAAAGAAGAAAAGGAAAAAGAAAGATAAAGAAATATTAAAAGCAAAACTAAAAGCACAATATAAAGAAGAAAGCCCAGAGCGTGGTATACAAACCATGTATAGAGTAGCACTACGTAATCATATCAAGTTGAGTGATATCGCAGATACTAAGGCAAATATTTTACTATCGGTAAATGCTATAATCATTTCATTAGCATTGGCTAATTTAATTCCTAAGCTAGACTCTCCCACTAATAAGCATTTAATGATTCCTAGTTTAGTTTTAGTATTATTCAGTGTAGCATCGATAATTTTATCTATCATGTCTACGCAACCCAAAGTAACTAGTGGAGAATTTACAGAAGAGGAGGTAAGAGATAGAAAAGTCAACCTTCTTTTCTTTGGTAATTTCTTTAAGATGCCTTACAATCAGTATCAAAAAGCAATTAATCAATTAATTACTAATAAAAATGATATTTATGAAATGCTTACGAAAGACCTTTATTTTCTAGGAGTAGTACTAAATAAAAAATATAAACTTCTGAAGGTGACTTATGTAGTGTTTACCATAGGAATTATTTTATCTGTCGTATCTTTTATATATGCATTTAGTACTACAGAGTTTAGAGAAATTGAAAATATCATACCTTAAAAAACCAATAAGTAAAAAATCACACATAGATGGCAATTATAGGATCATTAGTAAAAGGATTAATTAATCTAACAGGTGTTTTAACCTCAGAGCCTAATCATGTAGATGCTCAGGCTGAGGTGTTAAAGACACTATTAACTAAAGCTACAGATACAAGTTTTGGTACTCATTATAATTTTAAAGAAATAATAGCTTCAGAAGATGTTCAGAAAGCTTATGCAGAAAGCGTACCTTATTTTGATTACCATAAAATATCAGAAGAATGGTGGTCAAAAATTCTGGAAGGAGAGGAAGATGTAACCTGGCCAGGTAGCTCATCTTATTTTGCACTTAGTTCTGGTACTACGGGAAAGAAAAGTAAAAGAATTCCGGTAACTGATGATATGATTAGTGCCATTAGACAAGCGGGGATAAAACAAGTAGCAGCTCTATCTAATTTTGAATTACCTGCAGAGTTTTTTGAAAAGGAGATTATGATGTTAGGTAGTTCTACTGATTTACAAGAAAAAGACGGTCATCTTGAAGGAGAAATTAGTGGTATCAGTGCGAGTAATATTCCTTTTTGGTTTGAAGGTTATTATAAACCGGGAGTAGATATCGCAAAAATTGATGATTGGGATAAACGAGTACAACGTATTGCTGAGAAAGCAAAAGATTGGGATATTGGTGCATTAAGTGGGATTCCTTCATGGATGGAACTGATGATACAGAAGGTAATAGAATATCATAAAGTAGAAACTATTCACGATATCTGGCCTAATTTGCAGGTATATACTTCTGGAGGTGTGGCATTTGCTCCTTATGAAAAGAGTTTTAATAGTTTACTGAAACATCCAATTACCGTTATTGATACCTATCTCGCTTCCGAAGGATTTATTGCATTTCAGGAAAGACCAGATACAGATGCGATGAAACTAATTACTGATAATGGTATTTACTTTGAGTTTGTTCCTTTTGAGCCGGCATATATTAATCAGGATGGATCTATAAAACAAGATGCGCCCTGTATTACGATTGCAGATGTAGAGAAGAATCAGGATTATGTATTATTAATCAGTACAGTATCGGGTGCCTGGAGGTATGTCATTGGAGATACTATTGAGTTTACTGATGTGGAACGCGCGGAAATTCATATTACCGGACGTACTAAATTCTTTCTTAATGTGGTTGGTTCTCAATTATCTGTTAATAAGATGAATACTGCGCTGATGGCATTAGAAGAAGCTTATGATATTAAGATTCCTGAATTTACTTTATCAGCAACAAGAATTTCTGACGAATTTCACCATCATTGGTACTTAGGAACGGATACCGATGTTAGTGAAAAAGAACTGGCTAAGGCGTTAGATGATTTATTAAAAGATGCCAATAAGAATTACAGGGTGGCGAGGTCAAAAGCACTAAAAGGTGTAAAAGTTACTACTATACCTACCTCGGTATTTAATGAATGGAGTGGTGCGCAAAAGAAAAAAGGAGGGCAGGTAAAAATGGAACGTGTTATGTCTGAAGAGAAATTTGCAACCTGGGAAGCGTTTGTGGCAGAAGAACTACAGAAGTAGATATTGCCTAAACTTATTATAGAAACACCATACTATATACACTGGATTAGTATCCTAATGGCAAGGTAATTATTTTATTATCAAATAATAAAAAATATTTTATGAAAATTAAAAATGCAGTTATAATGTCATTGATCGGAATCATTTTATCCAATTGTGCATTGTATGAACCAAAATACAGAGAGCCTTTTGAGGCTCTACAAGTTCCTGCTGATTCAGAGATTTCGAAAACATTTTACCTTATAGGTGATGCCGGTTATGCAAGTAAAGGAGGTAGTACTCCCGGACTAATAGCATTAAGAAAATACCTGGACCGGCATGCTACTGATGATGATTATACTATATTTTTAGGGGACAATATTTATCCTGATGGTATGCCAGAAGAGGATGAGATAGATAGAGCGATAGCAGAACATCGATTAGATGCCCAGATTGAATCTGTACAAGAATTTAATGGACAAGTATATTTTATTCCGGGAAATCACGATTGGTATAACGAAGGATTAAAGGGGTTAGCAAGAGAAGAAGAATATTTTGAAAAAAAATTAAGAGATAAGCAAGCTTTTAGACCTTCACAAGGATGCCCGCTAGTTAGTATTGATGTTAGTAATGATGTTCAATTAATAATTCTCGATTCTCAGTGGTATCTGGAGGATTGGGATAAGCATCCCACTATTAATGATAATTGCTCGGAGATAAAAACCCGGGAAGCAATGTTTCTTGAGATCGAAAGCGAATTTAAAAAAAATCAAGATAAAACAATTGTCTTTGCACTACATCATCCTTTGTATACGAATGGTGTTCATGGTGGACAATATGCTCCTGTGAAGCATCTCTATCCTTCTCAAAAGAAAATACCGTTACCAGTATTAGGCTCACTAGCCATGCAAATTAGAACCAGTGGAGCTATTGCTACACAAGACAATCAAAATAAGCAATATAAATCATTAGTGCGTCGCCTGGAGACGCTAGCTAAAGGAGCAGAACGAATCATTTTTACTTCCGGTCATGAACATTCTCTTCAGTACATTGAAAATGAAGGGATCAAACAAATAGTATCTGGATCCGGTGCTAAGAATTCGTATGCAACCTTAAGCCATGATGGCTTGTTTGCATATGGAGGTCAAGGATTTGCAAGATTGGATATTTATAAAAATGGTTCGTCTATCGTTTCATATTATGGAGCTGATAATAACGAGCCTACATTAGTATATCAAAAAGAAATTTATAAAAAATATATCCCGTTTGATGTTAGTTCTATACCGACTATTACTACGCAGACAGTACCAGCCTCTGTGTATGAATATGAAGAAACAGATAGAACCGGTTTTTATGAGAGTATCTGGGGAGATCATTATAGAGATTTATATGGAACAAAAATTAATGCTAAAGTTGCAATTTTAGATACGTTGTATGGAGGATTAGAGGTGGTGAGAAGTGGTGGAGGACATCAAACTAAGTCGTTACGACTTAAAGATAAAGATGGGAGAGAATATAATATGAGAGCTTTAAAGAAAAGTGGAGTACAATTCTTGCAGGCAACCGTTTTTAAAAATAACTATATAGAAGAATCATTAGAAAACACAATTTCAGAAGACATTTTGAAAGATTTTTATACAGCTGCGCATCCTTATATTTTTACCGTAATTCCTGAATTGTCTGATGCTGTAGGAGTATTACATACTAATCCAAAAGTATACTACATACCTAAACAAAAAATGCTTGGTCAGTTCAATGCAAATTACGGGGACGAGTTATATATGATAGAGGAGCGTCCAGAGGAGAATAATAAAGATCTGGTTTCCTTTGGTAATTCTAATGATATTGAAAGTACAGCGGATGTCTATAAAAAATTAAGAGAAGATGAAAAATATAGTATAGATGAACCTAAATATATCAAGGCTCGATTGTTTGATATGCTGATAGGAGACTGGGATCGGCATCAGGATCAATGGAGATGGGCAGAATATGAGCTTGATAATGGAGATCATATATTCAGACCAATACCAAGAGATCGTGATCAGGCATTCTCTAATTTTGATGGAGGTTTCCTAGGAGCATTAAGAGGGTTAATAGGTTTTGTAAATCAATTTCAAATATACGACGGAGAATTAAAAGATGTAAAATGGATCAATTCCTCCGCATCAAAACTTGATCGTACGCTGATTCAAAATAGTAATAAATCAGTATGGCTAGAGCAGGCAAAATATATACAGGAACATCTTACTGATGAACATATTAATGCAGCATTTAGAAACATACCAGAAGAAGCCAAAGGCGAGGACCTGGATACTATTATAAAAAATTTAAAAGCAAGACGTGGTAATCTGGTAGATATTGCGAATCGTTATTATGATTACATTTCTGAACTAGCCATAATTATGGGTACTGATAAGGATGACCATTTTACAATAGAGCGTCTTAAAAATGGGGAGACTAAAATTAGCGTTTCCAGAATTAAAGATGGCGAGAAAGCAGATCTTGTTAGTGAAAAAATATTTAACAGAAAAGAAACGAAAGAAATATGGATTTATGGATTAGATGACGATGATGTATTTGAATCGTATGGTAAAGGAAATAATCCGATAAAAATTAGAATTATAGGAGGTCAGAATAATGATGTTTATAATTTTAAGAAAGGAAGACGTATACGAGCATACGATCATAAGAGTAAACCAAATACTATTAAGCGTAAAGGAGGAGCTCGTATTCGCTTGACTGACAATTATGATATTAATCTTTTTGATAAGGATGAAAAAACACTCAAGACGAATGCTATTATTCCTACGATAGGTTTTAACCCTGATGATGGTATGAGGATTGGTGCTACCGCAGTTTTTACTAAAAGTGGGTTTAATCGCAATCCTTTTACTACAAAGCATTCAATTAGAGGGGGTTATTATTTTGCTACACAAGGCTTTGACTTAGGGTATCAGGGAGAATTTGCAGGAGTACTAGGAGATTACAATTTATTAATAGAAGCAAGATTTACCAGTCCCAATTTTGCTGTCAACTTTTTTGGTTTTGGAAATGAAACTGTAAATAATCAAGACGAATTGGATTTTGATTACAATCGTGTAAAAATGAGCACATATGGATTAACGATTGGTGCTGTTAAGAATGGTCGACTGGGAAGCTATTTTGCTTACAAAGCATCTATTGAAGGTATCGAAATTGATGCTACAGAAAATCGTTTTATCAGTGAGCCTAATCAAATAAACCCATTAGTTTTTGATCTAAATTGGTTTGCAGGAATTGATGGAACTTATCGTTATGAAAGTTATGACATAAATGTCAATCCTACCAGAGGTATGAGGTTTGAACTAAATGGAGGAGCGAAGATGAATATTGAAGAAACTGATCGGGTATTTGGCTATTTCAAACCGTATTTAGGATTTTATAATGCTTTATCACGTAATAGAAAGCTAGTACTTAAAACCACTGCAATGGCTCAGTTTAATATCGGGAATGATTATGAATTCTACCAAGCGGCTCAATTAGGTGGTGAGAACTTATTAAGAGGTTATCGTAATCAGCGTTTTACAGGTCAGACAGCTTTTGCCAGTAGTGCAGATATCAGATATGGCTTTAATCAGTTTAAAACAAGAATAGTACCTCTTCAGATTGGGGTATATGCTGGGGGTGATATAGGACGCGTTTGGCTTGGATCAGACGAAGGTTCTGATACCTGGCATCATGATTTTGGTGGTGGACTGTGGATCAATAGCACAGATGCTATTAGTGGAACGTTAGGACTTTTTAGTGGAGAAGATGGCGCACGATTCTCTTTCGGATTTTTAGTAAAATTTTAAAAATAGAATAGTAATAATTAAATTATAAATACAAAATGAATAAAAATATCTATTTGACAAGCTTATTAGTTATATGCTTGTTTTTTGATGGATTCTCTCAGAATGACTCTCCTTATGAAACTAATGTATGGAAAGATGGAGCTTGGGTTACAGCAGGTTTAGGTCTTAATGCTTATGGTTTATTTCTTATTTCTAATAAGGATGATCTCACTGATGAGAAATTAGATAATTTATCAGAAGATGATCTTTTCTTTATGGATAGGTGGGCTGCTGGATATGATGATGAAAATGCCAGTAAGATTAGTGATATTCCATTTTATTCATCATTTGCTACTCCTTTATTACTTCTTATCGATAAAAGGATGCGTAAAGACGCGGGTAAAATATCAGTTATGTATGTAGAGTCAATGGCAACAACAGGAGCATTATTTGCTATCACGGCAGGTTTAGTTGAGAAAAGCAGACCTAGAGTCTACAATGAAGAGTTAAGCCGTAATATCCGATTATCAAGTAATAATCAACGATCCTTTTTTAGTGGTCACGTGGCAGCATCAGCGACTGCTACCTTTTTTGCGGCAAAGGTGTATAGTGATTATTTTCCTGACTCTAAGGCTAAACCATATATATGGGCAGGTGCGGCTTTGATTCCAGCTACAGTAGGAGCTTTTAGGATAAAATCAGGGAATCATTTCTTATCAGATGTGCTAATCGGTTATGCTGTGGGAGCTGCCAGCGGTATTATGGTCCCATACCTTCATACTAGAAAAGAAAGTAAATTAAAAGTAAGTCCAGGGATTGGTTTTCATCAACAGACATTAAATATTTCATATCAGTTCTAATATCAAATATTTTAGATATAATTATCGGTCAATTTAATTTTTATAGCTTACATTTAATTAGAATACATAATAACTATGACTAAAATACCAATATTCTTACTTCAATCAATACGTTATTATGGTATCGTTTGTTTACTTTCCATCGTTACATTCCAAATAGATGCACAAGTATCTGATCTTGCCAGAATAGAGTATACGTATTTCCCTCAGAGAGATAGTGATAATTCATTTAAGAGGTTGAGAACATTTATAAATGTTCCTATCAAAATAGGAGATAAAGGAACCTTTTTAGTTCCTGGTATTGAGTATAGAGGTGTATATTTTGATTATGAAGATGCAGCCTCTTTCGATGTGGAAGGTTTAGAGAATTTCAGGTCGTTAGAGGTATCAATTGGGTATACATTTAAAATGAAAAATGATTGGAGATTTGCGATTAAAACAGGAGCAATGTTTGCTTCTAATTTTGAGAGAGATAAATTGATTTCAGACGATTATTTATATTCTGGTGCTTTATATTTCTTAAAAAATAAAACAAAAGATACGACAATAAGCAAACCTTGGAGATTAATTGTAGGGCTACAATATTCTACCACCGCAGGTAGACCTTTTCCATTACCCTTTGTGAACTATTTTAAGAGATTTCACCCAGATTGGACATATACTGTAGGAGTTCCCAAATCAAATTTGAAGTATTTTTTTGATCCTAAAAATATTGTGCAAGCATTTGCGACATTAGATGGATTTTATGCGAATATCCAGAATAATCGTGTAGTTGAAGGGGCTGGAACTATTGATGAAAAAATCGCTAATAGTATCTCAATGACTATAGCGCTTGCAGGACTAGGATATGAACACTATTTTACAAAACACTTAGTTTTTTATTCCTATGCAGGATTTACTATTTTAAATGATATACGTCTTAGAGATGATAAACAAGAAGATGTATTAACAGTAAATGATTCAAATAGTGCTTATATAAGAGCAGGTTTAAAATTTAAAATTTAACTACCTTTCTTGTTAATCTATAATTAACTTCCTTACAATAAAGGGCTAAAAAATCTAGCAATGCCTTCTGATAATTTTCGTTTAAGAGATCGTTGTTGATACGTTTTGTAATCCAAGGCAAGACCTTCATCACAATCTTTTTCAAAATTTTGACAGATATCTTCAGCAACCTCACTATTATAAATCAATGCATTAGTTTCAAAATTATGTTCAAAACTTCTATGATCAAAATTACCAGAACCTATAGATGCAATTTCTCTATCCATGACAATTAATTTGCTATGTAAAAAGGCACTTTGTTGTAAATATATACCAGCACCCAAAGAAAGGAGTTCTTCAAAATGAGATAACATACTATATTTTGCCAACCAAGAATCTGATTTTTCTGGTACTAGTAACTTAATTTGAACGCCGCTTAATGCTGCAATCCTTAGAGCCTCCATCATGGCACTATTAGGGATAAAATAAGGATTAGAGATATAGATAGATTTTTCTGCAAGATTAATCATTGTTATATATTGCTGCATGATTGTGGGATGTCTCGAATCCGGACCACTAGACACAATTTGCAAAAATATATCTCCTGCAGGTTCAATGGCAGGAAGGTATTTTTTAGTAAGCAAAAGATGTTCATTGCTTGCAAAATAATAGTCTTTAATAAATATACGGTGTAAACAATCAACTGCAGGTCCTTCTATGAATAAATGAGTATCATCCCAAATACCTAGATCAGAGATCGATCTAAGGTATTTGTCTGAAATATTGACACCTCCGGTAAATCCAATATTACCATCGATAATAGCAATTTTTCTATGATTACGATAATTTAGAGTGAATAAAAAGCTGCCAAATCGTAAAGGTAAAATTGAATGTATTTCTACTCCGATATCTCTGAATTTATTTATAGTTCTTCTATTAAGCTCAAAACTCCCTATAGCATCATATAAAATCCTGATTTCTACTCCTTCTTCAACTTTCTTTTTGAAAAGTGTAAGAAGCTGATCCATGATATCACCTTCTTCAAAAATATAATATTGTAAGTGAATAAAATGCTCAGCATTTTCGAATGCTTTAAAGATCGTTTCAAATGCCTCTTTTCCAGTTTGTAGTACATTGATTTTATTACCTGATCGTGCAGAAAAATCACTACTATTTCTAATAAGTTGAGCTAATTTTTCACTTTTTTTACTATTAAAAGTAACTTGCTTCTCTGCGGTAGATTTATCTTTATAGTTAGCATCATATAATTGCCGCTTTACCTGAGCTTTCAATTTAAAAAACTTAAATCTTCTACGATTGATTCCAAAGATTAAATATAAGATCACCCCAATAAATGGCAGTACTATAATAACTAAAATCCAACTCAGTGATTTAGCTGCTCGTGATCCATATAAAATAATTGTAAAAATTGCTAAGATTGTAATCAATAAGTAGAGCGTAGAAATAATAGTGAAAGCAGTCATAACAAATTTATAAAATAGATAATTAAATATTGATTACGTTAACATATACTGGGTATGAACTAAGAAAATAATATAAGTCACGTTATATTTCGGTAATATATAAATTATACAAAGATGGGAGTCATATCAACGGATAAAAATAAGATTACATTAATTTATAATTCAGAAACTTCTTTAGGAAAACAGACAAATGCTTATATTCAGGCTTCAGAAAATGATATATTAACCTTGGATACGGCAAAAACGAAGATTACTGGAACGCAATGGATTGAAATACTGGAAGGGTTAGCTGTAAAAATCGAAGATATTATAGATAAGGAACATCCTAATTTTAGTAGTGAATATAGTACCGATGTGCAATTAGATACGCACGATTGGCTCAAAATACTTGATAAATCTCCAGAAGTTCTAGCATATTCTATTTTAATTAAAGGTAATAAGTTTCATTTGCTACGTGACCCATCAGATTTCATTCGATATATGGAGCCTGACAGTAAAGGTGTTTCTAGAAACCCTTCAGAAAAGGAATGATTATCAATTAGGAATATTTGTTTACTATATTTGTGGAATTAGTACAAGGAATTGGGTTTTAGAAACTGTAATAATAATTGCTTCTAGTACTTATAACTATTTGGTTTTCTTTTAGATGTAACTTAGCACATTATTTATTTCTACTATTTTGATTATATAAATATGCTACTATACAGAGTGGATAGTATTTGTAATATAGATACACATTATAACCAATAACGCTACAAAAAATATAATCGCTAATTGTACTAATTTAAATAAATTGAGTTTCTGAAACATAGGTTACATTTTATTAAGTATTTATCCCCAAGATTTTTTAAATATGAATAATAAAACGAGTGATCTGTACTTATAAATCACTCGTTTTATTATTTACTTTAGGTATACATATGCAATATTAGTTAGTAGCATCTTTTACTGCATCTCCAGCATCCTCTGCAGCATCTTCGATTCCATCACCTACTTCTTCAACACCGTCTTTAATCTTTTCTCCTGTCGTTTTTTCTCTACAACTAATTGTAAAAGTAGCTAGAATAGCTATTGCACATAAAATTTTAAATGTTTTTTTCATATTATAATTGATTTAAGATAATACAATACTTATGTGAATTCATAATCTCATTGTACTATCGATTAATAATGTAGTTTCATAGAGTAATAACCCTATGCTCTAATCTTTTTTCCGAAGATAAGGGATAATACAAACAATGCGATGAATACTACAAATAATATTTTTGCGATACCTGCTGCACCAGCTGCTATTCCACCAAATCCAAGTACTCCTGCAATTAAAGCTAAAACGATAAAAATGACTGCGTAACGTAACATATTTTTATTTTTTAATGGTTTGACTTATTTTTTTGAATTATAGTATATAAACTATCATTCTACCTTACAAAGGTCTTTAATATATAGTGTTGGGTTTTGCTGTATCCATAGCAATCTTAACTGAATCAGATTAATATGATTTAGTGATTTTAGATTTTAAAAATTAGATTATCTTTATCTCTTAATATGGTAATAAGTTCTGTTATGTCTGAAGAAATAAACATACACGATTATAATATAAAAGATGTAGTTAAAGACATGGCAAAAAGTCTGAACGTCGATTTTGATGAAACAGCTACAGAATGTTGTTTTAGACTACCAGAAAAAGTGGGTTCAGGATATGTTAGAGCATTTGAATTTGATTTTGGATTAGGTGTTGTAGAAACTGATTATCTTTTAAAAGAAGAGTTACGTATTGCTTTAGAAAAAGGAGTGATACATCCTTTAAAGATTATGTTTAACCGGCAATCAGGTTTCTATCACAAATTCGAAGATGATAAAGAGTTTACAGAAATAAAACGGTTAGAGAACAGTATAGCATCCAGTACTTCAAAAAATAATCATGTCTTTAGGATACCGGCAGACATACCTATTTGTATTTTTAGCATCGAGATTAATAGAAAATTGTTTGAAGAAAAAATTGAATCATTTCTAAATGAGATGGATGAAGATTTAGTTACGCTTTTTAGAGATGTAAATGGGATTAATCAATTTTATTACAAAAGCTATTATAGTCTCGAAATTTCTAAATTTATGGAAGAATTTACACAGTGTGAGCTTACTGGGTTTATGAAACACGTATATCTGGAAGGTAAAGTGTACGAAATTTTGACACACCAATTACAACAATATCTTGATGATCTTAAAGAACCACAGAAACGTACTATCTTAAGAAAAGCGACAATGGAGTCTATGGAAGAGGCTGTAGCGATTATTGAAGAAGAATTAGATAGTATAGAAAATGTAGTAGATTTAGCTAAGCGTGTTGGGCTTAATCAAAACACGCTACAACAAGGTTTTAAACAACTTTATAAAACTTCAGTAAATGAATATATCCGGAATTTTAGAATAGAAAAAGCCAAAGAATTATTGGAGACATCTACACTTAATATTACGGAGATTACCTATAAAGTCGGGATCAATTCCAGAAGTTATTTTTCTAAACTATTCAAAAAACGCTTTGGTATAAGTCCAAAACAGTATCTGGATCAATCTCGTAACAAAAAAGAAGATAATAAATCTGCATAATATATTTTTTGGATTAAAAAATTTATAGATACCACTAATTTGATTCTTCTTATTTTATTATTTTATTTCAAAACTGACCAAAATTGTTAGTTTGTGTTTCAAAATTGTTAATCTGTTCACTCCTTTTCTAATTCCTTTGCACAGTTGTTAAACAATAAAAGTAAGGTCTATTAGAAAATGCGTGAGATAGAGATCAATAGCATACGAAGCAATGAGGTTTTAGAACAATTGAACCTTCATCTTAAGGGAAACCTTGATGAGCAATGGGGTGAACATACGCTGGAATTTGATAATGATTATGGGAAAGGGCTAATTAGAAGTATCGAATTTGACTGGGGGGTTTCACTAATTGATTATGATGTAAGTTTTAGAGATGATGTAAAAATTGTTTTTAAAGCTTCAGAATCTAATCCTATTGAGTTTATTTTTGTGTCTGAAGGGAATCTGCGATATAAATCCTCTGCAGAGGAACGTGAATATACGTTTGAAAAGTATCAAAATATTATTATTTCAACTAAAAAACAGGCGAAGGAAACTTATATTTTTCCTAATAAGGTTGCGGTAAAAGTGAACTTTATTTATGTGATGCCTATGGAATATTCCAAGAAGAAAAATAATAATTTGTCATATTTAGACGAAAAACTTTTTTCAAATTTCCAAGAGACTAGTGTTGATAAACATTATAGTCATTATGGTAACTTTAATCTAAAAATTGCAGATCAGATCAAACAATTACAGGATAGTCATGACAATGGAGTTGTGAGGACATTATCCATAGAAGGGCAACTGAATCTTATTATGGCCATGCAAATTTTAGAACATAATAAATATCAGAAAGGTTCTTCTCTGCCTGATTCTTTGTCAAAAGATGATATCAGAAAAATACATAAATTAGCAGACTACATTCTGGATAATATTGCGGAACCTTTATCGATTAGTTCTCTGGCATCTCAATCTGGATTAACACCTAAAAAATTGCAGCTTGGATTTAATGTATTATATGGTAAATCAGTTCATGAGTACATAAAACAATTAAAGTTAGAAATCGCGAGGGATGCGATTATGAATACTAACGATTCTATATCTGAAATTGTTTATAATATAGGACTAAAAAGTAGAAGCTATTTTTCTAAGATATTTTTTGAAATGTATGGGTTGTTGCCTACTGAATATCGAAAAAAACAGAAAATAAAAAAAGATTTGTAAGAAATTAATCTTGATCTTTTTTATATCAGTAAATAAAACAAATGGATTAAATCGTTATCTGCCAAGAATCTTATAGATGATTTCTTTTAGATACTAGGAATGTTTTTATAAGATACTGGTTCTAGCATTGAATCAAAAGAAATTTCATTTTTAAAAAATTCTTTAGCAATCGGATGCGCTTTAAAATCCAGTTCATTGCTTTTGTCTAACAAATTATTGATTTCTCCGATATCCGCGCTACTATCTAACCAGGTATCTCTAAATCTTTGCGGTATTGTTAATGGCATTTTTGAATCTAAATTTTGTATATCTTTAATCATACCCATAGATTCTTTTAGAATCATAGAACATGTAATAAAACCATCTTCTAAGGTATTATAGATTCCGGCAACACAAAATGGTTTTTCAGAAGGTAAGTATACATAATAAGGATATACGGTGCCATTATAGAAATAACTTGTAAAAAAGCCAGTAAGTACTATTAGACATCTCCGGTTTAAAAAAGGTTCTTTAAATATATTATTAGTAATTAAATTTTCTTTTGGAATAGTTAAAGTCTCATAGGCATTCTGGAAATCTACCCATTCATCTTTATAATTCAAAGGCAACAACCCCCAAATTGCATAGGATATAGTAGTGGGATTATCCAAAGTTACTACAGATAAAGTAGATTCTTGGATTCCATTAACCACCAGGCTGGAATTATACAATTTAGGATACTTAAAAGGTACCCCTAATTCTTTTTCGATCGATTGGCGATCCGCAATATTTGAAACTTTTTTATACATATAACAAGTGCAAGTAAGCAAAATTGTGATAACTATTTTATCGTAGATCATTAATTTTCTGACCCATACAATAAAAGATTGTTTTTTTTACTCAAATATTCAAGGATGTCTTATAATTGGTAGGAATAAACTCAAAAACGGTAATGATACTGTAACACTCCAAGTATTTTTGTATAAGCGGTAAATAATTACAGTTACATTAAAATAGAAGAGGGCTTATGAGAGATTCAGATATTAATTATAACAATACTCCGACAGTTTTATTGTCATTACAACAGCAATTGGGTGGAGAGATTTTAGCAGAAGAAAACACACGTAAGTTAATATTAAACTCAGAAACAGTATCTGGGCAAATAAGATCTGTTGAGCTACAGACTGGTATTATAACACTTGATATAGATGTAACTGTGCTCGAGGATATAAAAATTCAAATAGATCCTATAGAATCTCAAACGTTACATTTTATTTATTGTCTTAGAGGGGGCTGTATCCATCAATTTGGAACTTCAGAAAAGCAAATTTTAATAGAAGAGTTTCAGTCTGGGATAGCGCATGACTATAAGGATATGCAAAGTAATATTTTAGTGAAGGCGGGTAAGCAGCTAACCATTAATGTTATCAGTGTTTATCAAGAGATGTATTTTCAAAATACAGAAAATCAATCTAATCTTTTTGCGAAGAAACTTCAGAAACTAGTATCCTATATTGATACAGAGCCAAATCATCTACATTTAGGAAATTATAATCTTAAAATAGCAGAACAAATAAAATTATTATACAGAGTAGAGCATGATACAGAAATCACAGCACTTTTATCTCAGATAGGCAGATATTATATCATATTAGCGAATCATATAGATCAATTTTTCTTAGAAATTGATAATCCAATGAATACTAGTGGTTTGTTGAAAAAGGAGTTAAAGAAAATAACAGAATTAAGTGATTATATCTCTGCTAACCCAGAAATACAGCATAGTATTAAAACGTTGTCTATGGATTCTGGTTTGTCAGCTTCAAAGCTACAAGAAGGCTTTAAATTTATGTTTGACAGGACGGTTTCTGACTTTATTAGAAACATACGATTGGAGAGAGCAGAAATGTTGATTAAGACAACAGAATTAAATATTTCTGAAGTAGTTTACTCTATAGGACTTACAAGTAGAAGTTATTTTTGTAAAATTTTTAAAAACAAATATAATTGTAGTCCAAAACAATATAAAAGTAATTTTCAAAAGAATTTGAAATTATCAGAGTAGTTAAAATTCACAAACGGTCAAATAAGACTAATTCTGTAGTACCCTTGTCCTTTTAAAAAACAAAAGTAAGTTTAAAAATAATGATTAGAATTTTTTCAAAATTCTGCGTGGGGTGTTGCGGATAGAAATATAATAAGGGAGTCTTATTATCTGATTCTTGTAGCGAAGTGGTTTTGGTTTTAATATTTTGCACCTTTAGATTTAGGTAGTTTATTATTTATCATTACTCAAAATTGATTTCAATTACTTCATTTTCGGTTATAGCAAAAATTTCTTCATTTATCGTAGGAGGAATGCAGTACGTTCCGGTAAACGTACCAAACGCAGGTATGACGAGCTGATTTACACTTTTGTGAAAACATGGTACTCTTACATATTGTCTGCCTAATCCCTGCAGCTGCACCCCGGGATGAATATGACCACAGATAGTGAAGAAGTTATCTCTTTTTTCCGGATGATGTGTTAGTAAGATGGATCCAATCAGCCACTCATCGGAGAGATGTACCTGTAATTCTTCATATTTAGAAGGGTTTATAACATCATGATTACCTACTATCAGTACAATCTTAGCTTCTTGTTTTACTGTCCAATCTTTAAATAAAAGCCATTCTGTATTCATGTAACTATGGAACAAATCTCCCAGAAAACAAATCACTTTTGGTTTAAAATAGGAAGTGACTGCATCTAGTGCGTCAAAATTATCCTGAATCGCATTTGATGGTACGGCAACGCCATGTTTTCTAAAGTGCGTTATTTTGCCCAGATGTACATCAGCAATTAATAGCATGTCAGTATTGCACCAATAAAGTGCTCCCGATGGGTGTAAGATAAAATCCTGATGATGAATTTTTAATTTTTTGGTTTTCATATTGGGGTGTAAAGTAATGCAAATTACAATTTTTCTAATTGAGCAGTCATGCGCTTAATTCTGTCTGCTAGTTTTTCTGAAGATAATTTTTCTCTGAGACGATCAGTAATGATAGGAAATGAAAATGGAGTAGGGTTTTTACATTGTTTCCATACTATATTTTGAGATTCAATTCTTTCCAGAGCCTCAATTAACCTACCTTCTTCTAATTGATGTTCAAAAGTTTCTATGAAGGCCTGACGCAGTAACAAGTTGTCAGGTTCATAATCATTGAATACGCTAAATAGTAATTGCGAACTAGATTGCAAGTGTTTACTTTTTATCAGCTTATTAGGATACCCTGTAAATACTAATCCTGCAATAACAGCAATATCTCTAAACTTTCTCCTTGCCATCTCTGTTGCGTTCAGGCTTTTTTGTAAATCGTTGTTTAGATATTCTTTAGTAAATAAATTATTGTCTAACACTTGTTGCATGTCAATTTCCTGATCAGATAAAAGCTCAAAACCATAATCATTAAACGCGATTGAAAAAGTAATTGGCGTAAGTAAACTAATTCTGTATGCTAATAAGCTTCCTAAAGCTTCGTGTACAAAACGACCTTCAAATGGATAAAAAACTGCGTGATATCCTTCTCTTGACTTAAACGTTTCTATTAAAAATTGATCAGGCCCGGGAACGATACTTTCTTTACGTTGCTTTATGAAAATAGGAGCGAGCGCTTTTAATTCTTTAGACAGTGGTTTTATAACCACACTATTTACTGACTTTTGATCTGATACGCTATATAATTCTTCTCGCAATAATGTACTCATCTGTGCGGAGAAAGTCATACGGCCACCCATCCAGCTAGGTACTTTAGCCGTTTTTTTCTTAGATTTTTTTACGAGTACTTGCATGTTTTTAATTCTAAAAAGCTCGAGATTACGTCCTGCAAAAGTAAATACATCGCCAGGACTTAATTTAGAAACAAACCACTCCTCAATAGATCCTAAGAATCCTCCTTTAAGATATTTTACGGTTAAAACGGCATCACTTACAATTGTGCCAATTTGAAGACGGTGTCTCATAGCGACAGCGCGGCTATTTACTTTGAACCTGCCATCGGATTCAATTTCTACCTTTTTATATTCATCATAAGCATTGAGGCTTTGGCTTCCTTTAGTAATAAAATTAAGAATCCATACATATTGCTCTTCTGTTATTGTCTGAAAACAAAATGTACTTTTGATTTCGGGAAATATAGTTTTAGGATAAAAACCGTCTGATACTGCAAGAGAAATTAGGTATTGAACAAGTACATCAAAACTATTCAAATAAGGAATACGGTCTTCTACAATATTATTTTTCACCGCTTTTTGTAGTGCAGATGCTTCGATAAGTTCTATCGCATGAGTAGGAAGAAAATAGATAATACTTTCTTTACCAGGCTGATGCCCACTACGTCCTGCACGTTGCAAAAAGCGAGCAATTCCCTTAGGGCCACCTATTTGGATAATAGATTCTACAGGCGTAAAATCCACTCCCAGATCAAGACTGGAAGTACATACCACTGCCTTTAATGTTTCGTTTCGTATAGCTTGCTCTACCCATAGCCTTGTTTCTTTATTTATACTACCATGATGCATAGCGATTTCGCCCGCCAGTTCTGGATATTTTTCTAATAATTTCTGAAACCAGATTTCGCATTGCGCCCTTGTATTTGTAAAAAGCAAAGTGGTTTTACTTTGCTGAATGATCGGAAATACATCTTCTAATAAGTGGATTCCCAGATGTCCTCGCCAGGGAAATGTATCCATTTTTTTAGGAATTATGGATCGTACTGTAATTTTCTTTTTGATATTGGCTTTAACCAATACAGAATTTTGTAAGGTATCAGCGTGAGAGCCTAGTAAAACTTCTCTGGCTTGGCTTAAATTTCCAATGGTTGCAGAGATTCCCCAGATTCGTATTGCAGGTGAGATTGTCTTTAATCTGGATAAGGCTAGTTCCATTTGTACGCCACGCTTGCTTCCTATCAGTTCGTGCCATTCATCATTAACAACTGCTATGACATTTTTAAAAGTTTTGTCGTATCCTTTAGAGGCAAGTAATAGTTGTAGACTCTCTGGTGTCGTGATCAATAGATCGGGCATATTTCTCTTTTGTGCAGCTCTTTCTTTTTGTGAGGTGTCACCAGATCGTATTCCTATGGTAAAAGGAATGCCTATTTCCTGAACAAAGCGTTCTGTAGATTGTTTGATCTCTACAGAAAGTGATCTGAGCGGTGTAATCCAGATCGCCTTCAGTCCCTTTGCAGGTTTTTTTTGATAATCAGGAGTGTTTTTTATGTATTGTAATACTATTGCAATCCACAAAGCATAGGTTTTTCCGCTTCCGGTAGGTGCATTAAGTAAACCATGTTTCCCCTGTAAAAAAGCATTCCATGTTTCTTTTTGAAAAGGGAAAGGTTTCCAGGATTGCTTATTAAACCAGGTTTCTGCTATGTTAAAAAGATCTTTTCTATTCATTGACGATTATCAAAATTAATTAATTCTGATGTATTTCTGATATATATGCTTATTGTGTTATAGAGTTATAATATCATTTCTTTCTTAGAATCCTTAAATACATTCAATTCTCAACTACAGGAATCATAGATTTTAAATCATCTAGGGTATTAGCATCTTCTATTTTCTTATCGTGTCGCCATCGTAATATACGAGGAAAACGAGTGGCAATTCCACTTTTATGTCTTTTAGACAATGCTATTCCTTCAAAAGCAATTTCAAAAACAAGTTGAGGTGTAACACTACGTACAGGACCAAATCGCTCCAGGGTATTTTTTTTAATCCAGGCATCTACTTTTCTAAATTCAGCATCAGTAAGTCCGGAATATGCTTTGGCAAAAGTTACCAGTTCATTATTTTCCTTGTTCCATAAGGCAAATGTATAATCAGTAAATAAATTTGATCTTCTTCCGTGCCCACGCATCGCGTAAGTTAATACGGCATCTATGGTAAGTGGATCTACCTTCCATTTCCACCAGGCACCTTTTTTCCTTCCAATCTGATAGGGAGCATCTTTGCGTTTGATCATCAATCCTTCACTTCTCATTTCCCGAGCACGCTCTCTCTCATTTGCTACATCATCCCAATGCTTAAATGAAAGTGTGTCTGAAAGATATAATGGTAAAGAGGGAATTGAAACTTTCTTAAATAACTTCTCTAAGAGTTGACGTCTTTCAGTAAAAGGTTGTTGACGAATATCGTTTCCTTCCCACTCTAACAAATCATATGCTTTCAGAATTACTGGTGTTTTTGCTAATAATGCTTTGGAGACTGTCTTACGTCCTATCCGCGTTTGTAAATCATTAAAAGTTCCAATAGATCCATTAATAAAAGGCAGAATTTCACCATCTAATACAGTTCCGTTAGGTAAAATATCGATAAATTGATGAAACTCGGGATATTTATCAGTGACGAGTTCTTCACCACGACTCCATACAAATAGTTCACCTTCACGTATAATTATCTGAGCTCTGATCCCATCCCATTTATGCTCTACACTCCAGTCTTTTGCTTCTCCCAGATTAGCAACATCTCCTTCTATAGCGTATGCCAGAAAAAAGGGATAAGGCTTTGATAAGAAATCAGATGCTTTTTCTTCTAATACTAAATCCTGAAAACTGATAGTATCAGGATTCCAGTTTCCCATTAATTTATAGGCAAGGATATCCTCATCAATATCTGTAGCTTTTGCCAGAGACCTGGTCATGAGTTTTTGACTGACCCCTATTCTAAAACTACCGGTAATTAATTTAGTAAAAACAAAGCGTTCATAATAGTTAAGTTTCTTCCAGTTCTCGAATAAATATGCTTTTTTTTCGGGGTCATCTTTTTTCTTTAGTTCGATAATCTCTTGTAAAAAGTGTGTCAAACTTTTTTCTGTTGTATCTGTAGAATTTGGAATGACAAGTCCTATGGTCTCTGCCAGATCTCCTACGATATGATAGGATTCTTCAAATAACCAAAGCGGTATATTAGCTAATTCTGAAGCCCAGGTTCTTAAAAGAGTGGTATTGACTGGTCGTGGTGGTCGCCGATGAGATAGTATAGCTATTGTCCATACCTTATCAGTATCCGGAGCATTTTTAAAATAATCAGTCAGCGCTGCTACTTTTAGATTAGTCTTATTAGTGCTATCTAGTTTTTTAATTAAATCAGCAAAAAGTTTCATACAGTGGTTTCCTTTTCTTTACTGGTTTCTAATTCGCTTAACTCTCCTTCATACTGTGTTTTTTCTGTTCGTGCATCATACCCTTGTTCTCTCAAATATTTAGAAAAAATATCGGTATATCCATGTGTGCTTATAATTTTTTCTGCCCCTGTTGCTTCTATGGCAGCTAGTAATCCATACCAATCACAGTGATCCGATAAAACAAATCCTTTATCAATGGCACGCCTTCGTCTTGCGCCTCTAAAAGTCATCCAGCCGCTGGCAGAGGCAGTGACGTAGGGAACCATTTTACGAATCCAGGTACTTCCGTGAGCACTAGGTGGTGCAAGTACTATATTGCCCTTTAATTCTTCTTTTTTAGTTTCTCGCGTAATCAGAGTAGTGCTTGGAAATTCGACTAAAGGTCTTAGTACTTCAGTCATATTTTCTATGGCACCGTGGGTATATATTTGACCAATAGAAGGATCAAGATACTTAAGCAATCGTTGTGCTTTTCCTAAAGAATACCCAAATAATATAGATGTCTTTCCTTCTGATTGATTCGCTGACCACCAGGAATTAATATCATCAAATACCTGCGCTTGTGGAATCCATTTAAAAGCAGGTAAACCAAATGTACATTCTGTAATAAAGGTGTGACATTTAATAGGTTCGTAAGGTGTGGAGATGCCATCATTTTCTATTTTATAATCTCCTGTAAATACCCAGACTTCTCCTTTGTGTTCTACTCTGATTTGTGAGCTTCCAATAATATGTCCTGCAGGGTGAAAAGAAAATGTAACATTATTAATACTAAAAGTTTCATTATAAGCCCTACCACTTACATTAATATCGCCTAATCGATGTTTTATAATCGGTACATTGGTATGATGTGTAATATATTCTTTGTGCCCCCAGCGGCTATGATCGGCATGGCCATGTGTAATAATGGCTTTATTTACGGGACGCCATGGATCAATGTATAAGTCTGCAACTTCACAATATATTCCGTTTTCATTGAAGATGAGTAGCGGAGTTTTCATATTCTTCTTTTTAATGATGTATTACGATTAAGAGTTTTGGGTCACTTAGGTTTAATAGGTGCGAAGGTTGCTGTTTCTAATATACACAATTAATAGAACAAAAACCCCCTGGTATAATTATACCAAGGGGATTTCGACTTCTTTTTCATTTTTTTGTGGTAAGCGAACTTTTAATTTCTAGTTTAAATCCTCTAAACGTTTAATTTTAGTTAATCCACCCTGAATTTTATTCATTTGATTGGATAAGATAGAGGCAGTACTGGATGGTAGACTTGTTTCTTTTAATACATCCTGATATTCATCAACAGAGGCTTTTTCTCCACGGATTGCTTCTTCTAACATGGATTCCTCATTATCTGCAGAAAAGAAAGATTTTACATCCATCCATGCTCTATGAGCACTTCCTGTAATACTACCACCTTTGTCCACATCCTGTCCGAATGCTTTGATCTCAGTTTTTAGCTCATGCCCAAAATCATAACGTTCTTGCGCTTTATTTTCGAAATATGATTTTAAAGGTATGTTATCTACATTTTCTGCAGCTTTTTTAAATCCTTTTTCTGCATCATACGTCTTTTCTAATAATTCATTCAATTTGTTTCCAACTTCTTCAGTATACGTTTTCATAGTACAAGGTTTTTTTATGATAGGTAATTTTTTAATGATGCTTACCGATTGACATCTGATGTTTTTATAAGATTAAATCTTAGACTCTTATAAAAAGCCTGAATTTTTTTTTTGCTTTTAGAATTATTATATAAATCAATACTGATAACTACAGCAACTCCAATAGCAAAGCCTGAAATAAATATTAATAATAATTGCGTGATCATATAGGTGTGTTTATGAATATAAAGATAGGATGGAAGGCGCTAAAAAATGTGTTCAAAAAATAACAAGCTTAACTCTTTTAATGATTGATAAGTGATATTATGGTATGAGTACTCTTTTTTCTTAATTGAGCTCAAAAAGAAGCAGTGATTTTGACATTTTTACTTATATAAATTTAAAAAAAATCAAAATGATACGAAAAGGATCCACAGTAGAATGGAAATGGGGTAATGGCAAAGCAGAAGGCAAAGTAATAGAAACCCATACATCTAAGGTTGTGAAAACGATTAAAGGAACTGATGTTACTCGCAACGGAGAAAAAGGAAATAAAGCACTTTATATTAAACAATCTGATGGGGATTATGTTTTAAAAAGTGAAGAAGAAGTGACTCATAAAAAGTAATAGGAATTTTGTCCAGCCTTACTTTAATAGAGGTAGTATCAATCCTTTTGATCACTTAATAAATATTCATAAGGTTTTAATGCAGCAGATTTAGAACAAAGAATTCTGATGATACTGGTAAGGGGTAACGCAAGAATAGCTCCAGAAACTCCCCATAGTAGGCTAAAAGCAACAATGCTAAAAATTACAGCAAAGATATTAAGGCTAATTTCATTTCCGATGATTAATGGTTTGATAATATAACTCTCAATAAGTTGAACGATAGTCAAAAAGATAATCAAAATAAGTAAATTTTGAAATTCGAGTCCAGAAATTATTCCTACTAAAATGACGGCAACAGCACCGATAATATTTCCCAAATAAGGAATAAATGTTAAAATAGCTGCTAGTATAGCAAGCATCAGACTAAATTTTAATCCAATTGCAAAAAAACCAATTGCGTATACAACAGCCAGAAGAACCGTAACAATGAGTTGACCGTAAAGGTAATCCTTAACTGTTTGTATAATCTCTGAAATTGCACCTAATGTAGTATTCTTATTTTTAAAAATTTTTAATACAAAATTCTTTAATCTCTTACGCTCCAGAAGAAAAAGAAAAATATATACAAAAGTAAGTGTGGATTTACTTAGAACAGCCACAGAACTACTTATAGATTGAATAGAAGTGTCTTTAATTTTTGTGTATAATGTAGTTAGGTTCTCTTCTTGCACTTTCTTCGAAATTCCGAATTGATTTTCCACATAAAGAAAAACAGATTGTTCTAATTTTTGTAATTGAAGTTTCATCATAGAAAACTCTTCGCTTATCAGAATTCCTTGCCAGGTAAAAATCCCTGCAATTACACTAAAAAGTAATAGTAATACTATGCAAGCAATACTGACAGAAAGTATATTATTCAAGCCCTTATTTGCAAAGAATCTTACAATAGGAAGCAGTAACATAGCTATGAGGAGGGCAAAAATAAGTGGAATAATTAGTGAACTTGCGATATAAAGACCGGTAGTTATTGCTAATATTAATAATATTTTAGTTAATAAGGAAGTACTTGTAGAGGGTAGTGTCACCTGATTATTGGTAAAAAGTTTAGCAGTACTTTTAAGCATAAAATTTGATTTAGTTCAATAATATTAATATCAGAAACGAATACGGTTTATCTATAAATGACTAGTACAAGAGTTTCCAAAAATGCAATGTAGATTTAAAAAAGAAAACAAGAAGTCTCTATCGCAATGAATGATAGCGTGAATGCGATATCAATTCAATTTTTTTTGTTTTAGCATACATACTAATATTGATGATATAACTAAGAGATACTTATAGCAAATTAAAGAGTTTCATCACCAGCTGGACTTGGTTTACCATATTCGGATTTGTAAATTTGTACTACAATTAGAAATAAACTAATAAGTAAGGGACCAAATATTAATCCAATAAACCCAAATAAAGGAACTCCTACGATAACTCCAATTAATGTAATAATGGGATGTACATTGTCTAATTTTTTTAATACAAAAAGTCGAACGATGTTATCAGAGGACCCTACAATGACCAGCCCGTAAATAAGAATCCCCCATGCTTGAAAGGAATTCCCTAAGGAAAGGCTTAGAATAAAAACGGGTAATATACCTACAATAGTTCCGACAAACGGAATCATTGATCCTACTGTAACAATAATAAACCAGAAAAACGGATCTTCAATACCAAAAATCAAGAAACCTATTAATGCCACGATGCCTTGTACAATAGCTACCAGCGGAATACCCAAAGCATTAGAACGCACCATTTTCTGACTTTCGTTTCCTATAATTCTCAAATTATCATCATTGATAGGGATGTAATCAAATAGCGATTCCCTTAGCATTTTTCTATTGGTAAACATATAGTATAGTAAAAAATACATAATACCAATGGAGATAAATACATTAAAGGTACCTCCGGCAAAATTTTGTAAGTTTTCTGAGATCCAATTCGAAATAGAATCGGGATCAATCTGTGCGCTAAGATCGTATCCCAATTTATTTTCCCATTTATCAAGTTGTCCTTTTAATGCTAAACTTACTTTTTGAGAATTCTGAACTACACTTCCTATTTTATTGCCTAACATAATAACAACACCGATTACCGGAAGCAAAATTCCAATAAAGGAAAGCAACAATAGTGCAGTAGCAGCTAGATCAGGATGCCAGCCTTTTCTAACAAGGATTACCATCCATTTACGTAAAATTACATATATAGTAATAGCGCCTAATATGCCAGAGAGATAAGGTAAAATCTCAATAAATATAAGTCCACCAATCAAGAAAATTAATAGTAGAATAAAAATCTGTCGTATAATTCCTGGACTAATATTTTTCATTTTTTAAATGTGTGAAAGTTCTGATGATAGCGATCCATTGTGTCTGATGAATGTAATAAAATTAAATTAAAGATAGTATTGCAATCAATTTTAAAAAGCTACATTTTTTGTTGTTAATTCTCTATTCTTTTTTTTTCTCATCATCTTGATAAAGTAGGGGATGGTCAGAAATTCCTAACCCTATAATTTTAATAATACTAGTCACTGCATTGTATAACATAAGAACTACGCTGATCAGTGCACCACTTAAAACAGCAGATAGTAGAAGACTTATATAATAAATCGTTGAGTACCATGAATTAGGAACATTTTCTGCTTCTGTAATCGGAATATTCAAAATTTGAAAAACAATCATAGCTGCAACAAAAACGATCGTATCAATTTTGGCAATTAATAATACATGTCTGTAATGCTCATCTTTTAACTTAGAATCGGTTCCTGAACTGACACTCAATAATGTCAAAAGTAATGCTAAGATGGTAGCAGATGCTAGCACTATAGTATTACACAGAGTATTAATTCCTGGTAAAGATGACTTGATTAAAGATTTTGCTTCATAGCCACTTAGGTTTCCCAGAAAAAATGCACCACCACCAGTGATTATTGCGGCTATGATCCCACCATAAAGTGCTCTTTTGTTGTATTGTGTCAGTTTTATCATTGGTTTTTTATAGGTTGTCGTTATAATCAATAGTTAAGAATCATTCTGATTGTTTAACGGAGTCATAAAGTTTTTTGGGAAATCAAGTGTACGTATAGGAAATGGAATATTAATATCATTATTATCAAAAGCTTGTTTAATGCATACTATAGCTTTACTTTTTGCCCTTGCTACTTCAATGGCAGAAGTAGAATCAATCCAGAAGCGCAGTTCAAAGTTAATAGAACTACCTCCAAACTCTTTATATAAAAATATGATATCTCCTGTTTTTTCTACAGCTTTGAAATTTGTGGTAATAGCTTCTCTGGTTATTTTTTCTACAAACTTGAGATCAGAACTATATCCTACACCGCAATCCAAAATAACTCTTGATTGTGAAGTAGTAGAATAGTTTACAATTGGATTTTCTAGTACTAATTTGTTTGGAATGTATACTAAATTATTATCAGCTTGTTTAATTGTAACTGCTCTAAGATTTATGTCCATCACTTCACCTTCATAATCATTAGATTTTATCCAATCTCCAAACTTCAATGTTTTGATGTAAGATAGAATAATTCCAGAATATGTATTGGATAGAGCGCCCTGTAATGCCAGACCTACAGCAAGTCCGAGAACCCCTGCACCTGCCAGGATGGTATTTAGTGCTTTACTTAAATTTAATATACCTAAAATTAAAAACATACCTAAAGCGATAATTAGCATAGAAGAGATCTTTGCAATTACACGTTTCATAGAATGCTGAAGTTTTGTTTTTTGCAACAACTTCAACATAATCTTACTTGTATATCTGGATAAAATAATCACAATAATAAAAACTAAAATTGCGATAATGATATTAGGTAGATTAATGACAATAGCGTCAAGCCATTCTCCCAATTTTCCAATCATTTTATTCCAGGCATTCATTAATTGATCTTGCATTTTTTTTGTGTTTTAATTTTATTGTAGAAATTCCGGAGTATAACCGTTGAGTAAATGTAGCATAGCATTTTCTAATTCTGTAAAATATTCCGAAGAAGTTTCATGCATATCGGTCATATTGAAGTTTTTTTGGATAGAACCATCCTCATACGATGCAATGATAGCTGGATGCACATAATATTTTCTACAAACATTTCTGGTATTTCCTAATCCACTGGCAGCAGCATCAAATGCACTTAGAATATTCT
This sequence comes from Aquimarina addita, assembly GCF_039539305.1. Taxonomy (NCBI): domain Bacteria; kingdom Pseudomonadati; phylum Bacteroidota; class Flavobacteriia; order Flavobacteriales; family Flavobacteriaceae; genus Aquimarina; species Aquimarina addita. The sequence continues at coordinate 178,756 of NZ_BAABCW010000001.1, read as the reverse complement.
TATGTTTTTGTTTTGAATTTTCTGTAATGCCTAAATCCATTAGCTTTTCGAATGCAATAGTGGATGCAGCCCAAGTTCTAAAATCTTTTGCAGAAAATAATTCTCCACTTACACTATGTAAGTATTCGTTGACCAGTGAACTATCTACACTATGTTTAACACCATCCTGATCGTAATATTGAAATAATTCCCAACCGGGAATTTCTTCGCATCGATTCACAAGCCGAATTAATCTTTTATTTCTTAAAGTAATAGAATGTTGTTTTCCTTTTTTTCCTATAAATTCGAATTTTATCTTATCCTTATAAAGTTTCACATGTCTCGTACGCAGGGTAGATAGTCCATACGTTTTGTTGCGTTTGGCATATTGCTCATTACCTATACGGATATGAGTTTCTTCCATCAATCTTATAATAAGTGCTAATACTTTATTTTTAGGCCATCCATCTAATTCTAAATCAGAATCTACTTTTGCACGAATTTTAGGTAATTGTTTTCCAAAAGCTACCATTTTATAAAACTTAGTTTGATTTCTAAGTTTATTCCATAATGGATGATACCTATATTGTTTACGGTTTTTTAAATCCCGACCAACGGCTTGTAAATGACCATTATTGATTTTACATATTCTTACCTTACTCCAGGCCGGAGGAATGACCAATTTTTTAATCCGTTCTAATTCTTTCTTTTTTGATAATCGCTTATTTTTGATAAGGTAAGAAAAGCCATCTTTTTGTTTTAATCTTTTGATGGCAAGTTGATGATCCTGAATATAAACCAAATTAAAATTAACAATTCCCTCTTCGGGATTTCTTAATATTTTTTCAAAATAGTTCGAATTTTCCATAAGTATTTTCGGATGACCCTATTGTTTATTCTGCTTCATAAACGTAAGATTAATTACCACTGCCAGCATATAGATAATCAATTATACCTCTATATATGAGTTGCTTGACGGATTTAAAAAAAGAGGGCTACTTAGATAACATATACTATTTGCTCTAATTAATAGTTTTCTTTTGTTTGTTTTTATTGGTGGTAACCCTCTGTTATTTTGGTATAATAACAAAATTAACTTCATCATGATGATATAATGTGCGCTAATGCAATTATGATTAACCGATTCCATAAAAGTCATTTGATGTTTATTGTATGTTTTTCATAACTTTAGGGATAGGATTAAAATTCATTGTATTAAGATACCGTTATGTTTAATGAATTGGTGAAATTAGTCCTATAAATTTAATTTAAAATCGATAAAATGAGTCAAGAAGAGAAGCCGGATTTTTCAGGATTGAAAGCCTTATATATCAACTGCACACTTAAGGGATCTCCTACAAAAAGTAACACAGAAGGACTAATGAATGTATCTATGGAGATCATGAAGTCAGAATCAGTAACTGTGGAGTATTTAAGGCTGGTCGACTATGACATCGCATACGGATTAATGCCTGATATGAAAGAGGAAGGCAAAGATAGCGATGATTGGCCCGAGGTTTATAAGAAGGTCGATAATGCTGATATCCTGATTATCGGAACACCCATCTGGTTAGGAGAAAAATCATCTGTTGCTACGCTCTTAATTGAAAGATTATATGGTATGAGTAGTAAAACAAATCAAAAAGGTCAATATATATACTACGGCAAAGTAGGTGGTTGTGTGGTTACGGGTAACGAGGATGGAATTAAACATTGTAGTATGGGAGTTTTATATGCATTACAGCATTTAGGATACAGTATTCCTCCTCAAGCGGATTGTGGCTGGATTGGTGAGGCTGGTCCTGGTCCTAGTTATATGGATGAAGAATCAGGAGCAAAAAACAATGAGTTTACCAATAGAAATACCACCTTTATGACTTATAATTTACTTCATTTAGCTAAAATGCTTAAATCGCAAGGAGGGTATCCGGCATATGGTAATTCGCGAGATGAGTGGGATGATGGTACACGTTGGAATTTTGAAAATCCAGAATACCGATAGATGAGTAGATTATTTAAAAAATTTAATTCAGTTCTCAAACTGCTGAAAAAAGTTCAAAGTAAAGTTTTTTATAGTATTGCTTTTTATCCAGTGTTGTTAAGCAGTGCTTTCTTTATTGTAGCACTGTTATTATTGTATGCAGAAAATCTGGAATTTGTAACTATTTTTAAAAAGAAAGTACCCTATTTATTGATCCAAAATCATGAAACTGCGCGTACAATTCTTTCTACTTTATTTGGAAGTATTCTATCATTGACCGTTTTTAGCTTTACTATGGTGATGGTGGTATTAAGTCAGGCATCTTCTAATTTTTCTCCAAGGTTATTGCCTGGATTAGTCTCTAATAAGAAACATCAAATTATTTTAGGTTTTTATATAGGTACCCTTACATTTACGATGATGGTTTTGATTTCATTAGGTGCGTATGGATCTGATAGTAATGCTGTTAGTTTTTCTGTGATGGTTGCCTCTATTTTTGGATTGTTTTGTATTGGACTGTTTGTTTATTTTATTCATAGTATATCGCAGGCGATACAGATTCATAATATTATTGACCGAATTTATAATAACAGCAAGAAACTTTTAAACGAAGAGATTAAAGAACAACAAAATTCTAAAGAAACACTTAATGTAGTGGAAAATGAAAATCAGTACTGGAAACTTCTTAAAAGCCATAAAACAGGATATTATCGTTCGTTTGATCATTCGCTATTGCAAGAGTCTATTAAAAAGAAAAGTAATATATTAGAAGTCTTACCATATGCGGATCAGCACGTGTGGAAGGGATCTCCTATTTTGAAGATAAAAGAACCTATTTCTAATGAGGAAATGGAGGAATTAGCCTTATGTTTCTATATTCTATCTAACCGTCATGAAGATGATAGCGGTGTAGGAGGAATGATTAAACTTACAGAGGTAGCAGTAAAAGCATTGTCCCCTGGAATTAATGATCCTGGTACAGCTATTAATGCAATATCAAAAATTGGGCAGCTTTTGCATAAATCACTTCAGATAAAGCCTAAAACTCATATTCGTGTTTCAGGGTTTGATATAGAAATAATTTATAATAAAATCTCACCAGAAGAGCTTATGCGGATTATCATTCAGCCAATCCGAGAATATGCAAAATCAGATAGTGAGGTAACGTATGATCTTCTGGATATGTTACTGTACCTACAAAGGAGCAACGAAATTATTATAGAATATAGAAATGCCATTACAGAAGAGATAGAAAATTTATGTAATGACCTAAAAGAAAATATAACAAATAATATTGATGTAAATCGTATCTTGGCACTTTTACAACCTCCATTATTAACAACTCCAGATAAAAAACAAAGAGTATGAGTTCTCAACCAACATTATTATGTATTCCGGATATTAGTGGATTTACCCAGTTTATGAGTGATACAGATATCGAATTAAGCTCTAAAGTAATTCCATCTTTACTGAATAAAGTGATTTATGCTAATAAATTAGATCTTAAGGTGTCAGAAATAGAAGGAGATGCCATTCTTTTCTATAGGACAGGTTCTTTACCTACTTTTACAGAATTAGTGCAGCAATGTAGATCATTTTATACCGAATTCTATAAACAGCTAAAAAAACTTCAGGAGCAATATAAACATGATAAAGAGGTAGATAATATACCTGATATTTTGGGTTTAAAAATCGTATTGCATTATGGACACTCTATTAGTGCTGTTCCTATTGGAAAAAACATTAAACTCATGGGAGAAGACGTTATCGTTGCTCATAGATTATTAAAAAATAAAATCCCAATAGATGAGTATATTTTAATTTCAGAAAGTTTGCTTTCTGAATATAAGGATGAAACGATAGAACGTAATTTTGGCTGGGGGCAACTTCACGAAATGGAAGCAAAATATAAACACATAGGAGATATTAGCTATAGCTATATTGATTTAAATCCCTTAGTAGAATAAGTATTACAAGTAGAATAAGTAGAAATGGGATATACCTTAAAACAATAAACAGGTATTAATATTTTTCATCAGGAGCAATAATTTATTACTATCATTACTGGCATATTTTGATTCTAACTTCTTTATTGAATTGATTCGTTTATGCAATGAATACAGTTCTATACACAATTTATCTATGACTGCCTGATATTATTAATATGTATAAATCCAAATATGAGAGTAATTAGAATGTCATTTTTATAACAGATCGGTTATATCTTTTACAACTAGTACCCTTCCATAAAGTAATCTCTAAATGCCTTTTTATTAATTTGTCTTAGCCCTTCTAAAGGAACCTGTTATTATGGTTTTGTGTATTCAACTCTAATTGAAGAAATGCAGTATTTGATTATGAGTAATTCAGACCCTAATGATTGTTTTCGATTAACGTAAATAATCTTCGTATTCCATTGAAGTTAATAATGATCGTGAAAGAGCAAATGACTCTGATATAGCTACAGTATCTTTGACTATAACAAACAAAGAATAGGTTGTAGTGACTCTTATTGAGATATATAAAGTGTTTATCTCAGTTGTAAGATCCATAGCATCTTTCTTGTATTAAAAATAAAAAATGAATTATTTAGACATGGATAAAGAGAAATTACAGCCTGTAGTTTCAGAACTAAATGTACTATTGGCAGATTATAATTTGTATTATCAAAAGTTAAGAGGATTTCATTGGAATATTTTAGGTAAAAATTTCTTTGATTTACATATAAAATTTGAAGAGCTTTATAACGATGCCAAGATTAAGATTGATGAGATTGCAGAACGGATCCTCACGCTTCAATTTCATCCTACCAGCCAGTTTAATGAATATATCAAAATAGCTACTATTACAGAAACATCACCTCTTCAGAAAGATGTTGATATGGTAGAAGAGCTGCTTGGAGATCATAAAAAGATACTTTCACAAATGAAAATTATCCTTGGGCATGCTGATGCCGCTGGAGATGAAGGAACTATTGATCTGATCGGAGCGTATATAAGAGAACTCGAAAAGTCAAGTTGGATGTTAAATGCTTGGTCAAAAAATACCTCAGATCATTTAGATACCAGTATTTTAGAAAATAAAAATTAATTTAAAAACAATAACTTATGAAAACAATAAAAATAATCACAACGATATTACTAATTTTTTCAATGTCAAATAGTATTGCTCAAGAAAAGCAAGTAGAATCTACTACCACTGTGCATACTTTTAATTTTGAAAAAGATGGAAAAACTATACCTTATCGTATTAAAGTGCATAAAAAAGTAGCATCAAAAGTGAAATTAGCCAAAGAAGATGCTGATAAACTGAATCAAGCTAGAAAAGCTACCAGTGATCAAGTGACGAAATTGATTTATGTGGATAATGATGAATATGATGACTATGATAAGTACATCGTTCTAAAATATATGAAAGATCCAACAGATAGCTTTGAATTAAAACCAACAAAAAGAGGATTTTCTGTTCTTGTAGATAATAAGAATTTAGAGTATATTTTCGGAGAAGGTATTTATTTTGTAAATAACGAAGATGCTGATTTTTTCATAGTAGAAGAGTTTGATGCTATCTAACCTTCCTTATAATAGATTTAGTTGTTAGTAAATCATATGAGATAAAAAAGGTGTTCTGTAAGGGACACCTTTTTTAGTTTAAAAAAATGTTTAAGAAATAATGGCAGATCATACAACACTTTTAGTTTATATTAATATAACCATAACAATTTTATTAGAAATTTCAAATATAATTCTAAAATGGAAACCTTAATTTGTTAAATTTGTATTAAACCATTCTCAACGGCTAATCCAATTAATATGTCAATATCTCCAGAATCCCTAGAACTTCCATACAAATTAGAAATTGACATAGATGCAGAAACCACAGAAGGAACTGTAAGGCAGATTCAGAAAGCGATAGGTGGAACTATTCAAGAACGATGGGGAGAATTTATACTTGTAGTGGATAATGATAAGGGTAAAGGAAGTATCCGTTTTATCACCTTTGATTGGGGAGTAAGTTTGTTAGAATATGATATTACTTTTTTTGAAGAAGTGGTATTAAGAATGAATACCTCTCAGTATAACCCAATCCATTTTACCTATTGTTTAACAGGCAGTTGTGGACACCGCTTTGGGTGTCAAAAAGAAATTAGAACACTAGAACAATTCCAATCTGTAATCATTACCAATAAAAATGGGGGATACAATTATGGTTATTTTCCTAAAGACCAGAAGTTAACGATTAACGTGATTCAAATATCGCGTAAAAAGTACTTAAAAAAGCGTTTGAATAATGTCGCTCAACTGAATAAAAAATTATACGAAGTTTTTATGGATGATGATCATAAAAATACTTTTGAATATTATAATACATATAACCTTAAGCTTGCTGATCAGATCGGAAAACTTCGTAAAATAAAACAAAAGGGAATGATAAAAATTCTTTTGATAGAAAGTTTGGTATATCAAATTTTAGCTATGCATATTAAGCAGTATGATCATGCTATAAACGATAAGTCGCTCCCTACTTCATTGCTAAAGGAAGAATTAAAAATAATAAGAAATTTAGCAAAAGGAATTGTAAAAGATGTAGCTAAAGATTATTCGTTGGATATATTATCTGCAAAATCAGGACTACCTGCAGCAAAGCTTCAGGAAGGGTTTAAACTACTTTATGCTCGTACTGTTACAGAATATATAAGACATGTACGTCTGGAAGAAGCACGAGATTTAATCAATACTACGGATATGAATATATCTGAAATAGTATATTCTATTGGTCTCAGCAGTAGAAGCTATTTTTCTAAGATCTTTAAATCTAAGTATAATATAAGTCCTAATGAGTTCAAACAAAAAGTTGAATCATCTCTACAGAATTCTATTAAGTTATAGCTTTTTTTAAAAATGAGTGCAACGTAAATGTGTTATTTTAATATTCTCTTTATGAGATAAAAAATACCATATTTTTTTACTGCACTGGCTATGGTGGCTACCCATTGATAAGGTTGGATATCTTCTTTAAATTCTGATTTTAACAACTTCATTTCTTCTATAGAAATTTGTCGTTGAAGCTTAAGCATTTTTAATTCTTCTTCGATCTCTTTAAAAGATGTATATATTTTTTCCATTATACTATTTTTAATCAAAAAATTCTTCAGCTATTTTACGAATTACTACTTTGTCAATTTGCTTTCTTAGTAAATAACAAATAAGTGTAAAGAGAAAAAGTAATCCAGCCATAGCTAAGCAGCCTAGCATAGCATCACCAAGCAATTTTCCTAACCATATGGTCCCAGCTACTACTAGAAAAACGAATCCAAGAAAAAAAAGGCCGCCGATAACGGCCATTTTACCTAAAAAAGAAAAGGATTTTGCAATTTCCTTAAACGCTCTTAATTTGTAATACTTCTTGGTAATCTTTACATAGTCCTGAGCAGAATCGACAGCTTTAGATGAAGTTTCACTTATAGAATTAATGACCCCCATTATACGGTTTTCTGTAATTTTTTATTTTTAGCTTTTAGATCTCTCAATTTACTTTCCAAAGTTGTTATAACATCTTCTGCTTTATAGCTAGCATCAGAAACTAAAGATTCAATCCTTGTATCCAGATTTTCTTTCTGTACTGCCGCAGTGTGAGATAAATTATTTTTTAGCTCATATGCCTTCTCTGAAAGATTATGTTTTGCTAAAATTGCTTCATCAGAAATCTTTTTTCTTGTAGATGATCCTTTATCTGGAGCAAATAAAATTCCTAAAGTTGCTCCTATTGCAGTTCCTGCAAGGATTCCTAAAAACGTTGTACCACTATTATTACTCATATCTATATTTTTTTGATTTAACATTAAGTCCACATCAAAGATAAATCAAAGTTCGTATTAAACTTGACTCAAATCGTAAGGTTATTGACTGAAATGATTCTTAGTAAACGCATTAATATTTTATCCATAAGAGTTAACTCCTTCTATAAATCGTATTTATATTCGTAATGCGTGTCAACACACTTTAAATCTAAAAAATATGTCGAAAAAAATCAAAACTATATATCCTTTTACCAATGAGATATTAAAAGAATATAATAGTTTTTCAGATGAAGAAATTCAAAATGCACTGAGGAATAGTGAAGAATCTTTTGTTGTTTGGAAAGATGAGTCTGTTGACATCAGAGTTAATTTTTTAGAAAAATTAGGTGAGGTATTAGAAGATCAGAAGCAAGAAATGGCTACTTTGATTACTAAAGAAATGGGTAAGCCGATTCAAGAAAGTATAGCTGAGATCGAAAAATGTATTTGGCTTATAGATTTTTATCATCAAAATGCAGAAGACTTTATAGCAGACGATTTGATTGATACTGAGGCGCAAGAGAGTTTTATAAGTTATGATCCTTTAGGTTGTATTTTGGCAATTATGCCTTGGAATTATCCATTTTGGCAGGTGATGCGATTTGCTGTGCCTACATTAACAGCAGGGAATACGGCGCTTCTTAAACATGCAAATAATGTAACGGGTTGTGCACTTGCTATAGAAAAATTATTTTTGGATGCAGGGTATCCTAAAGGTTGTTTTCAAACACTTTTGGCAACTCATGAACAGATAGAAACGGTTATCGAAGACGATATTGTAAAAGCAGTGAGTCTCACAGGTAGTGAAAAAGCGGGCAAATCAATAGCTGAAATCGCTGGACGTAATTTGAAAAAAACGGTATTAGAATTAGGGGGAAATAATGCTTGTATTATACTAGAAGATGCAGATTTGGACACCTATATAGATACGATAGTAAAGGCAAGAATGCAAAATGCCGGACAAAGTTGCATAGCTGCTAAGCGGTTTATAGTAGTCGAAGGTATTTATGAAAAATTTATTGAAAAATTTAAAAATACAGTTGAATCCTTGCAATCCGGTAATCCTTTAGAAAAAGAAACCGAGATTGCTACAATGGCACGTGAGGATCTAGTAGAAACAGTAATGAAGCAAATAGAAGGCTCTGTAGAAAAAGGAGCTAATATATTGACGGGTAATAAGAAAGATGGTAATTTTTTTGCACCTACTATACTTACAGATGTAAAACCTGAGATGCCGGTTTTTGATGAAGAAGTGTTTGGTCCGGTAGCAGCAGTATGTAAAGTAAAAAATGAGAAGGAGGCTTATGAATTAGCGTCAAAATCAAGATTTGGGTTAGGTACCATGCTTTTTACCGAAGATATTGATGCGGCAAGAATGCAAATAAGTCAAATTGCAGATGGTGCATTTTTTATTAATGAAATGGTAAAATCAGACCCTAGACTTCCCTTTGGCGGCACTAAAGCTTCTGGTTATGGAAGAGAATTGTCTAAAGAAGGAATGATGGAGTTTGTAAATAAAAAAACAGTATACATTAAATAAATTGAAATAGATGAAATTTGTTAAAGAAGAAGAGGAAAATAGAGAAGATTATATTTTTCAAAAAAACACAAAAACTAAGTTTGGTACCGGATTTATTATCATTGTTTTAATACTACTAGTCATTGGCGTAGTAGCATCTGGTTTATATTTTGAGCTTTTTTAATGCTTTTTTATCATATTCACAGGCAAAGAAGATATTAATTAATATAACATTAGAGTTTTACGTGTAAAAAGTAACTAGCTTTGTAGGTTCTGAAGATGTCGTTATATTATTAGCATGCAAAAAAAGAGAATAACTAAAATTTTAAAAAAGGGTATAAAAATATTAGTATTTTTTATACTCTTCTTTTTAATGATTGTACTCTTTATAAGAAGTCCGTGGGGACAAGATATTATTGTAAAAAGAATCACTTCATTCTACGCTGATAAAACTAATACTAAAATTGCTATTGATCGACTTTTTGTTACCTATACTGGTAATATATTTTTGGAAGGATTATATCTGGAAGATAAAAAAGGGGATACTTTAGTATACTCAAAGAATTTAGAAACAAATGTAGGTTTGTACGCGGCAATTTTTGATAATACTATTAATATAAAGTCAATTGATTGGCAAGGTTTAAAAGCAAATGTACGCCGGGAAGAAATTAAGGATAGCTTCAATTTTAATTTTTTAATAGAAGCTTTTGTTACTAATAATGATAGTATACCACAGTCTGTAAATGAGTCAGATCCAATGAAAGTTAACTTAGGAACTATTAATTTTCAGGATTTTGAACTCACGTATATAGATGCTTTTTTAGGTATTGAAAGTAAGCTTCTTTTAGGAAAACTAACCGCAGAATCAGAGGATATAGATTTAAATACATCAAAATTTCATATCGCTGACGTGGAGTTAGCTAATACTATAATTGAGTATAAACAGACTAAGCCTTTCATAGAAGAACCAGATACAGAAGACGAAAATAGTCCTTTGCCTTTTTTAATTGTGGAAAGTCTTAAATTGCATAATGTAAAAACAGACTATGTATCTATTCCTGATCACATAAAAGCGCAAGTGGATATTGGAGATTTCTTAGTCGAACTTCCAAAAGCAGATTTGACAAAAAATGAGATTGAAATCGAAACGGTATCTTTTGCAAATTCGAATATTAATGTAGATAGGTATGATATAAATCCGGTAACTATAGAAGATACCACAGTTTCTAATGAAGCGATAACTTTTGAGTGGCCTACATATTTTATAAAGGTTGAGAACCTACAGCTAACAAATAATCATATTTCATATGGAGTAAATGGTCAAACTCCACAAGTCGGTTTCTTTAATCCTGAAGCCATTTCTGTTAGTGATTTTACAATGAAGGCTCATCAAATATTTTATGGAGAACGCTCAGCAAAACTTAATTTGGAAACTCTTTCATTTAAAGAAAAAAGTGGTTTTAATTTAAAAACTCTTAGCGGCGGATTTAATGTGAATGATCAAGCTCTTTCCCTATCGCAATTAGATGTTAAAATAAATCAGAGTAGGCTAGATGGAAATGTCTCATTACAATATGACTCTGTAAATCAGCTCATCAATACTCCCGATCAAACAAGATTTGCTATTACTCTTCCTACAGTTTCATTAGCCATAGAAGATGCTTATCTTTTTCAACCAGAAATAGCGAATAATCAATACATAGATTCATTATCTAAGAAGCAGATAGATGGGTATTTTAATGCAGAAGGTTCCTTAAAAGCCATAAGTTTGTCAGAAAGTGCTTTGCATTGGGGAGAAAATACTTCTATTACTTTACAAGCTGATGTGACTAATGCTATGGATACAGAGCAGCTGACTTTTGATATAAAAAATATAAACGCACTTTCTACACGTAGCGATCTTATAAATTTCGTATCAGAAGATTCTTTGGGAATTGCAATTCCTAAGACTATATCAGTCTCAGGAAATGTGATAGGTTCACTTACCAAAGCCAAAGGTAATATACTTCTGAAAATCCCAGAAGGAAAGGCACAATTAAAAGGTAAGTTTGAAAATGCTGATCAAATTGCTTTTGATGGACAGTTGGATATAGATAGTTTAGCTATAGGTACACTTCTTAAAAATGAACAGATTGGAGCCATTTCATTCACTTTGGATGCAAAGGGAAAAGGTAAAGATATTGAAACTCTGGATGCAACTATACAATCAGAGTTCTCCCAACTAGAATTTAATAATTACGATTTTTCTGCACTTACATTAGGAGGTACTATTACAAATGGAGTAGGAGATATAAAAACGGTATTCAAAGATAAAAATCTAAATGTTGAATTGAATACTACGGTAGATCTGGATACGGTAGCTTCCAAAATAGGAATGCAATTAAACCTTATTGGCGCAGATCTGCAAGCGTTAAAAGTTACCAGAAACGATATTAAAGTTGCTGTAGATCTTAATGCTGAATTTGAAGGTAATTCTGAGGATTTTACGTTGGATGCAAAACTAGCTAATGGTATTGCTATTTACGACAATAATCAATTTCGACTTGATGCTACGGATTTTGAAGCTATTGTAGATAAAGAAAGTACTAATATCGCAATAAAAAGTGATTTTCTTAATGCTTCTCTGGCTTCTAATGCTGAACCAAATCTAATTGCAGCTGCACTACAACAACAATTTAAAAATTATTTTTCTGATAGTATCCATACCGATACGATCGTAGATCCAGTGCAATTAGAAATGAAGTTGGCATTAACACCAACTCCTATCATGACAGAGGTTTTTCTTACTGGTATAGAACGACTGGATACAATTAAAGCCAGTGCACGTTTTGATGCTATTACCCAAAAATTAAAGGCTCGTCTTGATGTGCCTTTAATTACTTATAACGGTAGTACGATAGATAGTTTGGTCGTTGCAGTGGATGGAGATAGTTCCAGTTTTAATTTTAATGCAGGAGTAGCAAATGTGATAGCGGATCCATTACAGATAAAGAAAACCTATTTTGAAGGAGTGTTGAAAAATAAGGAGTTACAATTGGATTTTTTATCATATGATGATTCAGAAAAACTTTTACACATAGCATCAGAAATGACATTGTCAAAAGATTCAATTCAATTACATATAAACCCTTCATCACTCATCCTTAATAAAAATAACTGGCAGATCCCTGAAGATAATGGAATACTAATTGCAGAAAAATTGCTCGAATTTAAAAATGTTACTTTAAGTAGAAACGCTCAGGAATTAACGGTAAGTAATGAGATTCCGGGAATCGATAAGGAACATATTGGTGTGGTATTTAATAATTTTAATCTACAAGCATTTCTCAGTTTATTAAATCCGGATATTGCTTTCGCGACAGGACAGGTGGATGGAGACTTTATTGTAGAAAATCCATTTGATGATTCAGGTATAATCGCGGATGTTGGTATCAATGAACTACAAGTATTAGAGAATCCGTTAGGTAATTTAAAGTTAAAAGCAACTTCAGAAGGATATGCAAAATATGACTTTAATTTAGTTTTAAAAGATGGTGGAGCAGATTTAGATATTACCGGAGATTATCTGGCTGCATCAGATAGCCCAAAACTCAATTTGGATTTTAATTTAAAAAAATTAGAATTAGATGTTATAAAAGGATTTACTGAAGAATATTTGGATGATGCTAAAGGTATCGTCACCTCACAAATTAAAATTCGCGGTACTCTGGAGGAACCCTTATATGATGGTACATTGTCTTTTAGAGATACTGATATCAAAGTATCCGCACTTAATACCAGATTTAAAATTGCAGATGAAACGATTAAAGTGAATAACGAAGGAGTTTATTTTGATAGTTTTAAAATCGCAGATGCTAAAAATAATTCATTTACGATTGGAGGGGAGATATTGACAAAAGAATTGACGAACCCGCAATTTAATTTAAATATTAAGGCAAAGCAGTTTCAGGTACTGGATGCTACATCAGAGGATAATGAATTGGTATATGGGAATGCAAGTATTGATGCCACAGTATCAGTAAAAGGAGACCTTACTTTACCACGTATTAAGGGTAAAATGAAATTACGACCAGTTACAGATGTGACCTATGTAGTACCAGAAGATCAATTAGATGTTCAGGAGCGGGACGGTGTTGTTCTTTTTGTAAATAAGGATAATCCAGATGCCATATTAACTCGCACCGAAGAAGAATCGCAAAATCTAATTACAGGGATTAGCATGGATGCCATTTTAGAAATTGCAGATGATGCAGTGTTTCATATTATTATGGATAAAAAAACAGGTGATAATCTTCAGATTTCTGGAGAGGCGGCTTTAAATTTGGGAATCCAGCCTACAGGTCAGATCAATCTTTCTGGCAGGTACAAATTAAACTCTGGTCATTATGAAGCTAGTTTGTATAATTTAGTTAAAAGAAAATTTGAAATAAATCCGGGTAGCACCATTACCTGGCAAGGGAATCCGATGGATGCAGCACTTGATGTCACAGCTATTTATCGATTAGAAACCTCAGCTTCTCCGCTTATGGCATCAGTGACTTCTGGTCAGGATGTTAGTGTAACTAATAAATACAGACAAGTATTACCATTTATGGTATACCTTAATGTGGATGGAGAACTTATGAGTCCTGAATTATCATTTGGGTTAGATATGCCCGAAGAAGATCAGGGATCTCTCGGAGGGGCAGTTTATGGTCAGGTTCAACAACTTAATGAACAAGAATCAGAGCTAAATAAACAAGTTTTCTCGCTGTTAGCATTAAATCGCTTTTTCCCTGATTCAGGTAGTGATGGCAGTGGAGGAGGAGCTACGGCAATTGCCAGAGATAATGTGAATAAAGTATTATCAGGTCAGCTTAATACATTTTCGGATAAAATATTTGGAAATACTGGTTTTGATGTTGATTTTGACTTAGATAGTTTCACTGATTACCAGGGAGATGCACCTCAGGACCGAACACAACTAAATATCAGTGCCAGTAAAAAGCTATTTAATGATCGTTTAATTGTTACCGCAGGTAGTGCATTAGATGTAGAAGGCAGTGCGCAGTCAAGTCAGGAAGAGACTCCCATTATAGGAAATGTAAGCTTAGAATATTTATTGACCAAAAATGGCAGATATCGTTTAAAAGGTTTTAGAAAAAGTGAATATGAAAATGTCATTGACGGGCAATTAATTCTTACAGGATTCGCTTTCATATTTAACAGAGAGTTTAATAAATTTAGTCAGCTTTTTAAGCCAGTAAAAGAACTCCCTTCTGAAGAAACAAATCAAGAAACTGAGGAATAGTGAAGGTGTACACAACATGTAAATATTGGATTTTGGTATTTCTGATAATATTATCTTGCTCTTGTAGCGTAGAAAGGTTTATACCAGAAGATGAATCATTATACACAGGAGCGGTTCTTACCATGAAAAAACCGGACTCTACCAGAAGTCTCACCAAAGTAAAAAGTGAATTAGACGCTTTAATAAGGCCTACTCCTAACAGTAAAATCTTAGGGATGAGATTAGGACTGTTTTATCATTATCGGGCACAACAAAAAAAACTGAATTTTATAAGTAAGTGGATCAATAAAAAAATAGGTGAGGAACCTGTTTATTTATCAGAGGTAAACCCCGAACGTATCAAAGAACTTATCAATAATAGATTAGAGAACAGAGGCTTTTTTTACAATAAACTACAAGCAGTAATTGATAGCTCTGATAAGAAGTCAGAAATTCAATATATAGTAGAACTTAAGACTCCATATAAGCTTAATAACCTAACCATAGAGGGAGATTCTTTACCAATCTATAAAGAGATTAAAGAGTTAATGTCACAAACAGCACTAAAATCAGGGCGTCGTTTTGATCTGGAGGTAATGAAATTTGAGAGAGAACGTATTGATAGAGAATTAAAGCAAATAGGGTACTACAACTTTAATCCGGACTTTTTAATTTTTGAGGCAGATACCAATCGTTATCGCAATAAAAGATTTGATTTGTTTTTGAGATTAAAAAAAGATACGCCTACTAGGGCTATGGTTCCTTACACTATAGATTCTATTATTGTTTATCCTAATCATAATGTAGATCAAACGTCTAAAGTTAATGATACTATAGTATTAGATGATATTAGTTTTATACAAGATGAGGAATATTTTAAACCAAGATTATTAGAACCTTACATTCTTTTTGAAAAAGGTCAGAAATATAATGCTAATACGTCTCGATTGACCAGTAACCGATTGTCTTCTATTGGAAGTTATAAATTTGTGAATATTAAATTTAAAGAACTAGATAGTGTGCTTACTGGATATGATGAAGGTTCACTGGCTGCAGATATAAAATTATCTCCATTAAATAAAAGGTCATTAAGAGCATCTGTTGAGGCTGTTACTAAATCCAATGATTTTGCTGGACCAGGTATTTCTGTAGTATATAGTAATCGTAATTTATTTAAAGGAGGAGAGACACTTAGTCTCACAGGTACATTTGCATATGAAACGCAATTATCTGGAGGTGATCAGTCTGGACTCACTAGTATTGCTGGTGGACTTAAAGCAGATTTAATTCTCCCCAGATTAGTTCCGTTCTCTCCCAGTAGATTTAAATATGCAGTACCTAAGACAAAAGTTAGTATGGGTGTAGAATATTTAAACAGAAGCCAACTGTATAGTCTTAATTCATTCTCTACATCTTATGGATATACCTGGAATGCAAATCGTTTTGTTTATCATCAACTAAATCCTATTAGTATTAATTATGTGAATTTATCAAATACAACAGCAGAGTTTGAAGCAATTTTAGATGAAAATTCGTTTTTAGAAAGAAGTTTTGATCAGCAATTTATTGCGGGGCTTACCTATAATTTCACATATAATGGATTGGTTGATCAGCAGGATACGCATAGTATTTACTTATCTACCGGTATTGATGTAGCAGGAAATGTTTTAAACCTCCTAAGTGGTGGTGAACAGACATTTCTTAATTTAGAATATGCTCAATATGCTAAGGCAGATGTGGATCTAAGGTATTATTTTAGGTTTGGAAAAGAGCAGGCATTGGTCACTCGTGTTTTTGCTGGCATTGGATTACCTTATGGGAATTCCACAACCTTACCTTTTGTCAAGCAATATTTTTCTGGTGGTCCTTATAGTGTTAGAGCCTTCAAAATACGTTCATTGGGGCCTGGTACCTATACGTCTGATGAAGATAGTACTACGTCTTTTTTTGATCAATCGGGAGATATTAAACTGGAAGCAAATATAGAATATCGGTTTCCTATCTTCTCCTATTTAAAAGGTGCTGTCTTTGCAGATGCTGGTAATGTTTGGCTTACTGGAGGAAAGGAGATAGAAGGAGAAGACGAAGATGAGGAAAATATCAATGAGGAATTAATTACCAGAGGGACTTTTGGTTCTGATTGGATAAATGAATTAGGAATTGGAGCTGGAGTTGGGCTTCGTGTAGATATTCAAAGCTTTGTGATTCGGTTTGATCTTGCAACGCCATTACACATACCTTATGCTGAGGAGGGTGAGCGATGGAATTCTGGTTTTGATTTTAGTTCGGATAATTTGAAACTCAATTTTGCGATTGGTTATCCTTTTTAGAATTTTATAGTTACATTAGTATCGGCTATAATTAAAATAAATTTTTGATGGCAAAAATTGAAAAAGTATGTCTTCAGGAAATTCCTGAGCAAATATATGTAGATGATAAAACAACTAATACTATAACTGTAATTGCTGATATTAGTTTTCATTCTTTGGATATAAAGTTAGAGATGGAGTACCAATTATATTTATTTGTATACGATGTACATGGATCTTCTGATATACCTGTGTTAATTTCTAATTGGGATGAAAGTAAAGTGCATAGAGTAGTAAGTGAGCAACAAAGTGATGATTTTTTATGTAAAAAACGTATTTTGATTTCTTCATTACATCAAAAGGATAATAAAATGACTGTTGTGAAATCAATGACTCTTAATCTAGGAAAAATAACTAAAAATACTTCGGTATATGAAAAAAAGTTTGAAGTTTTTGCCACGTTAATTCCGGCAATTGACAGAGCTTCATCCAGATCCGAAGTATTTATATCAAAATTAGCATTCTGATAGTATTGGAATTTTATGTTATATCTTAAAAGTCATAAATAGTAAAATAAAACATATTCTTATTTAATACTATTAGAATAAACTTTAGGAACTCATTTTCGCTTTTCTCCGTTCTAATTGATCTCCAAGATCTCTGACCGTTTCACGTACGGCATCTTCAAAATTTGTTTTATCAGAAGAAGCATATAATCTTGGGCCAGGGGCACTCAATCTTATTCCACATACAAATCCGGTGTCATCACTTTTATTTTCCCTTTTAAAGAATACATCTCCTCGTATTAAAAAAGGGTATTTAGTAGATAAAAATTCTAATCTCTCATTGACAATAGATTCTAATCGTTCACTTGCACTTACATTATCGTATTCAAAAATTGTTTTCATTTATTATTTTTCTTTATGAGTGTTATGTTGATTCTCTGGTTTGATTTTGGCTCTGTCAACAAAATCACCATTAAATGTAAATTCTTCCTGTAGCTTTCGCTCTCGCGTTACTTTTTCTTCTGATTTCTGTAGGTCTTCTGAGAGATCTGTGGTATTTCCGCCATAATATCCCAGCGCTATTGCAGATGCCACGTGATAATCATTGGGTAATTTAAATTCTTTCTTCGCTTTTTCAAATTGTACACCAGCCATTTGATGAAGTGCGATTCCCATTTCTTGAGCCTGAACAGTTACATTACCTACAAAAAGACCTAAATCATATAATGCATGAAAATTTTCTTTTCCATCTGGCGTTGTCTTCTTGTAAGCACAGATCCATAAAACGGGAGCATTAGATGCCCAGGATTGATTAAATGTATCTAAACAAGCAAAAATTCTATCATAGCTTTCACTTCCTTTGATTCCCCAAATGATAGTCCAGGGTTGTAAATTATTAGAACTGGGAGCCCATCTTCCGGCTTCGAGTAATGAGTGAAGATCAGTCGTAGTGATAGGGATCTCAGAAAAGACTCTTGGACTATATCTTTTTTTTAATAAAGACAGAATAGGATAAGCTACCGGAGTTTCTTTTTCTATTATATTTTTTTTGATCATATTTTATAATTAGTAAGCTTTCTAAAAGTTAAAAGATGTAATGTTATATCAGTTTAATCTTTGTGTATTAACTTTTAGAAAGCTTTTTTAAATTCTATTTTAAAAGATAGTAATGCTAAAAATGATATTATGCATTTACTACCTGCTCTTCGTGTTTACCTTCCTTAATCTCTTCAATTACCTTATCGATAAAAGCAGGTAAATCATCAGGATTTCTACTTGTAACAAGACCACTGTCTACTACTACCTCCTTATCTAGCCACTTAGCTCCAGCATTCACTACATCGTCTTTTATGCTGTGATACGAAGTAACTTCTCGATTTTCAATTACTCCTGCACTAATTAATAACCAAGGTGCGTGACAAATAGCAGCAACGGGTTTTCCGCTTTTAAAAAATGCTCTTATAAAATCTAGAGCGGTTTCATGGGTGCGCAATAGATCTGGATTTGCAACGCCACCAGGAAGTACTAATGCATTATAGTCTGATTCATTTGTGTCTTCTACAAGGTGATCAACTTTAATTTGTTCACCCCAGTTCTCTCCATCCCAACTTTTAATTTCTCCTTCTTTAACAGAGATAATGTGTACAGTAGCTCCTTCGTTTTTTAATGCTTCCATAGGTTTAAAAAGCTCTGATTTCTCAAATCCATCTGTAGCAAGAATAGCTACTTTTTTTTCTTGTAATTTCATAATTTTCTTTTTTAAAGTTATTTTTTTATGCTCGCAAATTATTTTAGTTTCAAGCTACTTTAAAATTAGAAAAACTTCTTTAAGGTCATGTGTCGTAAAAAAGGAGGGATTAACCCAAATCATAAATTAATAAAATCTTGTGAAGGTTTTGAGGATACGTTAACTGTTTTGTTCTACTAACGATTCATAAATTAACTGCTGTGAACTTTTACCATCAGTATTAGGAGCAACATATTCATTTTTTTGCAATGCGTCAATTACTCTTGCTTTCACCCGATCTTCAAGTTGAAGGTTGAGCTGTTTTTTTATACCATCAAAGATATCCTTATCTAATATAGGAGTGATTACCTCTATTCTATGATCAAGATTACGAGTCATCCAATCGGCAGAACCTATATACATCTTTTCCTCTCCGCCATTAGCAAATACATAGATTCTTCCATGTTCAAGAAAGGCATCAACAATACTGGTAACACTAATGTTTTTACTTTGTCCGTCAATTCCAGGAACTAAACAACAGATTCCTCGTACCAATAATCTGATAATTACACCTGCATTACTGGCTTGATATAATAAATCAATGATTTTTTGATCTTGTAAACTATTCATTTTTGCAGTAATACAGGCTTCTTTCCCTTGTCTTGCATTTTCAATTTCTGTATGGATAAGATTCGTAAAGGTAGTTCTTGTAGAAAAAGGAGAAATCAATAGTTTTTTTGATCTGGGCATGATAATACTGCGATCTAATACTTGGAAAACCTGAAGCAGTTCTGTTGTGATTTTCTTATGAGCTGTCATTAATCCATAATCGGTATAAATCTTAGCAGTTTTCTCATTAAAATTCCCGGTACTAATGTATCCGTAACCACATTTTTTTTCATCTTCAACACGTTCTATGTATAAAATTTTAGAATGCACTTTAATTCCTGGATAACTATATATTACCTGAGCACCGTGTTTCTGCAGAATAGCTCCCCATTTGATATTGTTTTCTTCATCGAACCTGGCTTTAGTTTCAATAAATACAAAAACTTCTATTTTATTTTTTAATGCTTTTAAAAGTAAATCAGCAACACTAGAATCCTTAGCAATTCGATACATAGTAATTTTAATTTTCCGAACCATTGGATCATTGGCAGCTTCTTCAATCCACCGCAACACTATGTTAAATGATTCATAAGGGAAAAAGATCAATCTATCTTTTCGCTTAATTGCATCAAACATACAATTATAAGGTAGAAGCTCCTCTTTGTCTAAAGGAGGTAATGGAGCAGCTGCTAGTTTCTTATCTGTTGGATTAGGGAAACTAAAGAAGTCTTTAAAATTATGATATACCCCTCCTTTTATTAAATCAGTATCATTGATATCTAAGAATTTCTCAATGGCAATTATCAAGTTTTCAGGCATGCTAGCATCAATTAAAGCCCGTGTAACCTGTCCAACATCCCTATTGCCTAATGAGTTTTTGATTTTATCCAGTAAGTCACCAGAATATTCATTATCTATATATAATTCTGCGTCGCGAGAAATCTTTAAAGAGTAGAATGTGGTTTCATATCGCAAGGATAAGTTTTGTTTAAAAATATCGTCTAGATAGGTGATGTAATGTTTGTTGTTTTCTGATGGTAGTTGTATAAATCGATTGTGATCAGAAGGTATTTTGAATATTATAAGTTGCTCCTCCTTCCCGAGGGCAGCTAAATATAATTCTTCGTTGTCAATACAAAGCGCTTTATTATTTAAAACTATAGGAGCTTCATTTTCAAAATTTTCAAGAAAGTAATTTTCTGAAAACGTTTGCTGACCAGGCAAAAAATGTTCTGAAGAAATGATTTCGATGCCTTCTTTCTTTAAATCAGGGATGATTTGATTTCTGTAAATTCGACCAAATTCTGCCTGCTGATTATTAACTTCCTTCTTTATTTTTTTAAGAAGCTTATTAGGCTTAGTAATTAATTTTTTTCTTAATTTTTTATCAAGATCTTTTATTTTTCTAATATCAGAAACTCGTACTTTAAAAAATTCGTCTAAATTAGAAGAAAAGATAGCTAAGAACTTAATTCGTTCGTACAATTCATTTCTTGTATCTGAAGCTTCCTGAAGAACTCTGTGGTTAAATTTAAGCCATGAAAGATCTCTATGGTAGTACTTCTGCGTATTTAATGCCATATTCTTTTGATACCTTATTACTAGTTTAATGTAAACTAATACTTTACATGAGTTTATATCAAACGATTATTAGTAAGCTAAAATACTTATTTTATAGAGATTTTCTTAGTGCGTACGGATCTATTCTTAACTCTTTTGGCAATGCTTCTAAGATATGATTTACTACCAAATTTTTTTCTTCTTAATCCAGTAGCTTGTATGTTGTGATTACTTTTCATTCTTTAATTTTAAATATAGGTTATTGTATGAATATTTTTAAAAATGATTATATATTCTATGAAGTGAGTGAGTTATCAAGAATAAGTAGTTTTTAAGATTTTTTTAAGTTTACTAATTTTGTATAAAGTAAATAATAAGAATTGAAAACAAGAAATGCTTATTAATATTTATTGCTAAATTATTCTATCTATGATAGCATAATTACTTGTATATAACAAGTAATTAACGGGGCTTTAACTTCATATTATTCAGTTCTACATCATAAGGTTGTAATGAAAAAATAAGTTTACTAGCTTAAAAGATTTTATGCTTTTGATCTATTTATTGAAATAAAGAAGAAAATAGTTCCTTAATGGAAGATACGTAGAGATTGAATTTCTCATTATAGATCTAATAATACGTTTGAAATTTAAAAAAGCAATTATAAAGTGCCCAGGATGGGAGTCGAACCCACACGCCCATAAGGACACATGGCCCTCAACCATGCCTGTCTACCAATTCCAGCACCTGGGCAAAAAAATAGATGCTTATATCACTATAATAAGGTATAAAACTAAAAAAGTATCGTATAAGATACGATACTTTTGTGAATAATCAGTGACCGGGCTGGGGCTCGAACCCAGGACCCTCTCCTTAAAAGGGAGATGCTCTACCAACTGAGCTACCAGGTCATTCATTTTTAAAATTTCTTTATAAGAAACATAAAATGATTTTAAAGAACTTTTGTTTCAAAATTATAACTCTGGATTTTGATTTTCAGAATTATTAGTGACCGGGCTGGGGCTCGAACCCAGGACCCTCTCCTTAAAAGGGAGATGCTCTACCAACTGAGCTACCAGGTCATTCATTTCATTCCTTGAATGCGGGTGCAAATATACTATCATTAATTTATTTTTCAAGAAGAATTTACTATAAATTTACATTTTATTTTAAAAGCCCTTTTTTTTAGGCAAGAACCGGTTAATCTTTAATGTATGAATATCGTTTTGATGGGATATATGGGTTGTGGTAAATCCGCTGTAGGTAAGAACTTAGCTTCAGAGTTAAAAGCAATGTATCTTGATCTTGATCAATACCTCGAGATAAAAGAAAAAAAAACTATAAAACAAATTTTTGAAGATGAAGGTGAAATATACTTTAGAAAAAAAGAAACTGAATATCTAAAAGAAATTTTAGAAACGTCTGCTAATACTATAATTTCACTTGGAGGAGGAACTCCTTGTTTTGCAGGGAATATGGAATTAATCTTAGCTAATGCAAATGCAAAAAGTGTATATCTTAAAACTTCTCTTGATGAATTAGTCAATAGATTGTTTAAAGAAAAAGAAAAACGTCCACTGATAGCACATATACAGGATAAAGAAGACCTGAAAGATTTTATAAGGAAACACGTTTTTGAACGATCTTTTTATTATAATCAGGCATCTTTTTCAGTAACTACAGATAATAAATCCGTTCAGGAGATTGTAGAAGAGCTAAAAATTGTTTTATTGTAAGACAGCGACATCGCTTTCTCCAAAGGTCACAGTTACATGTTCATGAAGTGAGGTGGATAATGATATCCCCTTGAAGTCGGCTTTAATAGGATACTTTTTATGATTTCGATTGACTAAAACTGCTGTTTTGAATCTCGTTAAAGGAACATCCAAAAAATGTTTCACTCCATATGCTAATGCAGTACCAGAATTAAGAACATCATCTGCTAAGACCAATGATTTATTTTGATAAGCCAATGGCTCTAAGGACGTTTTCACAGTGTTTTGAGGAGTAGATTTATCCATGGTAACCTTACAAATAGTAACGTGAATACCTGAAATGTCTTCTAGAATATTAGCAAGGCGCTGTGCAAAAATATACCCATTTTCTGCGATACCGGCGATAACAATTTCCTTTTCATTTACATTAGTTTCGTAAATCTGATATGCAATTCGCTTAATTTTATGTTGAATTTGCTCATGGGTGAGGATGATATTGTCTTTAGCCTGCATAATCTTATGGTATAAATAATACCAAAGATAGAAAAGAGTTTTTTAATGTTGAGTTCGTTAACTAATTATATTAAAAACCTGGGTTATTTTAACTAATAATGAATAATAAACATATGAGTTAGATACTAATAGAAAGTTCTTTGTAGTGTCATATTATATAAAGTATACAGCTCTACCTTATTACGAACTATTATATTTAATTCTGGAAACATCAATAAAAATTCATATATTATTTTACTGTTATTGAGGGCGTTATTCTAATTGTAGTCTGAATTTTTACTCTTCACTATCATCTTTATTTTCAGGAGATTCTGGAGTGTCAAACCAATCATCAATATCTCTACGATCTTTTTTTGTAGGTCTTCCCATACCTCTTTTTCGGTAATATTCTTTAGAATATTTTAGAAGATCTAATTTTTGCAACGTTTCTTGTGGAGTGACGTCCTTACGGTAGATGTCGACAAGCTTAGCACCTAGTCGACTTTTTGGTGTATCCAAAACAATAAGCTCATAGTTGACTTGATTTTTTCGTACCGTAATTTTATCCGTAGGATACACATCTCGTGATGGTTTCACAGAATCTCCATTGACTCTGATTTTTCCTTCTTTGCAGGCTTTAGTGGCAATACTACGTGTTTTGTAATATCGGATACACCATAAGTATTTATCTATTCGCATAAAAAATGATTAAAAAATGCGTTATATCTCTAATAATTGTAAAACAAAAGTACAAGAAAATTGTATCTTGCGGCTTCAAAAAAGTAACCAGATGAACATGAAGAAATATATTGTTGGTTTAACCCTTGTCATTGCAGCGATTTATGGTTGTAGCAATGATGATGATGATAGTGATGTCATCACAGTAGAGTTGAGGGATTTTGCTGAGCAACAGGCAGACGAAGAGTTGATAATAGAGAGTTATTTAAAGACCCATTTTTATGATTCTATAGACAATCCTGCTAATAGTGATTATAAGATTATTATTTTTGATACGATCGCAGGAGAAAACAGTGATAGAACTCCTATCTGGGAATCTGAGCTTTTAGAGACAAAAACGGCTACCTTCGATGAAGTTGATTATACATTGTATTTATTAAGATATAGTAGTGGCGTCGCAACTGAGCGTAAACCCACATTTGCCGATTCTACCTTAGTAACATATAGAGGAGAATTGTTTTATGATAACCTGGATGATGATGTTAATGGTGTTCCTGATAATGCTCAGGTAGATACTGACGATGATGGCAATGCTGAAACAGATATGATTAATGGAGTTGAAGTAACTAGAGTAGATACTGATGGTGATGGTATTGCTGATATTGCTGATATAGATTCTAATGCAGAAGCTTCTGATTCTGACGGTGATGGTGTTATTGACGACTATGATACTGTGGATAATAATGATCCGGGTAGAAGGGTATTTGATAGCACAGTAACTCCTGTTTGGCTTGACTTAGTTTCTATTGTAGGCGGATTTAGAGAGGCAGTAACAGAGTTTAGTGGTGCCTCAGGTTTTAGCGAGAATCCTACAGATGGTACGATAAGTTACGAAATGAATTTTGGTAACTACACGGTTTTTATGCCTTCTGGTTTAGGGTATTTTAATAATCTACAATCATCCATTCCGGCATATTCTCCATTAATTTTTACGGTTCAATTGTATGCCTCTGAAGAGGCTGATCATGATGGCGACGGTGTACCGTCTTATCTAGAAGATATCGATGGAGATCGAATAGTAAATGATTTAGATGAAGATTCTAATGATGATACTGATGATGACGGAATTCCTAATTATGCGGATACTGACGATGATGGTGATGGTACGCTTACAGAAGATGAGGATTTAGAAGCTGATCAGGATATAAATGTTGATAGAGATGGCGATGGTGACGCAACAAATGATCTGGGTGATGGAAATCCTATGAATGATGATACTGATGGAGATGGAGTTCCTAACTACTTAGATACAGATAATGAAGAATCAAGAGATGATTAAAAGGTACACTATAATTACAATAAAATATAAAGCTCCTACATCATATGATATAGGAGCTTTATATTTTTATTGTTTTTCTGATTAAATAGGCTTATTACGGTTGTTTTATAGTAATAGGCTAGAGATAATTTAGGTCTTTCTATAAGTCTAATCCTACACTAAGAATAAGTTGATTAGGCCTGGAGTCTACTCGTACTGTTTGTCCCAGGTTATCATCAATTGCTTGTGCCTGATTATCGCTCAATCCTCTTTCATAACGGATATCCGCATTTAATCGACCTAATTGCAGACCCACTCCAAATTGCAGGCCTACAGTAAATTCATTTTTAACATCTCCTAGTCGTACATCTTCCAGGTCATTGTCTACGATATATTGTAGAGATGGACCACCAAACACGTGTAGAGGTCCTATAACTGTTGCGCCGACCAGAATAGGAGCGTCTAGTTTTTTAATAGTATAGCTTAGGGTTGTGTTATCAATATCATAAGAACTACTATTTTGAGTATATTGTAGTTCTGGTTTGATATAAATGCTATTTGTTATATTACCTCTTAAGAAAACTCCCAGATGATACCCTACGCGATCATTTGCGTTTTCTGATAGTATATTACTACCTGCATCAGCGACGTCAGAAATTTCAATTTTACCATTATCGCCATAATTAAGTCCTGCTTTTACCCCAAAATTTACCCCATTGTCTTGCGCAGCTACTGTACAAGCATAGGCTATAAGTAAACACATTAATACATTTTTCATTGTACTTGATTTTTTAAGATGAATAAATAAATTGATTTTTTGGTGGGATGGTATTAATATAACGTAATATCGCCTTGTTTATTTTTACTGGTACAAAAAACCTCCTGCGATTATAAATTACAGAAGGCTATTTAACTATTTGATAAATTTTTATTTTCTCTTAAGTACTTTTTGAGCTGCTTTTAGAATTGCTGCTGCATTAAGTCCGTATTTTTCCATTAATTGTTCTGGAGTACCACTTTCTCCAAAAGTATCATTAGTAGCAATAAATTCTTGAGGTGTAGGTTGATGCTGTGCTAAAACTCTTGATACACTTTCTCCTAACCCGCCTAAATAGTTGTGTTCTTCTGCAGTGACTATGCATCCGGTTTTTTGAACCGATTTAATAATTGCGTCACTATCTAATGGTTTGATCGTATGAATATTAATTACTTCTGCACTGATCCCTTGTTCTTCTAGTGACTCTGCGGCTAGTAATGCTTCCCATACCATATGTCCGGTAGCTACAATAGTTATATCAGTACCCTCTTGTAGATGAACAGCTTTACCTATCACAAAATTTTGATCAACAGCAGTAAAATTGGCTACTTTAGGTCTGCCAAAACGTAAATATACAGGACCTTCATAATCAGCAATAGCGATCGTTGCTGCTTTGGTTTGATTATAATCACACGTATTGATGACAACCATACCGGGTAACATTTTCATTAAACCAATATCTTCTAATATCTGGTGAGTGGCACCATCCTCTCCAAGTGTTAAACCAGCGTGAGAAGCACAGATTTTTACATTTTTATCACTATAAGCGATGGATTGACGAATCTGGTCATATACTCTTCCAGTAGAGAAGTTAGCAAATGTTCCTGTAAACGGTATTTTGCCTCCTATAGTCATTCCTGCTGCGATCCCCATCATATTAGCTTCTGCGATCCCTATCTGAAAAAAGCGTTCTGGATTATTAGCGATAAAGGCATCCATTTTTAAGGAACCAATAAGATCCGCACATAATGCAACTACATTCTCATTTGTTTTTCCAAGTTCTTCGAGACCAGCTCCAAAACCTGAGCGTGTATCTTTTTTACCGGTATCTGTATATTTTTTCATAAGCCTCCCTAACTTTTTTTAAATAAAAGCCTTAACGGGTTATGTTTTAAAAAATTATTTATTTTATTTTTGAATCTAAACCTGTTTTTACATCAGGTATTAGATGTACTTTTAGTAATCTCCCAATGTTTCAGGATTTTGATCTAAACCTGTAGCTAATTGCTCATCATTTGGAGCTTTACCGTGCCATGCGTGGGTATGCATCATAAAATCTACACCATTACCCATTACTGTATGTAATAGAACGCAAACAGGTTTTCCTTTTCCTGTTCTGCTTTTAGCTTCTGTTAATCCTTCTACTACCGCTGATATATTATTACCTTGTTTGATTTCCATAACATCCCAACCAAAAGCTTCAAATTTAGCTTTGATACTTCCCATAGGGAGAACATCATCTGTAGAACCATCGATCTGCTGTCCGTTAAGATCAATCGTAGAAATTAGATTATCAACATTTTTTCCTGCGGCATACATAGCAGCTTCCCAAATTTGTCCTTCCTGTAATTCTCCATCACCGTGCAACGTATATACCAGATGACTGTCTTTGTTTAATTTCTTAGCTTGTGCAGCGCCTATAGCAACAGACATTCCCTGCCCTAAAGATCCAGAAGCAATGCGAACTCCAGGAAGCCCTTCATGTGTTGTTGGGTGTCCCTGTAATCTACTGTTAATCAATCTAAATGTATTTAACTCTTCTACCGGAAAATATCCGCTTCTTGCTAATACACTGTAAAAAACAGGTGAAATATGACCATTAGATAAGAAGAAAAGATCTTCTTCTAATCCATCCATATCAAAACCATCTTTTCTTTCCATGATTTCTTGATATAAGGCTACGAAAAACTCGGCGCAACCTAATGATCCTCCGGGATGTCCTGAGTTTACTTTGTGTACTTGTCGTAGAATATCTCTACGTACTTGAGTGACAAAATCTTCTAATTGTTGTGTTTTTGGCATTATGATGCTAATTAACTTATTATTAAGGAGCAAAAGTACAGGTTTTGTTTAGGGTAGCAAAATGTCTGAACAGCTTTTAATAGTGATCATTATAACTTTTTAAATTACATTCATTTATCAGCGTACTTTTATTAAGTATCTTTGCGCCCTACGAAAAATAAATTATGCAATTCGATCTATTATCCAAAGACGCTTCAAGTAAAGCCAGAGCTGGAAAAATAACTACTGATCATGGAGTTATAGAAACTCCGATTTTTATGCCAGTTGGTACAGTAGGGACTGTAAAAGGAGTTCATCAAAGAGAATTAAAAAATGACATCAATCCAGATATAATCTTAGGAAATACCTATCATCTATATCTAAGACCTCAGACATCTATTCTGGAAAAGGCAGGAGGATTACATAAATTTATGAATTGGGATCGAAATATTCTTACAGACAGCGGAGGCTATCAGGTATATTCTTTGTCTGCGAATCGAAAAATTAAAGAAGAGGGTGTTAAATTTAAATCTCATATAGATGGTTCCATGCATTTTTTTACTCCAGAAAATGTAATGGAAATTCAACGGACTATTGGGGCGGATATTATTATGGCATTTGATGAATGTACTCCATATCCTTGTGATTATAAATATGCTAAAAGAAGTATGCATATGACACATAGATGGCTGGACCGATGTATGCAACATCTTGAAAAAATTCCGGTTAAATATGGGTATGATCAAACATTTTTTCCGATTGTTCAGGGAAGTACTTATAAAGATCTTAGACAACAATCTGCAGAATATATTGCGAATGCGGGAGCGCAAGGTAACGCAATTGGTGGTTTATCTGTAGGCGAACCTGCAGAAGAGATGTATGCTATGACAGAAGTAGTAACAGAAATATTGCCAGAAGATAAACCTAGGTATTTAATGGGAGTAGGAACTCCTATTAATATTTTGGAAAACATAGCACTTGGAGTCGATATGTTTGACTGTGTCATGCCTACTCGTAATGCACGTAATGGGATGCTTTTTACAGCCCATGGG
Source organism: Aquimarina addita (assembly GCF_039539305.1). Lineage (NCBI taxonomy): Bacteria > Pseudomonadati > Bacteroidota > Flavobacteriia > Flavobacteriales > Flavobacteriaceae > Aquimarina > Aquimarina addita. Next base: position 149,386 of record NZ_BAABCW010000001.1, on the reverse strand, counting down.
ACAATTAATATAAAAAACAAGAAGTGGGAAGATGATTTTTCTGCTATTGATGAAATGGCAATTACCTATGTGGATACAGAGTATTCTAAAGCTTATTTAAGACACCTTTTTTCTGTTAATGAATTATTAGGTAAGCAGATAGCTACAATTCATAACTTAGGTTTCTATTTGTGGTTAGTTCGTGAAGCCAGAAAACATATCTTGGCAGGAGATTTTTATTCCTGGAAAAATATGATGGTGAAACAAATGGATAAACGATTGTAAGTCTAATGAAAGTGTTCTATACATAAGTTTGGTATAGGCATTATTAATTAATTTGATTACACGTAGTTGAGAGATTTTTATGGAATCATAATGAGGTTAATTTATATTGAAACCTAATTTGATTCATAAAATATAATTTTAAAATAAAAGTAAATACTAGTAAAAAAGAAGGTGTAGGTAGACACAAGATAGAGTCAATACTTAATACTAACTACTAAATTGTTTTAATGAAAATATTAGATTGGTACATACTTAAAAGATATTTGGGAACATTTTTTACAATGATTCTTTTATTCATTCCTATTGGTATTATTGTAGATCTGTCAGAAAAGATCGATAATATTTTAAAAAATGATGTCCCTTTTGATGCAGTAGTAGGATACTATCTTGATTTTACGGTATACTTTGCAAATTTATTATTTCCCCTTTTTGTTTTTCTATCTGTAATTTGGTTTACCTCTAAATTGGCAAATAAAACAGAGATTATTGCTTTCTTAAGTTCGGGAGTTTCCTTCTGGAGGTTTCTTAGGCCTTATTTAATAGGAGCTGTTATTATCTGCGTGGCTGCATTAGCGATGGGATTATTTTTAGCGCCAAAAGCAAGTAAAGGATTTAATGAGTTTAAACATAATCATTTACATAAAACTAAAAAAGTACAGGAAACACGTAATGTTTACAGGCAAATTAGTGATAGCGTCTTTTTGTATGCAACTAATTTTAAGCCTATCCAAAAGTCAGCTACAAACTTTACATTAGAATATTTTGATGGAAACAAATTAATTACAAAAATTTCTGCAAGAAATATTACATATAACGAAAAGGATAGTATCTACGAATTAAAGGATTATGTAAAAAGAACAATTCTTGAGAATGAAGATATCATTGAAAAAGCAAAGAAAAAAGATACCATATTGCCCTTTAATATTGATGAATTCACACCGGTATCCTATGTGGCAGAGACTTTAAATTACACAGAACTTAGTAAATTTATTGAAAAGGAAAGTAAAAGAGGGTCTTCTGATATCAATCGATACAAAGTAGTTGCTTATAAAAGGTGGAGTATTCCTATTTCGGCTTTTATACTTACGGTAATAGGTGTAGCAGTATCATCAATGAAGAGAAGAGGAGGGATGGGAGTTAATTTGGCTGTTGGTATTTCTTTAGCCTTTGTTTTTATCTTTTTTGACAAGGTATTAGGTACAATTGCTAATCAATCTGATTTCCCTCCATTAATTGCAGTGTGGTTTCCTAATGTATCTTTTGGGATTTTAGCAATTTATTTATTATACAATGCCAGACGTTAAGTTTAAGAATTACTTACATCTCCATTTTATTGTATTCATCTGGGGATTTACAGCTATACTAGGTGAGCTCATAACAATAGAGGCATTATCATTAGTATGGTACAGAATGTTGATGGCTTCAGGCTTTGTATTACTATTTGTCTTGCTAAAAAAAGTTTCACTTAGAATATCTATAAAATTATTCTTTCATTTATGTGTAGCGGGTCTTATTATAGCACTCCACTGGATTACTTTTTTTGGTGCAATTAAGGTGTCTAACGTATCTATCACTTTAGCAATACTTTCTTCAGGAGCCTTTTTTACCTCTTTATTAGAGCCGATTTTTTATAAACGTAAACTAATTTGGTACGAGGTGGTATTTGGTATTATGGTCATTGTCGGGTTATATATTATTTTTAATGTAGAAGGAGATTATACATTAGGAATTATATATGCACTATGCTCTGCGTTTTTATCGTCAGTATTTTCATTAATCAATGGTAAAATAGCACAAAAATATAATGCATCTATGATTTCTTTTTATGAACTGGCAAGTGGAGTAGGCTTTGTGACTATATACCTACTTATAATGACCATTATAGGTCAAGGAGCTGAAGGCTTTTCTGCAGGTTTTTTTCATTTGAGCACTTCTGATTGGCTGCTATTATTGGTGTTAGCATCAGTTTGTACAGCTTATGCTTTTATAGGTTCAGTTCATGTAATGAAATATTTAAGTCCTTATACCGTAATGTTAACGATCAATATGGAACCGGTTTATGGTATAGTATTGGCATTTTTAATTTTTGGTGATTCTGAAAAAATGAATCCGGGATTTTATTACGGTGCACTTATTATTTTAGGCACCGTTATTCTTAACGGGATATTTAAAAACATGAAAAAAACAAAAAGACAAAGCTCATAGTACTACTTTACCAAGTAAAGTTTTTATATTTGTAGGCTAACCTAGTTAAAAATAAAAATATATTCTTGTTATGGAATATTTAGAATTTGAACTTCCGATTAAAGAGCTCGAAGAGCAGTTTCAAAAAGCATGCGCCATCGGTCAGGAGAGTGATGTTGATGTTACCGATACCTGTAAGCAGATAGAGAAGAAACTAAAGGAGACAAAAAAAGAGATATATAAAAACTTAACTGCCTGGCAGCGGGTTCAGTTGTCCAGACATCCGTCCAGACCTTATACCTTAGATTACATCAATGCCATATGCGGTGATTCTTTCTTAGAATTACACGGAGATCGTAATGTAAAGGATGATAAGGCAATGATCGGTGGCTTAGGCAAGATAGGCGATCAAAGTTTTATGTTTATAGGCCAGCAAAAAGGGTATAATACAAAAACCAGACAATATCGTAATTTTGGGATGGCAAATCCTGAAGGATATAGAAAAGCACTTCGTTTGATGAAAAGTGCAGAAAAGTTTGGACTTCCTGTGGTAAGTTTTATTGATACTCCAGGAGCTTATCCAGGTCTTGAAGCAGAAGAAAGAGGGCAAGGAGAAGCAATTGCCAGGAATATACTGGAGATGACAAGGCTTAAAGTGCCAATTATTGTAGTAATTATTGGAGAAGGAGCTAGTGGTGGAGCCCTAGGAATTGGGGTAGGAGATAAAGTGTTAATGTTAGAAAATTCGTGGTATTCTGTTATTTCTCCAGAAAATTGTTCCTCTATATTGTGGAGAAGCTGGGAGCAAAAAGAAATCGCTGCAGAAGCTTTAAAATTGACAGCAACAGATAGTGCCAAGTTAAAGGTTATTGACGAAATAGTTCGCGAACCGATAGGAGGCGCTCACAATGATCGTGAAACTACATTCAGAACTGTAAGAGATAAAATTTTAACATCTTATGATGAATTTAAAAACTTATCACCACAAGAATTGGTAGAAAAGCGAATGGACAAATATGCAAATATGGGATCGTTTAAAGGGTAACCCTTAAAGAACCACTTGATACCTTAAATCTGAAGTTAGCAACTTCAGATTTTTTTATGCTTATTAACAATAAAATTAAGTTATTAACAGTTGAATTGTTGAAGACCAGTGAACATTGACTACCTTTGTTTACAGTCCATCTCTTTACATTTTTTTTACTTTCGTAGCTATGGAAAAAGTACAGCAAACTAAGCAAGTTAATTACGGTCAGGGGAACGTAATCTCGCTTGAAAAAGGAAAAATTCCTCCTCAAGCAACTGATTTAGAGGAAGTTGTGTTGGGGGCAATGATGATCGATAAGAAAGGAGTTGATGAAATTATCGATATATTGAATCCTGATGTATTCTATCGGGAATCACATAAATATATTTTTGAAGCTATCTTTAAACTCTTCGAAAATTCAGAACCAATTGACTTATTAACGGTTTCTAGCCAATTAAAAAAAGATGCAAAATTAGAATTAGCGGGAGGGGAATTTTATCTGATACAATTGACGCAAAAGGTTGCCTCTTCTGCACATATTGAATTTCATGCTCGCATAATTCTGCAAAAATATATCCAAAGAAGTCTGATTAAAATATCAAATGAAATCATCGAGGAGTCTTATGACGAAACTACAGATGTTTTTGATCTTTTGGATATGGCAGAATCCAGATTGTATGAAGTTACACAAGGAAATATTAAGCGATCCACAGAAACTGCACAGAACTTAGTAATTCAGGCTAAGAAAAAAATACAAGAAATTGCTAATCAAGAGGGGATGAGCGGAGTGCCTTCTGGTTTTGATAAATTAGATAAGTTAACATCCGGATGGCAACCTAGTGATTTAATTATCGTTGCAGCTCGTCCTGGTATGGGAAAAACGGCTTTGACCTTATCAATGGCACGTAATATGGCTGTTGGTCAAAATATACCGGTTGCTTTCTTTTCTTTAGAGATGTCTTCAGTACAATTAATTACACGTTTAATCTCTTCAGAAACAGGACTTTCTTCAGAGAAATTACGTACAGGAAAACTAGAGAAGCATGAATGGGAGCAACTGAATGTAAAAGTAAAAGATCTCGAAAAAGCTCCACTTTTTATAGATGACACGCCATCATTATCCATTTTTGATTTAAGAGCAAAAGCACGTCGTTTAGCTTCTCAGCATGGAATTAGAATGATAGTTATTGATTATTTGCAATTAATGACAGCTGGTGGTAGTGGAAAAAATGGAAATCGTGAGCAAGAGATATCTACGATCTCCAGAAACTTAAAAGCATTAGCAAAAGAATTAAGTATTCCTGTGATTGCATTATCACAGTTATCGCGTGCTGTAGAGACTCGAGGAGGAAGTAAGAGGCCTTTGTTAAGTGATCTTAGAGAATCCGGAGCGATAGAGCAAGATGCAGATATCGTAGCCTTTATTTTTAGACCAGAATACTATAAAATTGATGAATGGGATGATGAGGAGAGATCCCCTACACAAGGGCAAGGAGAGTTTATTGTAGCAAAGCACCGTAATGGTGGTTTAGAGAATATTAGGTTAAAATTCATTGGTCACCTTGGTAAATTTGATAATTTAGATGACTTTAGTACACCTTTTGAGTTTAACTCGAAGATGAATGATAATGAAGAAGAAGATCCTTTTACAACTAAAAATTTACCAAGTGCAGATGAAGCGTTTGGTAGTAGTTTTAATAACTCTGATGATAATGATGTGCCATTTTGATAAAGTTTTTGAAATTAATATGTAAAACATACGATACTTTTTTCGTAAAATGATTCTTGATTTCTTATCTTTTAACTTTAAGAAATAAAAAGTAACCGCTGTATGAAACTACGATGTGCATATAAAAAGTTTTTTATTTTAATCCTGATATTTTTGTCAGGGTTTTCTACATATGCATCTTATGTGTTAATTCCTATGGATGCCGAGAGTCAGGAAAATCATTTAAAAGCCTATGGAATTACGTATTGGACATTAAGTAAGGATCTAAAGGTAAAGTGGTTATTGAATTATAGAGGCGGTTCTTTTTTATTACCAGATACAGAAAATATTAGAAAAGAATGTACCATTAGAGGTGTCTCATATGAAGTTGTAAATGATGCAGAAACACAAGAGATTCTTTTAGAAATCAGCAGTCCGTCTCAGAATATGGAGGCTGTTGTTTTAGAAAAAGCACCAAAAATTGCAGTGTATTCTCCAAAAGGTAATCAACCTTGGGATGACGCAGTAACGATGGTGTTAACCTTTGCAGAAATTCCATATGAAACGATATATGATAGAGAAGTATTAGAAGATAACCTTATACTTTATGATTGGTTGCATTTACATCACGAAGATTTTACGGGACAGTATGGGAAGTTTTATGCCACTTATAGAGCGGTACCTTGGTATACTAAAGAAAAGGCAAAAGCTGAAAAATTAGCAAAAGACCTGGGATACCAAAAGGTGTCAGAAGCTAAATTAGCAGTTGCACTTAAAATTAGAGATTATGTTGTTGGTGGAGGCTTTATTTTTGCCATGTGCAGTGCTACAGATAGTTTTGAGATAGCATTAGCCGCAGAAGGTGTGGATATTTGTGAGCCTATGTTTGATGGAGATCCGAGCGAACCGGGGTATCAGTCTAAAATTGATTTTAGTAAAACTTTTGCATTTACTGATTTTACATTAGAAAGAAGTCCAAATGTATACGAGTTTTCATCAATAGATATGACACGCAAACGTCGTATTCCTAAAACCACTGATTATTTTACATTAATGGATTTTTCTGCAAAATGGGATCCAATTCCTACCATGCTATGTCAGAATCATACGGCATTGGTAAAAGGATTTATGGGGCAAACCACGGCCTATGATTCTAATGAAATCAAATCAAATGTATTGGTACTCGGAGAGAATAAAACAAATAATGAAGCCAGATATATACATGGTATCAAGGGAAAAGGATTTTTTACTTTTTATGGAGGTCATGATCCAGAAGATTATCAACATCGGGTGGGTGATCCTAAAACAGAGCTGGAGCTACATCCCAATTCTCCGGGATATCGTTTGATTCTTAATAACGTACTTTTTCCGGCTGCTAAAAAGAAAAAGCAGAAAACCTAACGTTTTTGTTTATAGGACATACTTTCTTTTATTCCCTTTTGTATTATTTATTTTATCGTGCGTGGAGGAAGGTAGTTATAACTTCCATTTGAAAAAGTATACTTTTTCTGATATTCATCAATTAAAGATTGTTACTGTTTTTTGAAAGGATATAAATATGATACGACTATTGTGGTCTTAAATGCTAATTTAAATATATCAAATAAGATGAAGAAAATTGTAATGATTCTGTTAGCTACTACCATGCTATTGTCTTGTAAACAAGAGAAAACAACTACAAAAGAGATCGTAACTAAAGAATTTTCAACCACAGAAAATAGTATTTCTGATCGCTCTAAGAATTTTCCTAAAGAGATAGCCGAGGTGTTCAAAGCCCATGGAGGAATTCAATTGTTTGATATGCAAGAAACACTTACTTTTGAAATCGTAAAACCCAATGGTAATGAAAAACATATCACAGACCTAAAAACCAGAAATGCTCGTATAGAATCTAAGAACTATACCATAGGTTTTGATGGTGAAGAGGCTTGGGTAGTACAAGATTCTACTTACTTTAAAAGAGATCCTCGTTTTTACCATAATTTAATGTTTTACTTTTATGCAATGCCTTTTGTTTTAGGTGATGATGGAATTAGTTATGAAAAAGTGACTGATCTTTCTGTGGAAGGAAAATCTTACCCTGGTTATAAAATAACATATGAAGATGGAATAGGAGACTCACCAAAGGATAATTATTTTTTGTATTATGATTCTACTACTTTTCAAATGAAATATCTGGGATATACAGTTACTTTTTTTGACAAAGAGATTAGTGATAAAATAAGCTTAATTCAATATTCTGATTGGAATGATGTAAATGGTTTATTATTACCAAAAGCTTTACAATGGAGGAATTTTGAGAAAGGAGTGGTAGGTAAAATCAGAAAGGAAGTGGATTTTGTCAATGCAGTTGCAACTACAGAGAAAAAAGACATATCATTTTATAAAAAATCAACGAACGAATAAAAGTATATTGAATTGAAACCTATTTATTCTAGAGGTTAGTAAATGTTATATGTAATATCTTGAAATAAGTTACGCATAGATGTTTGATTTTTATTAAATTACAAAGAGTTTTTTAGTGTGTTGTTATAATTCAGTGGTAAATTGTTGTTGTTTTTCACTGAAAACAGGGTGTTATTTTTGGGGAAAATAAGTGAACTTTGTATAACATATCAGTGGTTACTATCACTTACTATTAGTACCTTAACAGGTGTCATTTAATAAATATATAATCTCTTAATACTTTTTTTATGAGTTCACTTCAGGATGATCAGATGGTCGTAGAAATTTTAAACTTTTTTTATCCAAAAAATACGATAACAGTGCATACTATTAATGATGAACTAAAGGATCTTGCAGCAAAGATGTATGCAGAAGCTTTAGAATCATCTCAAGTAATGCATTTGGTGCCGAGACCTAGTTATACACCTTCATTTAATTGGTTATTTAAGGAAGGGGTAAAAGCGGTATGGAGGTCTCGAGGAGGAAATGACATCTATGACTCTGTAAGAGTTACGGTTGCACGGAATTTTAAAACTGAATATGCTATGGATAAGATGGGGATCTAAAGTATTGTTTAGTTCATAAAGGAAAATAAAATTTATTATGAAACCAGTTAGATTTTTAAAATTTAACTGGTTTTTTTTCTTAGACCCAATATTTACTAATTATTTTGTAAATGTTTGCAATAGTAACCTGAAAGAGAGGTATAAAATTATTTTGAGTGAAGAAAGTAGTTTTATAAAATTTGCTATTATAAAAATAGTGTTAGCTATAAAAGTATTGTAGGTCTTTAAAAATCGATTTTTGCAAAAGAGGGTTACCTTTAACAATGTTGTCAAAATTTATTTCAATGAGTTATATAATTACATTCTGACTTGTATTAGTAATGAATATAAGTAACTTTATGTTTAATTATGTTATGAGTAGTAGTTTGAAAATCAATTTGTTATTTGTTTTATATTTATAGTCACATGTAGGTTGCAAGAGATTTGGGAAATTTGCACGGAATAATAAAAAATAATATTTCATTCAAAAGAAATATTTTAAAATCAGGGAAAATGATTAGACAATTTTATAATTACACGACACTTCTTCTATTTATTATTGTTATTTCTTGTAGTAAAGATGATTCAGCGGATCAAGAAGCTTTGGAAGTTATTATCCAAACACAGGATATGAATTTTAATATTAATGAAAACCCTGAAGTAAATCAGGTAATTGGAACTGTTGTTGCTTCTGTAAACAGAGGAACTATTTTGTTTTCAATTCTTGAGCAACCACTTAACATTGCATTTGATATTAATTCTACTACTGGAGAATTATATGTTAGAAATAATTCATTTTTTGATTATGAAAATATAAAAGAAATAACGGGTAAGATTAAAATTTCAAGTTCGGATTCTGACGTGTATGAGGTGAGTTCAATTACGATAACAATAAATGATGTAGTGGGAGAGTCATATTTTGGAGATGTTTATTTGAAAAATCAAGAAGAAGTAGATGAATTTAGTTCTAAATTGTATGAAGAAATCAATGGATCATTATTAATTGACGACTCAAATGATTTTGTAATTACTCCGATAACAGATTTATCTGGTTTGGCTTCAATAAAAGTAGTAAGAGATGATCTAATTATTTCTAATAGTAGGTCTTTAATAAATCTCGAAGGATTAAATAATATCACTAACATAGGAACACTACGTTTAGTAAATAATCATTTTCTTGAAGATATTAGTGCTTTAAAAAAGATATCAACCCTTGCTAACATAGATATAAACTATAATCCATTAATTACAAGTCTGAATTGCTTTCTGAATATTATCTCATTGAGTGGAGCTTGCAATATTGTAGATAGTGAAGGTTTACTTAATTTAGAAGGATTAAATAATATTACTTCAATTGGAGGTAATTTATATTTGAGAGGTAATGATAAATTACTTAATGTATCTGGATTAAACTCTTTAACAACGGTTAATGGTTATTTTGCCATAACTAACCATAATAAATTATCAAATCTTTACGATTTAGGTAAGTTGCAAAGAGTCCAAGGTGGCTTTTCTATTGGAGAAAACCATTCTTTAGTAAACTTAGAAGGACTAAACTCTTTTAAAAGCCTGAATAATGATTTATTCATAGCGGCTAATGATTCATTACTTAATTTAGATGGATTACATATTGAAGGAGAATTGACGGGAAATATAAAAATACTTGCTAACGAAAGTCTTCTTAATATTGATGCTCTTCAAAGTATAACTTCAGTTGATGGTTCTATTTTTGTTGAAAATAATTTGAAACTGGAATCCATTAAAGGTTTACTACATATAGAAAGATTAAATAGATTATTAATAAATAATAATGATGCTTTGACCAGCTTAAATGGTTTAGATAATTTGTCATCAGTAATCACTAGTTTTGAGGTATTTAAAAATGGTTTGCTAAGTGATTTTTGTAGTCTTGAGAATCTGGTTCAAAATAGTATTTCTCCATCTTTATATGATGTTGCCTGGAATTTATATAATCCGACAATTGACGATATTAATAATGGAGAATGTAGTAACTGATTAACAATTAGCACTAAAACAATGAATACTATTAAGTTTTAACAGAATATAATTAATCGAAAATCATAATTCTTAATCACTATATTTCTGGCTATATCGTTTCCAAAGTTTTGTTTGATGACTTTCCAGACTTATATCACGACCTTGTATAAAAGCTTTTTCTAACTGATTGGTTCTCATGTCCAGCGCATCTCCAATACTGATGAATAAAGTGGCATCTTTACCAGTTTCTAATGTACCTGTGGTAGCATCAATCCCTAATATTTTTGCACTATTACCCGTTATGAGTTGAAGAGCTTTTTCTTTATCCAATCCATGTGCCGCAACGGTACCAGCCTGAAAAGGTAAATTTCTTGCATTGGCACGCTCCATTTGTCCACTATTTTGTAATGCAACTAATACACCTGCATCTATTAAAGTTTTTGCACTCTTATAGGGGAGATCATAATCTTCATCTTCACCTTTAGGAGTACTATGCGTTCTCGTTAACAATACTGCGATATTATTTTGTCTTAGTTGTTGTGCTACCTTATAGGCTTCATATCCTCCGATAATTACAAGTTTTGGAATGGAAAATTCTTTAGTAAATGAGATAACATCTAGTATTGCTTTTTCTGTATCTACATGAATATATGCTATTTGTGAACCATCAAAAATACCTTTCATAGCTCTATACGGAAGATTATTTGTGTTGTTGTCATCTTTTGTATAAGTATTGGCTTGTGCAACATAGTCCGATATTGCATTTACTTCTTTCGTATACTCTTTGTTTTCAGTATATCCGGGATCTTCTCCCAGCCACCACCGTCCTCGCTTAAAAGGATTAGGCCAGTTGATATGAATCCCGTCATCCATTTTTATAGCAGCATCTTCCCAGTTCCAGGCATCCAGCTGAACAATGGATGAAGTACCAGAGATAGTGCCTCCACGAGGTGTTATCTGGGCAATCAATATACCATTAGGTCTCATACTCTCCACTATTTTGCTTTCTGCATTATACGCAATGATACTTCTAATATGTGGATTGTATAAGCCCACTTCTTCATCATCATTGGTCGCACGTACCGCAGCAATTTCTACTAATCCCAGAGTAGAATTGGGAGCAATAAAACCAGGATAAAGGTGTTTTCCTGTAGCGTCTATTATGTTCCCTTTTGCGGGAGTACTTCCGTTTTCTCCTATTGCCGTAATTTTACCATTTTCAAATATCAGAATACTATTTTTGATCAGAGTACCATTACCGATATGAGCTGTTGCGCCTGTGATAGTAATCGTTTCTAATTGATCCTTGGCAGGAGTTTGTTGAGCATCAGACTTTTCAGAATAGAAAAGAAGGAGCACTAAGAGATAGTATATTTTTTTCATTTTTTATTTTTTTATAACAGATATAAGTTTCTGTAGTCGCTATTGATTAGTGTATAGTCTCTACAGTTTCACAATGAAAATGTTGTTTTTCTTTTTTCTTAGCGGGTTGTGTTTTTAGTCCTTTGTTTTTTGCTTTTAGCATCATGGTGGACAATTCATTTTTTTCTGAAGCCATTGCAGTACGCATGGCTTTATCTTTTTCTATATCAAAATAGATAGCACCTTCTATCATTGTTTTTTCAGCTTTGGTATAAATAGATAAAGGATGATCAGACCACAATACCAGATCAGCATCTTTTCCCACCTTTATACTTCCTACACGGGTATCTATATGTAGTAATTTAGCAGGATTGAGAGTTACGAATTTCCATGCATCTTCTTCACTAATTCCTCCATATTTTACCGATTTAGCAGCTTCTTGATTTAAGCGCCGCGACATTTCCGGATCGTCACTATTAATGGCAACCGTAACACCCTGATTATGCATAATAGCAGCATTGTAAGGAATAGCATCATTTACCTCGTACTTATAAGCCCACCAATCAGAAAAGGTAGAGCCGCCTACTCCATGAGTAGCCATCTTATCAGCCAATTTATAACCTTCCAGAATATGGGTGAAGGTGTTGATCTTAAAATTAAACTTTTCTGCGACCTTCATTAGCATATTAATTTCACTTTGTACATAAGAGTGGCAACTTATAAAACGTTTTCCGTTAAGAATTTCCAGTAGTATTTCCATTTCGATGTCTTTTCGATATGGATTTCCACTTGTTTTCAGCTCTTCATATGCTTTCGCTCTGGTGAAATAGTCAATGTATAATTGCTCAACTCCCATGCGTGTCTGTGGAAAGCGAACTTTTTCTTCAGCTCCCCAATTACTTTGCTTTACATTTTCGCCCAAAGCAAATTTGATAAATTTGGGTGCGTTATCATAGATTAAATTTTCTGCGGATTCTCCCCACTTTAATTTTAGGATCGCCGATTGACCACCTATTGGATTAGCAGATCCATGAAGTACCTGTATTGAGGTTACTCCACCAGCAAGATTACGATAGATACTAATATCATCAGGAGAAACTACATCTTCTATACTTACTTCTGCAGTAGAGTTATGTCCTGCCTCATTAATGGAGGCAGCTGCAATATGAGAATGTTCATCAATAATTCCAGCGGTAAGATGTTTTCCTGTAGCATCTACTACCATAGCATTTCCAGCATTTATATTTTTACCTATGGAGGTAATCTTACCATTTTTAACAAGTACATCTGTTTCAGTAAGAATCCCTGAGGCTTCATTAGTCCAAACAGTTGCATTCTTAAATAGTGTGGTTTGAGCGCTAGGTAATTTTGATGCTCCATACGCTATGTTAGGGTATGTAACGGGCATTATTTTTGGGATTTCTTTTTTATCGGTTAATGAATCTTTCTCTTTTTTATCAGTGCCACTCGGTTTCCTTTTGGCATTGAATGAAGTTTCTGAGCCGTTTGGTAAAATAGCTTTGCCGCTCCATAGTGCAGGGTTATTATCTATATCAGCAACTATTCGTGTATATTGATTTTTAGTAGTATCGGTATCAGTAAAAACAATAGAAACCCAATTGTCCTTATAATTTATTTTACTCCCTAGTGTTGTTTCTCCTAGTTTTATATTGGATTTTGGAGCAGTTGGCTTTCCGGTAATTGATAAATCGTAGGTGGTCCCATTTACGGTAAGATCATAGTTACCAGTAAGATCCATAAGGTTCATGTCGTGTATTATATTTTTATGACCCTGTACCCAGTTTTCATAAATGACATTATTTTTTGTAAATAATTCATCTTTAGTAATCAAAAAATTGGCATACGCCCCTTTCTTAAGACTTCCTAAGAGATCACTTTTACCTAAGATCTTAGCCGGGATAGTAGTTAGAGATGCTAATGCAGCTTTTTTATCCAGTCCGTTTTCAATAGCTATTAAGATTCTTTTATTGAAATCTGCTACTTTTTTTAATTTGTGTGTAGTAAATGAAAATTGGATACCATTTTTTGATAATACAGCCGGATTCGTTGGTGCTTGATTCCAATGCCTCATTTGCCCCAGACTCACCAAGGATTGCTGATACGGATCGGATACATCATAGGCGTCAGGAAAATCTAAAGGAATGATATAAGATGCATTTGTTGCTTTTACCTTATCAATTCGGGCATATTCATCGCCACCACCTACAATAATATATTGTGTATTAAATTCATCTCCTACTTTATCAGCCCTAAAACCATTCAGTCGACTTCCTGCTTCAAAAATCTGTGGTAGTTTTTTGTTTTTATTCAGTGCTTCTAGAGATAAATCTTTTGTGGTAGAATTTCCATTGGCATACCATTCAGCATCGAGATACATTTGACGGATCAAAGCCATCGAGCCCATTAACGAAGTAGGATATGTCTGCTTACTTTTAACGCTTTTAGAAAAAGAAAGAAATTGTGCTGATTGATCACTTAGCATCCGTTTGCCATTAGTTCCTTCATTATTGAGGGCTACTAATAGACCTGTGCCTCTTACAATACCATCTGGCATATGCGTATGGAGAACTCCGAATCCTTCTTTGAGATAGATATCTGCTGATTTAGTATCATATTTAAAATCATGGATAGGATTGGTCTCTGGTCTAATATGATCATTCCAGTAATACCCTCCTCGTGATGCATCGTATTGTGGATTGCTGCCTCTACCTCGGCCATTTTTATTTGTTGGTTTCTCGATGCCAAAATTAGTAAATGGATCAATAAAGGAAGCATAGATATGTTTTCCTTTGAGATCTATGATAAGACTATTTTTTGGAATGGTCACATTGGTCCCTACCGCTGTAATCATTCCTTTTTGTATAATTAATGTAGCCTTATTGATTTTGGTGTCAGGAGATGTATGAATTGTCGCATTTGTAAATACAGTGAAATTACTATCTGTAGTTTGTACTCCACTATTTGTTGGGAAATATTCCTGAGAATATACATTCAATGCCGTGATAATCACTAGCAGTGATAAGTATAGTTTCTTCATAAGAGTTAGTGTAAAGATGAATTAGTTTTTAAAGATACTGGTTGTGATAGAAAACAATGGTAAATTAATATTTTTTTAACAATGAAGCAGGGAACATGTTTTCTAACTACTTAGTCGTTGCTTATTTAGTAAAACATTTGATTTTCAACTTCTTAGTTTGTTATTTATTTTCAATTATTTGATGAATAACAGCATGCATACCGATTCTGCTTTGTTTTTGATAACTGTTGATATCCGAATAATCACAGATATCCTAATACCCATCAAGAATTTCGATTTCTAGGGTCATGGTTTTGGGAGCATTCTTATCCTTTTATAAAGATGTTTTTCTAATGCTTCACGACTTACATTGCTCTTACAGAATTTCACAAAGTAATCACTTGTTGTAAAGGTAGTGTGTTGGTTGAAATACTTAAAAAAATCATAGCAAGAAGAAATTAGCAAACCAATCTATATCCTTTACTATTAAATTTTGAACACGATAACATAGCCTTCTAATTCGAGCGCATTTTTTAGGAATTTTTTAATCTGATTGAAGATACTTTTTAGTTCTTGCGTATTTGCTGCAATCTGATGTATCTTATATACGCCTTCATCCAGCATATTTTGTAAATTATACATCTCATAGTATTGTTCAAAATCGAAGCGATTTAGTATATCATTTTTCTTTTGTATAATTTTATAATCCCAAAGCATAAGATAATGCCCTTGTCCTGACTGACTAAAATCACATAGAATTCCATCATAAAAGAAAGGAGGTGTCTCTTTAAAATTTCTATTTGGGTGTAACTTTTTAGCAATCAGATAATCAAAGACTTCATAGGTACGATTTGTATCTAGATAATACTTGTTTTCAAATTTTTTGTTAGGATAGTGTTTAGCTAAATTTTGAGCATCCTTTTTAAACTCAATCCATTCAGAATGTCCAAAGTCATTAAAGTTTGTGTCAAAAGCTCGATGTAGTGAAAAAATAATAGTACTATATTCTGAATTTTGTCTACGTTTAGCTTTTTCAAGAATAGTAGTTCCTTCTTTTGGAATTGCCGTTAATGATAGATCTAATCCCATTCTTTCTTGTATTTTTTTCTAAAGCACCATGGTAGTGTTAGTCTTTATAAATATAGGTTGAATAGCTGAATTTAGTGCATAGATAGTATTTAAAAAATACTGCATGTTTGGTTTGTAACTGATCTATTTTTTATTTTGGTGTACCTGTGTCTTTTAAAATGTTTTTTGTGGACTTTTATTGACTGTACCAGTTGTAAAATGAAGCTAGAGGGGATAAAGCTAAATGGTAGAGGCTACTTGGCAAGCTTTACGATTCGATCCTGTGATGCAAGCGTATTATCGTTCCCATCAAGGCAAGGATGTCAAACGCATTTTAATAAAGGTTGCTAGAAAACTGTTGAGTAGAATTCATGCAGTCATACGAACAGAAACACCATATCAAATAGGAGTAATAAGTTAAAAAAAAAGAAAATAATAAGCCTAAAAACTCGAAAATACTTTTAGCTCAGAATGGGACAACTAAACACTATAGATGAAGCTTTTATAAGTTATCACATTTTATAGAAAGTTGCCTTGTTGGCCAATCATAATCATAGAGATGCTGGTGGAGCTTATAGAACAGCTACCACATATAGGATGCGGAGTTACTTATAGGGCTGAGTATTGAAATATTGACAACGCTTTAATAGCGTTGCCAACATTCCAACACTCTAAAATCATCATCATAATGAAATAAATAAAATAAAAAAATATCGTAAATTTAACCTAGGACTAGGGAAAGGGCTTTACATAGGATACATTGTTAGTGGTAGTTTTTTTATTTTAATAGTATTTCTATTTTACTCTTGTTTTTTCTTTCAAGACACAGGTTTACCATTGGACATAGAGTATTTAATTCATACAACATACCGATTAAACCATCATCATTTTCATAAGTTTTCATTGTTTTTATAAAATGATCTATTATCACGTGCCAATTTTGCCAAGCTGAAAACCCAATAATGATTTTATATTTTTCTAAAGGAATCATTACAATTTGCCACTGTCTTATATCTTTTTTGAATTTTTCAGATAATATAGAAATTTGATATTTTATTTTTATAGTTTCATATAATTTCAAGTCATTCAAAATTTCAGACATACCTTGAAGTTCCTTGGATTTTTTATTAACGTTAATTTGAGATTTTAAATTATTAAAATAAATGTCAGTTTCTTTTAAAATATTAATATCAATTTTCTCTTTTGAACTTCTTTTCATCGAACTAGAGAAATAGTTGTCAATTAATTTATTAACAGGTATAATATTGTCTTTTGACATTAAAGTTATCGACTTTATTAAAATACCCAAATCCAATAATGAAAACCCAGCTCGAAATAATTTATCAAAACTATCATTTGAAATTGATAAACAATGTTTTAAATTTAATTTGGTTGCCAACTCTTTATGGAATATGGTGAAATCTTCGGTATAGTTAATGATTCCAAGACCTATTACATTTTCATACTCTCCAAAACTAATATCGAAACTACCAAACTCATTTTTACCTATTATATTTCTTCCGTTTTTCCATTCTCTCAGCCAACCTTCTAATTGCCCTATATTATCTTCTATTAATGTTTTTCTTCTATTAAAAATAATTTCAGAAGCTAATCCCTTTTTCGGTTTATTTTTTTGTTTCGCATAAATTAAAAAAATAGTATTGTTACAAGCGTATACTAAGTCGGCAGGCTCTCTTGTAGCATTTCCTTTTTTATATTCATCTGGAGCAAAAATAAAAGGAGCTCCAAATGAAAATTGACTTATAATATTCAATACTTTTTCTTGATTACTATTCAATATAATGATGTGTTTTTAATTCTGACTAACGTAAAAATAATTTACTGTTTATCAATGTTTTACATTTATTCATTTTTACGTTCGCATACGTACTGAAGACTTTTTTGGAGTCTATGGGGGGATTACCACTAACGGTATTGTGTATGAAACGTAGCGTATAAATAGACACTAACTTTCCAGATTATGCACGAGCCGAATTTTTTATTTTTACGTTTAATTTTCTTTTCTAAATAAATCCAAATAGAAAATTTGGTGTACTTTGCAGATAAGAAAAATCTCTCGGAAAGCTTATAATAGCTATGATTTATGCACGGTGTTAGCAGAAGTTATTTTGGATATGAATCATTAAATTTATCTTTATTTTCTAAACTTTTTTCAGCTAAAAAATCGAGTGGATTTATATCATTTTCTCCTTTCTTAAAGTCTTTTTCAAAAAATGACAAATCGGGTTGTAATGGATGAACATTCATATTAGCCAATTTCGAATCAGAAATTATCTTCGAAAGTGTATCATTTTCATTTTGTTCAAGTAAGATATTTTTAGCGTAATAAGCGAATGAACTTGCTATTAAATCTGAAAGTTGTATTTGAATGTGATTTTTCGAGTCAACCATTTCGATTGAATCTATTTGCAATGGAAAGGTCATTTTCCTTTCGTCAAATCCAACATCTACCTTTTTCTTTGAAATGTGTTTTGCCATAAAAATAATGTAGTCTTTCCAAAATTCAACTTGTTTTGAATCATCGTGAATGATTTTAATACTAACATTTTCATTTTTATACCAAACGTCACTCAATATTGTTAAGGATGGTAATGCTAAATCAATAGAAAACTTTTTGATTGATGTTAGTATGTCCTCAATAAAGTCTTTACTTTTTAGAATTGGAAAGAAGAAGTTTTTTTCGCTTTCTTTTTCGATGTGATTAAAAATTTCTTCTGCTTTCAAATAGAAGGAATCTATGGATTCATAATCTTTTTTTCTAATCATTTTTTGAAATCGCTCTAATAATTCGGTGTATTCAAGCTTTGATTCAAATAAATGAGCTTGTAAATAGAGAGATTGCGCAAACATAATATTCAGTCCGTTTTCATAATAGTCTAGACCTAGATTGTAAAAGGTTGTTTCGACTAACTGGTCAACTAAATGTACGCAAAGAGCATACTTTTTATTGTAATAAGCAATTTTGATTCGTTCATATTTAATCAAGGGATTATTTAATATTTCCTTAATTGGTTTTTGATATTTTGGATATTTTTTTAAATTCTTAAAATGAACTTCTGAAGAATTTGTTTTTAGTGGTGATAATATTGCTTCTGCCTCTTCAATTGAAAAATTGTGTGAAACTAAAACATAAATAGGTTGATTTTCATCAAGTAAATTTTGGCCAGTATTTCCAGCTTCATCAAAATAAATATTCATTTATGTCTAATTTGTTTTTGTTTTAATTTCTGCTAACGGCTCGGCTATGATTAGTACGGGAATAAATAAGCGATTAATTTCGATTAAGCACTTAGCCAAAACTTTTTATTTTGTTTTAATTTTTTCATTTTAAAAGCCAAATCAAAAGATTTGGCGGACTTTATAAAAATACACTAAACTTTGGATTAAGCACCAAAACCCATATTAATTATAGCCATTGTTGGCATTTCGTTATTTATTCAACTGTTTCAAATTCAGTTATATTAAAACTTTCCTTGGTCTTAAATTTTGCCTTCCAAATTTCTTTACTCAATTTCTCTTCTCTAATTCCTTTTATTATTAATTCAGCCCAAGCATCCTGATAAACATAATCGTTATGCACTTCATCATAATGACAATAGTTTGTATTTGTGTCAAATGAGTCATCTATATCATTTCCGCTTGCTGGTCTAATTTTAAAGCAACAATATAGACATTGATGGTCATAATGATTAATTTCAAAATCAATCTCAGAGTTTACCTTTTCAATTACATCACTTGGTTTTCTTTTCCCTGGATTAATTGCCTCTTTTTTTACTACTTTATCTTTTATTATTGTAGTTATCTTATCATAATTTTCTCTGTCTGATTCGGATAGAGAATTCCAATTCACAAATTCAACCGCTAAGTCATTTCTATTTGTATTTGATATTTTTGGGACTTGAATTAGTTTAATACTATATTCTTGGGTATTGAAAACCTCCTCTGTTAATGCATTCCTATAAGTTTCAATGAAGTTTTTTAATTCTTTAATCTCTTTAGAAAGTAGTTTTTTACTGGCTTCTAATTGAGACTTTTTTCTAATACGTGAAAATTGAATAGAGAAAGATAAACTTTCATTTAAAGCATATTCCTCACCGAAAAAATCTATTAAGGTATTTTCAAAGTTATAGAGTAGTGCTTGACATTCTCCAAATATCATAATACCAACTTCGTCTCTATCTATGTGTCTGTGTTCAATTTTGTTTCTCAGTTTAATAAAGAAAGCTAAATTAGACTTTACAGATGATGAGACTCCACCGTGTTTAGTAATACAAGTTTTAAGCTCCCAAGATTTCTTTTCACCGTCAATTGTCTGATATCTTCCATTAGTATTTTTGTAATAATATTTGCTTCCAATTGTATTATGAAAAAAAGCGTGAAATAGTCTGGTCCAAGCCATAATCATATGTGTAATAAATCCTTCTACACGAAAAGGTGTTCTAGGTTTATTATAAATTTCGACTGCTAATAATGCAGATTCAATTGAGCTTTCTAGAGTTAATTTCGTTCTTCCTTTTCTTAAGCTCATATTGTATTTCGTAGTTTTTTTTTAATGAATGCCAACAACCGAGTAAAACACATGTCTTAATACATCCGATTGTAAATGTTTATAAATACTTGTAAATGACTAAATAGATTATCTAGCCCTTCTGAAAGTTAAAAGTAAGGGAATCCACCTCATGATTTTTACGGGAAACCGCAAATGGTGATTTTATTTTTAATAAAGCTATAACATTAATGAGGTATTATAAATAGGTATGTATACTTGCTTTTGATTAAGGTGTAGAAAAGTAATAGATCGTCGCTTTTCTAGATAGATAGTATGGATGGTACATCAATGGGGTATAGAGATGTAATTAGTAGATCAAAGCATAGAAGTACTTTGATGTAACTATGTTAGCTAGTTAGAAAGCGTTAGCTGTAATCGTTTTATTGTACTACTTTAATGGGTGTTTTATAAAGGTGTTGTCTTATTATTTTACAAACCATTCTTATAATAGTTCACTAAAAGGGCTACTACATAACTATAGGTTTCCATCCCATCGGGTTGGTTGTTTGCTTTGAGATAGCTATCATAAGTACTTTTAAAAACAGGTTCTAAGGGATTTTGATAGCTTTCCCAGAATGTATTGACTTCTCTGTAGTTTTCACGAATACCAAATCTTAATTTTTCGATCTGACAGATTGCTTTTTGTTCGTCTCTAAGGTATAAGTCGTTCAAACAAAATTTTAAAGCAAATGTAGTTCCGCTATACTTAAAATAGGGATCATCATAATTCATTGTCGTTAAGGCCGCTATAAAATTTGCTTCATTTTCTTTAGCAAATCCTAATTGATGGGCTACTTCATGACAACTGGTAGTAGGGGCTTTATATGTTAGAATGCAACCATTGACTTGTGCTTCGCCAGTAATGGGGTTAAGATATCCACTGAATCCCATATAAGTAAGCGGAATACTAAGAATAGATTTTTTAATGCTTTTAGGCGTATAGCCGTATATTGGTAAAATATTACTAATTTGCTCATAGGCAGGTATAGTTTTCTCAAAGATTTCTTCTTTGGTATA
The DNA here is from genome assembly GCF_039539305.1 of Aquimarina addita. Taxonomy (NCBI): domain Bacteria; kingdom Pseudomonadati; phylum Bacteroidota; class Flavobacteriia; order Flavobacteriales; family Flavobacteriaceae; genus Aquimarina; species Aquimarina addita. The sequence continues at coordinate 128,161 of NZ_BAABCW010000001.1, read as the reverse complement.
GGGTATTTGGATAGCAAGTGAATCATCAGACGATAAAGATGTGTGTAATAGGTTAGCTTCGAGAATTAATTTTTCTGTAACACGGATCAATTCTTCTTCTGTATATTCATCATCGATTTTTATGATTTCGTGCATCGGTAGGCGATAGTAATTCATGCCCCATAGTATATGAAAGCAAGCATATACTATAGAAGTGGTAGCTCCTATATCTAATAATATGGTTTTCCACGAAATTCCTTTTCTGAATACTTTGGTAATTAAAAAATGAATTAGTAAAACAATCAATATACAATATCCTATATCACCAAACGAAAAAGGAATCCATCCAAAGGCATATCGCAACGCTTTAGAAATAAAAATAAAAAGCCAATTGCTATAAAAACGTTCAATAAATTCTGGAAATAACCCAAGAATTTTGATGATTACAATTTGAATGGGTAGCAGTATTGTAAGAAGTGTTTTTGTTCTGGATTGCATGAAGTATAAATCAAATCGAATGGTAAAGCTACGATTTTTAATCAAAAGTAGCTCTTTATAGAGAAGTGTCTTTGGGAGTATGAAAGAATGTAATAAAGTAATTTGTAGTGATTTTAAGCAATAGATGCATAGAATATGATATAATATAGTGTCTTTTAATACTAACATCGGGATAAACACTATGTACCTTAAGATTTGAATTCAGCAATCCAAATGGTACATTTGCTAAAAACTCAATAACTATGAACTCAGAAATAAGATTGCTAAAGCCTACAGCGCTTTGGAATAAATTTGCAGACCTTAATGCGGTGCCTAGACCTTCTAAAAAAGAAGAACGAGTAATTGCATTTATGAAAGATTTTGGAACATCTTTAGGACTAACGGTTGAGACCGATAAAATTCAGAATGTATTGATCAAAAAGCCAGCTACTGCAGGTATGGAAGATCGAAAAACGGTAGTAATGCAGTCTCATCTTGATATGGTACATCAGAAAAATGCAGATACAATCTTTGATTTTGAGAAACAAGGGATAGAAATGTATGTTGATGGAGATTGGGTGAGTGCTAAAGAAACGACACTAGGAGCTGATAATGGGATTGGGGTTGCAACGATTATGGCAATTTTAGAATCCACAGATATTCCACATCCTGCCATAGAAGCCTTATTTACTATAGACGAAGAAACGGGAATGACTGGGGCAATAGAATTACAGCATAATTGGTTGCAAGGAGAGATTTTACTAAATCTCGATACAGAAGAGGATGATGAGATTGGAGTAGGTTGTGCTGGCGGTATAGATGTAACTGCAACCAGAGCTTATAAGGAAGAAGAAGTGCCAGAGGGTAAAAAGGCATATACAATTGCAGTAACCGGACTTACCGGAGGGCATTCTGGTATGGAAATTCATAAAGGGTTAGGTAATGCTAATAAAATTATGAATCGATTGTTATTTGATGGCTTCGAAAATTTTGGATTAAGAATTTCTGAAATACAAGGAGGAAGTCTTCGCAATGCGATCCCAAGAGAAAGTTTTGCAACTGTAGTAATCGATGCAATGCATACAGAAGTTTTTGAGTATGAGTTGAATGAATTGAGTAAGGTTATCATGAATGAGCAATCGATAACAGATCCTAATTTGATCATACATATTCAACCATCTTCAGCACCTGATAAAATCATGGATTTGGGAGTGCAAGAAGGGTTACTTAATGCGTTATACGCAGCTCATAATGGAGTGTATACGATGAGTGCTTCTATTCCGGATCTTGTAGAAACATCTAATAATATTGCTAAAGTAACAATAGGGAAGGGGCACATACATATAGCTTGTTTAACCAGAAGTAGCGTGGAATCCTCTAAACAGGATATGGTTAATATGTTACGTGCTACATTTCAATTAATAGGGTGCGAAGTTATAACGGGAGGAGATTATCCTGGTTGGGCTCCTAATATGGATTCACCGATCCTAAAAGTGCTGGATAGATTATACGAAAAACTAAATGGTACAAAAGCACACGTAGCTGCTTGTCATGCAGGACTAGAATGCGGTATTCTGGGACAGCATTATCCGCATATGGATATGATTTCTTTTGGTCCCACGATATTAGGAGCACATTCTCCAGATGAAAGAGCTAGTATTTCTTCTGTACAAAAATATTGGACATTTGTTAAAGAGATCTTACGAGAAATTCCGGTGAAGTAAATTATGGTGAATTTACAAGTTTTTAAATTTTGCTCTATTGAAATTTAAAAATGTTAATTGTTGTAAATTAACTGCTAATTAAAAGTTAATTTAGCGGAAATAATCTCAGTTTAAATAATTTATAAATTAAGCACAAATTATTTAAAATTATGAAGAAATTATTTTTATTGGGGCTTTAATTGTAGGGTCAATTTCATTTGCGAATTTTAACAATTTAGAAGAGATTAAAGAACAAAGTAATACAGTAATAGTAGAAGATGCAGGCTGTACTTTATGGAGGTGTGTAAGGACTGAGGGGGAGAATGTATTAGCGGAAGAATGTATATGTGTACGCTAAGTAGTATTTTAAATCTCAAATAATACTTTAAGAAGATCAGTCTTTTAAAGAAGTTGATCCTCTTAGAGTATTAATTACTGTTTCAGTAAATTATTTTATTATAAATAATGTTTTATTGAAACATATTATTAATATTAGATATATAATTTTGTTAGAATTTTTTAATTTTAAATCAATGACTGTAAAAGTAACATTTCTTTTATTATTTTCTTTATTATTATGTCCGGTCTGGTCACAAACGTACACTATAGGATATAAAATGTATTCCAAAAATATTCATGGTGATCTCGACGAGATGAGTAAAGAATTTTTAACCAATCCTATAGATAAAAATAGCGAGCCAGATTTACAGTTGGTATACTGCAATGGCGTATCATTATGCGGTCCAATATCAGAAAGTAAAGAAGTCGATGATAATAAAAATAGTAATGAAAATAAGATATCAACTATTCGTGTCATGCATTCTGTATTTTACCAAAATCAAGAAGAAAATCTGTATATGCAAGATTATGGAGATTTCTTTATTCCCTTTGGAGAGACAGAAAATCCTGTGATCTCTGGAGAATTAGAGCGGTATGACTGGAAGATTACTGAAAAAGAAATGATCATTTCTGGATATCATTGTACATTAGCGACTACAGTAGATAGTAATGGGGAGAAAATAGTTGCTTGGTATACAGATGAGATACCGATTATACACGGGGTCAATGGCTTTTTTGGACTGCCCGGGCTTATCTTACAATTGCAGGTAGAAACTAGGATTCTATATGTAATGACTTCTATACAACAAGAGAATAAGCAGACAAGCCTGGAAAAACCTACAGGCAATATGATGAGTCAGGAGGAATTCACGCAATATACTAAAGAATTGACAAAACCAAGAACTACAATAACTCCAGATGGGCGAGAACGAAGGGTTCGAATTATACCGAATAATTGAAAATATAAACGAAGTTTTCTTAGATATACCTTCTAATAAAATTAGTATGAAAATTATATTCTTATTCTCACTTTTCTTAGTGTCATATTCGCTGTTTTCTCAGACGTATATTATTAATTCGGTATACAGGAGAGATTTCTATTAATGACGGTCTAAGAGAATTTTGGGGACTACTGGGATTAATTTTGAATGAGCAAATTAATGATAAGGTATTGATTGCTGCAAGATCAATTAAAAAATTAGATAAGGATATTGATATACCACGCCCTACAAAAGGCAATAAAATGACACAAAAAGAATTTTTGTAACTCAGAAAAAAAGTTACCTACCAAGAGTTAAGTCAAATTGGTTTAATAGAGATATGTTAAATTATTATTCTTGAGTTTCTGTGAGATTTAGGATTAGTGCTATTTTATTTATGAAATAGGATTTTTTATTTGTTTTCCAATGACAAAGTGTAATCATGTGTTTTTTTAAACACATTTTTCTAATGTAGAAACTAGTAAACCACTAATAAAATCGATAACTACAATATTAAATACGGTCTTTTATGGGGAATAATGAAGTTTAAAATTATGTTAAATAAGCACTAATTAAAAGTTAATTTAGCGGAAATACCCCTTAATTAAATTATAAATAGATTTATGATTAGTTATTAATCACAAGTTATTTAAAATTATGAAGAAAGTATTTTTATTGGGGGCTTTAATTGTAGGGTCAATTTCATTTGCGAATTTTAACAATTTAGAAGAGTTTAATGAACAAAGTAATACAGTAATAGTAGAAGATGCAGGCTGTATAGTATGGAGATGTGAAAAAACTATTGAGCCACAACTAGAGTATGAAATTTGTTCTTGTGTACGTTAAGTAGTGTTTTGTACTTTGATTAATACCCCAAGAGGATTATCTTCTTGGGGTATTAATCACTTTTTAGTAAATTATTCTATTATAAATTTATTGAGTTAGTCATTTAATTTCTGCATTTTGTTTTAGTAAAATCAAAGATAATGGAAGTATTTGAAGGACAAAAGTATACTAAAGTTTATAAAAGAAATGCCCAATGATGAAGCTTGTAAAGCTTATTTAGCAAAAATAAAATGGCAAGATAGCTTTACCTGTATGAATACGGTCATTCTAACGGTTGCGAAAAAGCAGGATATAATTATCAGTGTTATGACTGTCAACGTATAGAAAGCTCCAGGGTTTGGTGTTTTTTGCAAAAAGTTAGAAAGGCCTTTGAAAATAGCCAGCAGTACCCTTTGTCGGAGTTAGTTCTCGTTTATGAATTTACGATAGGCAAGCAAGGTCGTAGCTACGATTATAAAAAGGAAAAGCTGTTAAAGCGGTGGAGTTAAATAGAAAACATCAAATAAAGAGAGTCTTTGTAAAGTCTATTGATAATTATTCAGGTAAATCTCTAACTCCTATTTTTGAGGAATACATAAGCAAAACAGCAAAAGTTGTTACAGATAAATGGAGAGGATATGAACTTTTAAAAGCAATGTATAATATTGAACAGAAATTAAGTATCCAAGGTAAGAACTTTAAAGAGTTACAAATTGTTATAATGCAATTAAAGTCTTGCTTAAGAGCCATACCAACTCATGTCAGTTAATGGTATATTCAAGCTTATTTTAACGAGTTTTGTTTTAGGATAGATAGATCACAACATAAGCAAAGTATTTTTTACAAAACTATAGAAAGAATGATAAATACGAAGCCTCTGTATCACTAAAATATAAAATAGGTACTAAGTACATAACTCAATAAATTTATTTATTAAAACATCATATCAAAGGTGTTTTATCAAACTTTTTAAATTATAAATTAATGAATCTTAAAGTAACATTTCTTTTATTATTTTCTGCTGTATTATGTCCAGTCTGGTCACAAACCTTTACCATAGGGTATCAAATGTATTATGAAAGTATTCATGGAGATCTCGTAGAGATGAGTAAAACACTGGTAAATAACCCTCTTGATAAAAATAGTAAACCAGATTTGCAGTTGGTATATTGTAATGGAGTTTCATTATGTGGACCAATAGCAGAAAGTAAAGAAATAAGCGATGAAAAAAACAGTAATGAAAATAAGATATCAACTACTCGTATGCGTCATTCTGTGTATTACCAAAATCAAGAAGAAAATCTATTTATGAAAGATTTTGGTGATTTTTTGGCTCCCTTAGGAGAGACTGAAAACCCTGTGATCTCTGAACAATTAGAACGGTATGATTGGAAAATTAGGGACAAAAAAATGATGATTTCTGGATATCATTGCACGTTAGCGACAACAATAGATATCAATGGGGAGCAAATAACGGCATGGTATACCGATGAGATACCGATTATGCATGGAGTTAATGGTTTTTTTGGACTGCCCGGGCTTATTATACAACTACAGGTTGAAACTAGGATTCTATATATAATGACCTCTATACGGCAAGAGAATAAGCAAACAAACTTGGAAAAACCCACAGGCAATATGATGACTCAAGATGAATTCCAGAAATATGTTAAAGAAGTGACTCGTCCAAGGACGATAACAACACCCGATGGACAGGTTCAAACGATCCGACCTATATCGAATAATTGAAAACATAAGCGAAGTTTTTAGATATATCTTCTAATAAAATAATTATGAAAAATTTATTTATACTATCTTTTTTATTAGTGTCGTGTTCATTGTTTTCTCAATCTTATGTAGTGAACTATAATGAGTACTTTTCTTTTAAAGATGGTAATATTGAAGATTTGAGAGAGCAGCTTAAAAGTAGCGAAAAAGAGGATAGACCTGTAATGACATTATTGTATAAAAATGGAGAGTCTTTTTATGGATATTCTGAGCATAATTATGAAGTAGATGATAAGGAAAAAAGTGCAGTAGAGAGGCAAGTGTCTAGTGCCGTGTCAACTAGCAACTATTATAGAAATCAAAAAGAACAAGTACTTCTCATGAATTATTTTAATTTTATGCCAAATTTTGAATATGGAGAAGATATTTTGATACAAGATGTTTTGCCTATATTTGAGTGGGAAATTACAGATATAAAAGATACGATTTCTGGATATTCGTGCACGCTGGCAAAGTCAACAAAAAAGAATGGAGCCAAAATAGTAGCGTGGTTTACAGAAGATATCGCTATCAATGATGGGCCAAGAGAATATTGGGGACTACCAGGATTAATTTTACAAGTACAGATTAATGATAAGGTATTGATTGCTGCAAGATCAATTAAAAAATTAGATAAGGATATTGATATACCACGTCCTACAAAAGGCAATAAAATGACACAAGAAGAATTTTTGATATTGAGAAAGGAATTAACCAAGCCGAGAACGTTTACAGCACCTGACGGGTCAGTAAGAACTATTTCCAGACCACAATAATTATGTGTTGAACATTCTTATTATAAATCAATTAAAAATACAAGAACTTTTTATGCTAAACATAAAAAGTTCTTGTATTTTTAATTAAATTTTCTGAGCAATCCAGCTTTTTTATGCACAAATATTTTATATTACTTTCCTTATTATTTTCTTTTTCTGTTTTTGCACAATATGAAATACGTGGTACCATTACAGATAATACTAATGAAAAGGTATCTTTTGCAAATATACAGATTCATAAGGGTGAAAAATTAATTTCTTATGGCACTTCTAATACTAATGGGGCGTATGTTATTAAACTTAAAAGTGCAGGTACTTATAGTGTTAAGGTAACCCATATGCAATTTGTGCCCTTAGAAGATACACTCGTGGTATCGGATGACCAGAATACCTTGATGAAAAATTATATTCTTACAGAAAATGCTGAGGATCTGGGAGAAGTTATTTTAAAATTTGAGCCTAAAGTTATGGAGATTAGTACTGATACTATTACCTATAATATAAAGGCACTAACAAATGGTACGGAAAATAATCTTGCTGATGTCATTGATAAGTTACCTGGGGTAGAACTCAATGCGAGTGGACTAATTACGGTGAATGGAAAGGCAATTAAAAAGCTGTTAATTGATGGAGAAGAATTATTTAAGAAGCAACATCGTTTAACAGCAGAGAGCGTTACCTCTGAGATGGTAGAAGGCATCCGATATCTGGATAAGTTTAAGGATTTTGGCAATATTAGTGGATTTGATAACAAGCAAATGCGAGCTCTGGATATCAGTATTAAGGATGAATATAAAAATAAAATTACAGGAGATGTCAAAGCTGGTGGAGGGTATGCAGATAAAACATTAGGCCATGTAAATTTATATCGGTTAGGAGGGAGGCTTAAAATTGGATTTATAGGAGATTATAATTCATTAGGTAGACAATCAATTACTTCTAACGAATATGATCAGCTTACCCAGACTATAGAACAAGATGATTTTAGTTCCAGTGGGATACAAATACGGGAACAAAATGAACAAACTCCTAAGTTTTTTGACCCTACTACAGATGTTTCAAAAAGAGAAAATGGCTTTGGAGCTTTTAGTTTTATCTACAAGCCAAAAGAAAACTTTAAAATATCTCTACTCAATTTATCTAGTAATACTGCACAAAAACAACGCTTTTTGTTGACTAGAAATTTTTTTGAAGATGATCTTCTTTTTCAGGAAGAAACAAGAAATGTAACAAGTGGTTTTTTTCTGAATACCAGCTTATTAGAACTAGGCTATCAGCCTAATGAATACAGTTTTTTTAGTTATGTTGTAAATTATAGCCCTCAGCAATCTGATGATGAATATAGGATTAATACATCAGATCAAAATGGAAGTACTGATTTTTTGCAACAATATGATAATGAAGGGTGGAGTCTGGATCAGCAACTATCTTTTGTAGGTAGAATAGGTGCTAAAACATTATTAAAATGGTCTGGATTAGCAGAAATACAAGAATTAGACGCAAACTTGGATATTACAGCAAGCGCTCCCTTTCTGGGACTCAATTTTAATGATGACTTTAAAATCACACAATTTCAAAAACAAAATTCAAAACGTTTTGGTTATGAATTACAGGCGGTAACTAACTACAAACATGCAAAGTTGGATATTCATCAAGGAGTACTGTTCTCTGATGATGTTTTTGGTAATGAGATTGCAGTAAGAGATGAGTTTACTCAGACAACACAAACGGATCGAACGGATAGTTATATAGGAGTACGATATAGAGGGAAAATTGCTAAAAAATTGGAATATAAAACAGCTTTAGAATATCGATATTTGTTTTTTAAGAGATTTGATGAGGTATTCGATGACTATTTTGTACTCCCATCAGTTTCGATGAATTATAAGATTAATTCATCGAAACAATTAGATATTAGCTATTCTTATGATTTTGAATTACCTGGCAGTAAAACGGTTCATAGTGGAGATGTAGCAGAGGATTTTTTTACTAAATCATCGATAAGTATGGTAGCCCAGAATGAAATCTTTCCATCTCATACAATTAGAGCTTATTTTATGAATTTTAAAGCGAGTACAGGATCTAATTTTTTTGCATTTGCTGATTATAATTATGCCCCAGAGTTTTTGTCATCTAATACTTTTTTGAGTCAAACTAATGTGGTCAATACTCAAAACATTGTTGGAGATAACAGACAGCGGTTGATGCTAGGGTCTCGTATTAATTATCGAGTTCGTAAATTGAAAGCAAATATTTTTGTTAATACTGACTGGTTTCTTAATCAGGAAGAAAACCAGATTGGTTTGCTCGATAATATAGCAGAAACATCAAGATTTAGTCAAAAATTAGGAATATATTCTGGATATAGAAAAGGAGTTAATTATAATCTGGGAGTTGACTATCAAATAATTGATTATAGTACGAGTGTGAATTCTATTGAAACAAAATCTGTGGTTACTAAACCATATCTATATATTACGGGTAGTTTTTTTAAAAAGAAGGCGTCTTGGAGTCTTGGAGGAGAATATGCAATTTATAAAACTGATTTGACTCAAACTGAAATAATGGATATAAAGCCTACAGTTAGGTATAAATTGGATGATAATTGGGAACTTACTTTAGAGGGAAATAATATTCTTAATATTGATAACTCTGAGATTGCTGAGAATATAAACACATCAAACTATACTGAAAGTAGGATTAGTGATACACTAGAAGGTTATTTAGTTCTAGGAGTATATTATCGTTTAAAATAAGGATAATGATTTTAAGAAGTTTACATTATATTAGAATATAGAAAAAAAGACCTATCAGATTTTTTAAATTTGATAGGTCTTTTTTTTTATGCTTACATTGATCATTCTATGAGAGCAACTACTATTTTATTTCACTGGTGCCGCTTGTGTTGGTGCTTCTGCAATACTTAATAGTTCTAATTCGAAAATTAATTCAGAATTAGGAGGAATAGGTCCTGTTGCTTTATCACCATATCCAAGATGTGGTGGGATAAAGATGATTGCTTTATCACCTACTTTCATCTGTTGAACTCCTTCTGCAAAACCTGGGATCATTTGCGCATCCGGAGAATATTTCATGGTCATAGGAGCATATCCTTTTGGATGTGCTGCACGACGCTCATTAAATATTCCGAATTCTTCAGCTACTTCTCTTTTGTTAGTGTCAAATATTTTTCCATCTTTAAAATACCCTTCATAATTAAGATTAACCATATCCGTAGATTTTGGTTTCTCACCATTTCCTTCTTCTGTTAAAAGAATTTCTAATCCACTTTTTAATTTCGTTGCTTTTTTTCTTAATTCTTCATGCTCTGCTGCAACACCAGGATATTTAAGCGCTATTTCTGCAAGTCTTTCCTTTTCTATACGTTCTGCTTCTAATTTTTCTGCTTCTAGTACTGCTAATTTTTCCTCAAAAGCTGCTTTAGCATCAAAACTTTTAGCATCAGCTCCTTTTCTAATGATATTTACTTCCAGCATTTTTATTTCATCTACCGGCTTATCACCAGGCTTTTTAGTTTCTACAACTCCGATGCTGTCTATGATTTCCTGCCCTACTACGATTTCTCCAAAAACGGTATGCTTGTTATTCAACCAGGGTGTTTCTTTTAGAGTAATAAAAAACTGACTTCCGTTTGTTGCCGGCCCAGAATTTGCCATGGATAAAATTCCTTTTGATTTATGAGTTAAAGAATCTACAAATTCATCCGGGAATTTATAACCGGGATCTCCTGATCCGGTTCCTAAAGGATCTCCTGTTTGGATCATAAAATCTTTAATAATTCTATGAAAGATAATACCATTATAATATTTTTTTCCTTTTAATGAATCATCAACCATCGTATTGGTTCCTTCTGCAAGAGAAACAAAGTTTCCTACAGTTAATGGTGTGTCTTTATAAAATAGTTCTGCTACTGCAGTACCCTTATTGGTTACGATTTCTGCATAGATTCCATCTGCTAAATCAGGGTATTTGTCGTTGCAATTGCTAAAGGTGAATGCAATAATTGCTAAAACTAAAAGATTTAATTTTTTCATTTTTTTTGTGAAGTTTTAATTTCTGTTGTTGATTGTTTGTCGATTTTATTGAGTGTTACTTTTGATATTAACGGAATATTTGTCCCAATCTTATCATCGTCACCATAATATCCGTAAGATTGATAAGATGGGAAGAGGAATGTCACAATTTCTCCTTCTTTCATAAGCTTTAAGCCCTCTCGCAGTCCAAAAAATAATTCTTCCTGATCAATAGAATAGGTTACAGTGTCAATTTCGGCTTCGCTATAAATTAGCTGACCATCCAGATTTTTTAAATTATACGTAAAATGAACTACATCTCCAAACTCTGGAGTACTTGTAGAAACTGTATCCTTTTTATGATAGTGATACCAGAAGCCTCCTTCTGATGAAATATAAGTGTGTAGAGAATCTTCTTTGATAATTTGTTGAATTCTGGTTTCTTCTTTTGCCGTTAGTTCAATGTTTCTATTTATAGATGTATTCATAAAAGATCCTGAAGAAACACTAATAGGTCTCCTCGCTTCTGGAGTTTTACAGGCTCCAATGAGAAGTGTCAAAAAACTAAAAATTATCAAAAGTGGTTTCATGAGTGTAAGGCATTTTTATAGTCTGGTAAGATACTAATAAATTTCTCAACAGTTTCCTTTAATGAAAGATCACTTTTTCCTCCTGCAGCATTATGATGACCGCCTCCTTCAAAATGATTTCTGGAAAATTCATTCACAGAAAAATCGCCTTTAGATCTCAATGAAATTTTAATGATTTTTTCATTTTTATTTTCAATAAAAATAGCAGCAAATTTTATTCCTTCCAGTGATAATCCCATATTCACAAATCCTTCTGTGTCTCCTTTTTTAAAATTATGATCATCCAATTCTTTTTGAGATATAGTAATGTATGCAGCATTATATTCTGGCAGAATTTTTAAATTCTTTAAAGCTACTCCCTGTAGTTGTAATCTCGAATAGGTATTGGTATCGTATATTTTTTCATGAATAGCCGTATTATCAGCACCTCTATCAATCAGATCCGCTAATACTCTATGGGTATTACTTGTCGTAGATCTGAATCTGAATGAGCCCGTATCCGTCATAATCCCTACATAAATGCAAGTTGCAATATCGGCATTAATTTTATCGAGATCTCCTAATTTATCTATAAAATGATATACCATCTGACAAGTAGAACTCATTCCTGTGTCGCTATAGGTAAATGTAGCATATGTATCTGGTTGTTGATGATGATCAATCATTATGAACGTTGTATCTGTAGTTGCCAGAACTGTTTCTAAATGTCCACTTCTCGAAAGATGATTAAAGTCTAGTGTGAAAATAATATCGGCCTCCTTTATTTTAGAAACTACAGTTTCTCTATCATTGTCATAGGTGAGTACAGTGTCTTCTCCAGGAATCCATTTTAAAAATGTAGGGTAATTATTAGGAGTGATTACTACAGAATGATGTCCTAATCCAGATAAATAATGATGTAATGCTAAAGTAGAACCGATAGCATCTCCATCAGGATTTTTGTGTGGGATAATTACAATTTTTTTAGGAGTGTTCAATAACTCTTTTATTTCTTTGATCTCTGTTGTATTCATAGGTCAGCGAATATACTATTTATACCTATTATTCATTGAGTTCGGTACCATAAAATTTTCATTTTTACGAAGCACTTATAGAGACTTTAAAATGTAAAGATAAGTTGTAGCGATACTTTATAAGGATATTTCTTGTTTTTGATCCTTTTATCTATATTTTTGCAAAAAAATGCTTTCGATTCTAATGTTCGGGAGATTTTAAAAAAAATAAGTTTCCTTTTTATAGGAAAATATGATAAATATTAAATTTTGAAAATGGCAACAAATAGAACTTTTACAATGCTTAAGCCGGATGCGGTAAGAAAAGGATACATTGGAGCAATCCTTGAGCAAATTACAGCTTCAGGTTTTAGAGTAGTAGCAATGAAATTAACACAGCTTACTACAGATGATGCTAAAGCTTTCTATGCAGTTCATAGCGAACGTCCTTTTTATGGGGAATTAGTGGATTATATGACTAGTGGTCCTATCGTAGCTGCTATTTTAGAGAAAGATAATGCAGTAGAAGATTTTAGAACTTTAATTGGTGCAACAAATCCAGAAGATGCAGCAGAAGGAACAATTCGTAAGAAATTTGCAACTTCTATAAGTGAAAATGCAGTCCACGGTAGTGATAGTGATGAAAATGCTGCTATAGAAGGAGCTTTCCATTTTTCTGGAAGAGAACAATTTTAAACAATAGAAGTATTTTTTGTATTATAAAGACCATTCAGAAATTTCTGAATGGTCTTTTATTTTACCAAAACACTCTAAAACTTATATTAGGTGTAACTCCCAGTGCAAAGATATCTCTGTTAATCAATTGATTGTCTAATGAATTGGTAGTTCTAAATTCTCGGTTTAATAAATTCTTTCGACCATAAAGATTCACTACAGATAAACCAAGACGATAAGTAAGTCTAGGATTAGATTTGATTTTAAAATCATAGATGGTAGAGAAGTCTAATCTATGATATACTGGTAAGTTATTACCATTAATTTGGTCATAATCCAGTAGGATAAGATTGCCATCTGTAGATATGTTTGATATATTAGTGTATGATTTGCCAGTATGCCATATCCAACCCAGAGAGAATTGAAAATTCTGTATTTTATAGAAGTGAGACCACTTTATAGTATGTTCAATATTCCAGTTACCTGGAAAAGATTTATTGTCATTAATATTCTCAAATGTATTCTGAGTGTTGATATATGAATAGCTGACCCAGGTTTTATATTTTTTAAAGCGTTTTTTTAAGAAAAAATCAATACCATAGATGTTGCTTTCTCCTAAATGATAGTTGTTATCAACAGGGTTAATAAAACCTGCCGTTAATGAAGTAATATTGTTGATTTTTTTATAATACCCATCTATATCAAAATGCCATTTGTTTTTTCTGAAACTACTACCTAAAGTGGCTTGATAGCTAGTGATAACAGGAAATTTTTCTTCATCGGCAAGTGTCCAAACCTGATTCTCCAAGGGTAAATCACTAATTACAGATTCTTTAATCTGACTTACTGCCTGACTTCTAAATTCTCCGGTGGCACTAATTTTCCAGACTGGCGAAAGATTTTTTTGAATAAAGATACGGGGTTCTATAAAAGCTTTTGATACACCCACATATTGATTCCATCGTATTCCTGCAGATAGATATAGATTATTGAAGGTTTCAAACCTGTATTCTGTAAATAAAGCGTGTGTGTTAAGTAATCGATCATCTTGATCTAATATCAACTCATAATCTGGAGTTGTAGTGATAAAAGCATATTTGATAGCATTATTAGAATACTGATATCCGCCAATAATCTTTTGATGATCAGTTAAGGCATAATGTAGTTCCAGCTTAGCACCTATATCTTTTATCTGATTTTTTTTGCTTTCAATTTCAGTAGTAGTTCCTGATATTCCTGTTTTAAATTGATAGTTAAGAAGGTATTTACTGTAATAACTATTGGTATATTGGACTAGTTTGCGATTCCAGATATGATTCCAGCTTATATTATAGCCTTCATTTTCAGTGATTAAATCATCATTAAGAGAAGTAATACCATCATTTTTTTTATAATTCAAATCATTTTTATTGTACAATGCATTGATCTCAATTTTATCAGCATCTGAAATATCTGCGATTAGTTTGGCATTATAATCCATGAAAAAGAAATCATTTTTTACCTCTGTACCTGTTGAATTTTCTGTAATAGAAATGTTCTGAAAAACGCGATCTGAAAATTGTTTATAAGTAAACGTTTCTAAGATGTCAGTATATGATCTTCTTCCAGAGAGTTGCAGTGATACTTTATCTTTAATGATAGGGGTGTGGATAACCGCATCAGTATTGATCATATTAAAACCTGTATTTCCTGTAAAGTGTTTAGCAACCTCATTATCTGTTTTGATATCAATAACACCTGCAATTCTATCACCATACCGAGCACTGATTCCACTTTTATGAAAATCCACTTCTTTGACAGCATATGGGTTAAAAGCTGATAGCATGCCAAACAAATGTCCTTGATGATATGTTTTAATACCATTCCATAAAACTAAGTTTTGACTGGGTACACTACCTCGTACATAGATTCCGGATACAGTTTCAAATGGACTGTTTACACCCGGCGCTAATTGAATACTTTGCAGAATATCCGGTTCAGTTAGTCCTGGTAAGATTGCAATATCATTTAATTTAATATTGATTACTTTCTTATCTAATGTAATACCTCTGGTTAGATATTCTCTGATAACCACAGGGTTCAATTCTTCTACGGTGTTCTTGATATAGATACGAGAGCATTGCTTGTTTAAAAGAGAAGAAGCTGTTACTACTTTTTGTCTGAATCCATCAGCGCTAATCAATATTGCAGAACTAAAAGGAACCTCTTTGTTCTCAAAGTAGCCATTAGCGCCTGTGACAAGGTTTATTTTAGAACTTTTAATAAAGACACGAATGTTTTCAAGTGGTTTTTCATTTTCGTCTAAGATATATCCACAAATATGAATAGTATCAGTGTTATTATATGTTCTGATACTAATAAAATTATCTCCTGTTTTCTCAAATTTTAATTGAGTTTGTTCTTCAAAACTTCGTAATAGCTCAGTAAAACTAGTTTCTGAGGTAAATTGTGCTGAAACAAATTTATTAGAAAGTGTAATATCAAGGTAAGAAAATTTTATAGCATATGTATTTTCAATAATAGGAATTATATCAACTAATAGTTCATTTTTAATGTCATAAACTTTTGTTTTTTCTTGTGAAAAAACAGCCATACTTACTACAAATAAGCATACACATAAAAGTTTGGTCATTGTATTAATTTTCTAAAACCACTATTTTGCCATCCTGAGATAGTTCATATTGTATACCTAAAGTACTAAAAACTGTTTTAAGTGCCAACTCCAAGTCATTGTTAGGAAAGGTTCCTGTATACCTAAGTTTAGTATTTATTTTTTTGCTATTGATATGTACTTCATATTGTTTTTCTAGTTGCCTGAAGACATACTGTATTGGTGTACTTCTGAAAGAACTTGTGTTATGAATCCAAGAAGGTTCAATAGCAGTGAACTCCCATTGCTCGGGTGATGTGCTGTTAATGTTTCTGTAGGCTTTGCCGGCGGTAAGAATCTTGTTATCATTTCCACTTTCTACATGTACTTTGCCCTCATAGCATACAGCTTCAAAAAATGAAGAAAGTGATTGTACATTAAATTGGGTTCCAAGAACCGATACACTTCCGTTCTTAGTCATAACGGTGAATGTGCTTCCTTTTTTTACTTTAAAATATGCTTCTCCTTCTAATTTGATAGTTCTGTTTGTATCCCAATTATCCTTATTAAAACTTGCTTCAGATTTTGCATTTAGTAGCATTTCAGAGCCATCAGGTAAGGTTACCGCGAGTTGTTCCCCGTATGTTGAGGTATATGATGATTTAGGATTTAATAAAAATAGACTAAAAATAATAGCTACAGAAGCTGCGACCGCAGCATATGGCCATAATTTGATGATAGGTTTTACTTCTTTTTTAGATGCTTTTTGGTGCTTAGATTTAATCGAATGTAATGCCTCATTTTCGTCATAATTCATTAATTGCAATGAATCCGTTCCAACTTTTATCTTCAAATAATATTCATAGTCAGGGTGTGCCTGGAAATCACGAAGTTCTTCTTCAGAAAGTTCTTCATTTATCCACCGGGATAAGAATATATCATCTTTTTTATCGTCTAACATAGTTCATGCGTATATAATAGAAACGGTTTAGTTAATAAATACCCTACCACTTAGTTTCATTTTTATTAAATATTTCCAATCTTCGCTCTAAGACTAATTAATGCCTTATGCATTAGTTTTTCAATTGCTTTAACGGAAACATCTGATAATGCAGCGATTTCCTTATATGTCTTTTTATCTATTCTGCTGAGAAGGAAAACTTCTCTTTGCCTTTCTGGTAAATCAGCAATGGCATTTTGTAATTTTTCCATAAATTCTTTTTCAAGAATAATAAATTCTGGAGACTCATTAGTGCTATCACTTTTACATTGAGTAATAAAATTATGGTATTTAAATTTGACTTTTTGATGCCTGGTGTTGCTGATTCCCATATTAGTAGCAACTGTGAATACATAGCTTTTTGCTTTTTCGAGTGGGACTTTAGTACAATTATTCCATAGTTTTATAAAGGAATCCTGAACCATATCTTCAGCTTGATCTAAATCTCCAAATTTGTAGTATAGATAACTTCTTAAAAGTTTTGCATGGCTTTTAAAGAAGGAATCAAAAACCTGTTCATCACAGGTATTGTTTTTAGGGTCAGACATTCTGAGATTGGTATTTTTTCAAATCTATATCTTTTTTTTCTTAATGTCAAAACAGTTTTGCCTGCGCATTGAGAACAAAGTGTAAAGTTTCTAATAATTGAGGTGTATACAAATAAAATAAATCTGTTGCTATGCTCACTTCTTATTCCAAACCTTATGACTTTGATAAAAATCTTTTATATGCTTTTTTGTATTAAATGTTGTAGTAACTCTTTTAGATGTAAATACTGTTATCACTATCTGATTTAATCTATAGAATTTCTTGAGCCTCTACCTTGTGTGTGGTGTATAGAATGAGGATAAGGAAGTCTTATTTCCTGATCATTGTAACTGAATGGTATTATTTTTCATCCTTAGTACTCTTGGGTCAAGGTAATTTATTTGATGAATTGATACTAAATATAACATATGTAATACTTTTTTAAATGAAAGGGGTAGGGTATTCTTTTTATATAACGTTTTACTACTGTAGAGGCACTTAAGGTTTCTTAAACTAAAAACAAATCATAATTAAAAACAGTAAAATGATGAAAAGAAATAGTATTTATTTTGTAGTGATTTTGACATTCATATTTGGATTTACTTCTTGTAATGAAGATGACACCGACGACACCGATAATGTTAATGAATGTCTGGATCTATTTTTCTCCAGAGATGGAGATTATTTATATGCAGATTTTGAAGGCAAAGATACTTTGCAGTGGTATGGGTGGTTTATTAATGGCGAATTTGTAGAAAATGAAGGTACAGATCACCAAGGAGATCATAAGTTGTCATTAGAAAATTTAGCTCCAGGAACCTATACTATTTGTTTAAATTATGAAACTCCGGAATGCCCGAGTCCGGAAGAAAATGAATTCTGTCAGGAAATTGTAATCGAGGAGAGCACTGAACCCTGTCTTGACTTGTTTTTCTCTAGAGATGGGGATTATCTGTATGCTGATTTTGAAGGTAGAGATACTTTAGAATGGTATGGATGGTTTATTGATGATGCACCTGTAGAAGATGAAGGAACAAATCATCAAGGAGATCACAAATTATCATTAGAAAACCTGACACCAGGCACTTATTCTATTTGTCTTAATTATGAAACTCCAGAGTGCCCAAGTCCAGAAGAAAATGAGTTTTGTCAGGAAATTATAATTGAAGGCAGTTGTCCAGAACTTTCTTTTGAAGCAGAACAAGACGGAGATAGTAATGCTTATTATTTTTACCCAGGAGCGTTTGATGGTATAGATGAGGTAGTTTTAGAATGGTTTGCTAATGATGAGTATATCGGGCAATCTCCAGAATTTCCACATAATAATCCGTTTTATTATCAGTTTGCTTCAGGTACTTACGAGATCTGTGTAAAAGTAGAAACACCTGATTGCCCTAACGGAACTAGTTTTTGTAAAACATTGGTACTTGAATAAGTACATAATTTAAATTATTTGGGCGAGTTCCCTGGAGGTGACAGTATGCTTTCAGGGAACTTTGTTTATACTGTGTAGAAGTATTAGATTGTAACTTGTATATTTGATCTGCAAAGAGTCTAAGGATTTAAGAGATGATTGAGTAGATATTGTTATTATAGGGTAGGGAATATCTGAGGGTAAAGCGTTATATAGATAAAGACAAACTGGTTTGAAGAGTTTAGTTAAAAACATACGATTTTTAGTATTAATAACAGTAGTGCTGATGAGTGCTTGTGTTGATGATGATTCTTCTTTTCCTAATGATAATACGGGTAGTATTACTTCAAGTAGCTCTATAGTTACAATTTTAAATAAATTTGGGACGGATGGCATAGTGTTATCAGAAGTAGAACAGTGCTTTAAGTTTGTGTATCCAATTACTTTGGGGTATAATACTACTGCAGATATCCGTATAGATTCTTATGATGGATTGTTATCTGTTATTTCCAGTCAGAGAACTAATTTTAATATTACAGGATTACAATTTCCAATTACCATACAGTTTAATAATACAAATACTTCAATCTCAATTCCTAATGAAACTAGTTTATTAATGGTATTAAAAGACTGTCAGTTTCATACATTACGAGATGAATTTGAGGCATTTTATGAAACGTGTTTTATACTCGAATATCCAACAACAGTATTTACGACTAGTGGTACTGAAATAATTTTATCGAACGATGAAGATTTTAGATTGTTTTATGGGAATCAAGAGGAAAATTATCAGCCGCTATTCAAATTTCCGTTGGACGTTTCCACAGCGCCTGATTTTAGCAAAACTACCATAGATTCTTATTTTGGTTTTTATGAAGTTTTTGAATCTTGTGAGACCTCTTGTCCACAAATTGATTTTACATCCGATGTTATAAATGCATTCAGTTTACAGTATAGTTTTGAATCTGATTTTACTTCTACAGGAGAAATAGATACATTTAACTGGTTTATAAATGATGTTTTTGTGGGTAATGGAATTTCTGATGGTCAACCTAATTTTTTATTGTATGAATTTGATAGTCCGGGTGTTTACAATGTTTGCTTGAAAACAGAATCAGAAACATGTTTTGAAGAAGTAGTTGTTTGTAATGTTATAGATGTGACTACTGCTTGTCCTGAATTAGCGTTTACTTTTGAAAATAACTTAGAAACATCATATACTTTCACTGCAGATTTTGAGGGCATAAATGATGTTATATATCAATGGATTGTAGATGAGGTGATAAAGGAAACTGATGGTGGCACTAATGGGGACAATATATATAATGAAACATTGAGTGCAGGAATGCATACTATTTGTATAGAAGCTATGACTGCATCCTGCCCAGAAGGAGCTACATTCTGTCAGGAACTATTTGTAGAGGAATGCCCAGATCTTTTCTTTGAGATTGAACAAGAAGGTAATTCTAATACTTATAACTTTTTTGCGGATTTTGATGGTGTAGGAGATGTTATCTATGAGTGGGTAATTAATGGAGATTTTATAGAACAAGACGGGGGTCAGAGTGGAGATAATACTTTTTTCTTTCAATTTGATACAGGTACTTATGAAATTTGTATAACAACAGAAACCCCGGATTGTCCTGATGGAACAGAATTTTGTAGAGAATTAATAATACCATAATCGGCATATACAAACTTATACATAGCAAGATGAACTTGTAAAATAAAAAGAATTTAATTTGTGATGGTAAAAAACCACAATTTGATAAACTCTTTTCTTTGAAATTCCGAATTTAATAATTCTTTCCATAAGCTAATGAAACCCACATTTAACAAGGCTTATTTCTGTAAATTTGTAAAAAAGTAAGCCCCATGAGATACCATACAAGAAAACTAGTGAAACCAGGAGATCTGAATCCTAATAACACCTTATTTGGAGGAAGAATGTTAGAATGGATTGATGAAGAAGCAGCATTATACGCAGTTATACAATTAGAAAGCAATCGGGTTGTAACTAAATATATGTCTGAAATTAATTTTGTAAGCTCCGCAGTGCAAGGAGATATTGTAGAAATAGGTATGGATGTAGTAAAATTTGGAAATTCTTCATTAATACTTAAATGCGAAGTAAGAAACAAATTAACAAGAAAAACGATTATTAAAGTTGATAATATCACTATGGTATATCTTGACGATCAAGGAAAACCAGCAGCACATGGAAAAACAGAAATAGAATATGTAAAAGATAGATTAGCGCAACACTAATTTTTTTATTAAGTCTCTACCTAATGTTTCATTGAGATTAGAGATAATCTTTTCTTTACCATAACTTAATTCTTCTCTTAGTACAGAAGAGGTGAGTTCTACGTATAAGGTGGTGCGATCTAGCTTGATATTTCTAGTATATTTATGGATGGCAGATCCCATGATTTGCTCCCATACATCACGCACCTCTACTTTGTCTAGTCCACTCTGTAACTTATTTTGATTGACGAAATCTTTGAGTACATCACTTATGGGTTGGTTGTCATTTTGTCTTCTTGCCATTACTATAGATCCATTTTTTTATAAGGTTTGTAAAAATAAAGATTTCCAACCTCATTTATTATGATCATTTCATTTTCTTTTGCAGAAATTATGGTTTCTTTCCATTCCATTAATGGAGTTTTATAATAGATTCTGAGACTGTCATTTTCAATTTTTAACGTAAAATTCTCCTGATCTTTAGTAGTAATGAAACCTCCATCAAATTGAGGTTGAACTTTTTTACGGAAACCTTTTAATTCGTGTATTTCAAAAAAGTCTATATTTTGGTTGAAGTTATATTGCTTTTCCAATCCTTCATGTGTAATTACTTTTTCGATTTCCCAATATCCTTCAATATAGGTAATGTAGTTCTCTGGATTAGTCTGGACACAATTGGATAGTAGTATGATACATAGTAAGTATAGTATATTTTTAGTCATTTGTATTTATATTAAAGGTATTGGGTTTTTATAAACAGATAGGAATACAAGAATAATAGAGTATTTACAACACTATATTACTGATTAGTCCAATGTAATAATTTTATAAGATTGAGAAATCTTTTTAACCACATTTTCAGTTCTATCTGCATGAGTGTCTGTAATAAAAAGTTGACCAAAATTCTGATCATCTACAAGTTTTATAATATGTTCGACACGCTGTTCATCTAACTTATCAAAAATATCATCCAGTAGTAATAATGGATGTACCTTACTTTGTTTCTTTATAAAATCAAATTGAGCTAATTTCAGAGCTATTAAAAATGATTTTTGTTGTCCCTGACTTCCAAATTTTTTAATAAGGCGACCATCAATCTCAAAAGAAAGATCATCTTTGTGAATTCCGACACTTGTGTATTGTAGCATCCTGTCTTTTGCTAAACTTTGTTCTAGAAGAGTGATTAAATTTGTTTCTGATAGTTTACTTTGGTATTGTAAAGAGACCGATTCTTTTCCTGAGCTAATCGCTTGATAGCGATCTATAAATATAGGTATGAAAATTTGCAAAAACTCTGAACGTTTTTGATGAATTAAACTACCATATTCGTTAAGTTGCTGATTGTAAATATCTAAAGTAGAAGGATCAAAAGTGTTATTAGCAGCAAAATATTTTAATAATGAGTTACGCTGTGATAAAATTTTAGAATACTTTAATAATGTAGAAAGGTAATGTGGATCACTTTGAGAGATCACACCATCTACAAATTTGCGTCTGGTGTCACTACCATCCATTATTAAATCGCGATCTGCTGGTGAGATAATGACTAATGGTAAAAAGCCAATATGTTCACTAAAAGTTTGATATGCTTTACCATTTTTTTTAATAACTTTTTTTTGCCCTCTTTTAACGCTAATAATTACTTTTTCATCTCGATCTAACTTGTTATAATGCCCCTCAACAACAAAAAAATCAGTGTCGTGTTTTATGTTTTGTGTAGTAATTGGGTTGAAATAACTTTTACCAAAAGATAAATGGTAAATAGCATCCAGAATATTGGTTTTTCCAACTCCGTTATTACCAACAAGACAATTTATCTTATCATCAAATTCGAAATTGATAGAATCAAAATTTTTGTAATTGAGTAAAGAGATGGATTTTAGAATCATAAAACACTTGTGTTCAGATGTTTGTGGCTATTCAGGAATTCACAAACAAGAAGTGCAAAATATTGAAAAATAACAAATATTTTCGCTTTTAATTATGAATAAATATTTTATTTTTGCCGTTCATTAAATTTAATTTATGGCAACTTATAAGAAACGAGGATACAAACCAAAAAATAAAGAAGAAGAGATTGAGCAGGTAGAAGATCATTCAACAACAGCAGAAGTATTCAATACCTTAGATGAAGGTGCTTCTAAAACTGAAGAGTGGGTTGCAGCAAATCAGAAATATATTTTTATTGTAGTCGGGGCTATAGCATTGATTGTATTGGGTTGGTTAGGATATGATAAGTATTTCCAGCAGCCAAAAGAACAAGAAGCTTCTAATGAGATTTTTGTAGCGCAGCAATATTTTGATCAGGCAGTAAATGGAACAGGAGTAGTTACTGATTCTTTATATACATTAGCATTAAATGGAGCAGATGGTAAATACGGATTTTTGGAAATTATCGAAAATTACGGTGGAACAGATGCCTCAAACCTGGCAAATTATTATGCTGGATTTTCATACCTTAATATGAATAAATATGAAGAAGCTATAAAGTATCTTTCTGCATTTGATAGTGATGATAAGATTTTAGGAGCTTTAGCATTAGGAGGAATTGGTGATGCATATGCACAACAAGACAAGATGGAAGATGCGCTTGGCTTTTATGAAAAAGCTGCTAACACAGAGGCTAACGAATTTACAACTCCAAAATTTTTGTTGAAATCAGCTATTACCGCTATCGATTTAGGAAAGGCAGATATTGCAATTACATATTTAGAAAGAATAAAGGAAGAGTTTTCTAAGAGTACAGAGGCTAATCAGGTAGATGTACATCTAGGTAGAGCACAAGGAATGTCAAAATAGTTTTGGGTTTATACAGGTTGTTGAGTTGTAATTATACACTTACTCCTTATACTTAGTACTTATAACTTATTAGTATGGCTACAGAAAATAAAAATTTATCAGAATACGATAAATCAACGATCCCAGACGCGAAGAATTTTCGGTTTGGGATTGTTGTTTCAGAATGGAATGACACAATAACAGAAGGTCTTTTTCAAGGAGCTTTTGATGCACTACTGGATTGTGGGGCTCTGAAAGATAATATTGTACGCTGGAATGTTCCCGGGAGTTTTGAATTGATCTATGGTTGCAAAAAAATGCAACAAGCTTATGATATGTTAGATGCCATAATTGCTATCGGAAGCGTAATTCAGGGAGAAACTAAGCATTTTGATTTTGTGTGTGATGGTGTAACCCAAGGAATTAAAGATCTGAATATACAGCATGATATTCCTGTGATTTTTTGTGTATTAACTGATAATACTATCCAGCAATCTATTGATCGTTCTGGTGGTAAACATGGGAATAAAGGAACCGAAGCAGCGATAGCCGCTATAAAAATGGCTCAATTGAGAAAAGACGCTAAGTTTTAATAAATAGATAACTTTTGTGTTGCAAGATATCAGGTAAAAGTCATCTATAACTCAATTTTTTATTTATTCTGTAAAAACGGCACCATCCTTGCTATTCATAATTACAGTGTTATTGTCATGCTAAAAGCGGTAGATTATAATGCATTTTAAGTATATTTGGATAATACAAAAAGAAAGGAACAAGTCGTGAAGTTAAGTATCCCAAAAAGAAAAATCAATAGAAGATATAATTACACTCCTCGTTATTATAAAGGAAAGAGTGATGGTAATATTTATGATTTCGAAAATAGAATTACAAAATACAGGGAAACAACTAATGCCATCGATTTTGGAGCACAATGGAGCGAGGATAGAAAAGCAAGTCGCAACAGAGGAAATCGTTCCATCAATAAAAGAGTTATTTATATAGCGATGATATTGATTTTTATCTTTTTGTACTTAATAGATTTTGATTTATCCATATTTACTGCGCGATAATACATGTCAGATATCATCCAACTATTACCGGATCACGTAGCTAATCAGATTGCTGCCGGAGAGGTAGTGCAACGACCATCTTCTGTAGTTAAGGAGTTATTAGAAAATGCGATTGATGCCGGAGCTGTCCATATAAAATTAGTGGTTAAAGAAGCTGGTAAAACATTGATACAAGTGATTGATAACGGTATCGGTATGAGCGTTACAGATGCCAGATTAAGTTTTGAACGTCATGCCACTTCTAAAATTAAAAGTGCAGAAGATCTTTTTCAATTAAGTACCAAGGGTTTTAGAGGGGAGGCTTTAGCATCTATTGCTGCTATTGCTCATGTAGAATTAAAGACCAGGCAAGATGCTGATGAGGTAGCAACTGAAATTAAAATAGAAGGTAGCGAGGTGATCTCACAAGAAGCATGTGTAGCACCTAAGGGAACAGCTATTTGCGTAAAAAACTTGTTTTATAATATTCCTGCACGACGTAATTTCCTGAAATCTAATACCGTAGAGTTAAGACATATTATCGATGAATTCCATCGTGTAGCCATGGTGCACTCAGATATTAAGTTTGATATGTATCATAATGGCAGCGAGGTGTTTAGTTTGCCTGCCTCTAATCATAGACAACGAATTGTACATATTTTTGGAGGGAAAACGAATGAAAAATTAGTTCCGGTAACAGAAGAAACAGATTTGGTGAGTATAAAAGGTTTTGTAGGAAAACCAGAGTATGCAAAACGAACACGAGGAGAGCAGTTCTTCTTTGTCAATAATCGATTTATAAAAAGTGCATATCTCAACCATGCAGTGAGTTCTGCTTTTGAAGGGTTACTGCATCAAAAAGCGCATCCCAGTTATTTTATATATCTGAGTGTAGATCCTAAATCCATAGATATAAATATTCATCCTACTAAAACAGAAATTAAGTTTGATGATGAACATGCCTTGTATGCGATGTTGCGCTCTACTATAAAACATAGCCTGGGGCAGTTTAATGTGGCACCCGTACTTGATTTTAATAGGGATTCATCTATGGATACACCTTATGAATATAAAGGTAAAGCTGCTCAGGTACCCAAAATTGAAATCGATAGAACATTTAATCCTTTTAAGGAAGAAAACACTTCAGAGAAGGAGGGTACTACATCAAGATCTAATTTTAAAGACTATAAAAAAGAAACAAGTGGTACTTGGGAAAATTTATATGTTGGTTTGGACACAAAAGATATAGTGACCACATCACCTATAGAAAGTGATTTTTCTACGGTAGCTTTTGAAAGTGCAGAAGTAACAGGTTCTTTGTTTACAGGAGATAAACAGTCAGAATTAGCGCATAACATTACGTATCAATTACGACGTAAATATATTGTTACGACAATCAAAAGTGGTATGGTAATCATTAATCAGCATCGCGCACATCAGCGAATCTTATATGAAGAAATGCTTCGTAATATAACAATGGCAAGTGCTGTAAGTCAACAACTGTTATTTCCTTTAGAGCTTTCATTTTCTAAACAGGAAATCGCATTATTGGAGACTGTAAAAGAACAGTTGGAGAATACTGGGTTTGTGTTTGAGAAATTAGCTGAAGAAGAAGTAGTTATTAATGGTATTCCTGCAGTGACAACAGATAGTGAAGTTGCGGTTTTATTAGAGCAATTGATTAGTGATATGGAACATGAGCTACCTGATAGTGGTTTTTCACAAACAGATTTGTTAGCTCGTTCCATTGCCAGTAGCGTAGCAGTAAGGACAGGAGTAGAGCTGGCAAAAGAGCAACAACAGCACATGGTAAATAGTCTGTTTGCTTGTACAGAGCCTACAGTAACACCAGATAATAAGCCGACATTCATCACGTTAACAGTAGATGATATAGATAAAAAATTTTAAATATAAATGGGTAGAATTACAGATACAGTAAAGACTTTATTGATCATCAATGTGATCTTTTTTGTAGGATCTATTTCATTGGGAGAAGCAGGGTATAAATTATTTGCTTTGTGGTTTCCTATGAATGATAGTTTTCAGATATGGCAAATTGTGACGCATATGTTTATGCATAGTCAGCAATCCATAACGCATATTTTATTTAATATGCTTTTACTATATATGTTTGGTAGTCAGGTAGAAAATATAATAGGACAAAAGAAGTTTTTGTTTTTATATTTTTCTGCAGGTTTGGGAGCGTTAGGTTTACAGATTTTATTTCATTATATACAGTTCTTACCAGGGTATCAAAGTTTTCTGGAAGCTGGTTTCGCAAAAAATGAAGTTTTAGAATTTTTAAGAACAGGAAGTTACAGTACTAAGGTTTTGCAGTTTACCACAGAAGATAGCATTAGTGCGATGTATAAATCATATTATAGTAATATGGTTGGTGCCTCTGGAGCTGTATCGGGTATTATAGCTGCTTTTGGTATTTTATATTGGAATCAGCCACTACGTATGTTATTTATTCCTTTTCCGGTAAAAGCGAAATATTTAATGGCTTTTTATTTTATACCAGATGTATTAGGTGGAATATCAAGTTTTAGTGTTTATGGAATGAGTAATATTGCACACTGGGCTCATATAGGAGGAGCTATTATTGGGTTTGCAACTATGTGGTATTGGAAAAAGAATTCGTTTAATAAAAATCGTTGGTACTAATGTCATTTAAAGATACATTAAAATTAAAATATCAAACGGCTACCGCAATAGAAAAGTTAATTGCGATTAATGTGCTGGCATTTGTGTTTTTTGGCATTATTTCAGCAATGGCATCCTTAATGCGATGGAACTTTAATTTTGTAACAGAATGGTTAGTTTTCTTTAGCGATCTGGATCAATATTGGTACAAGCCCTGGACTATTATTACTTATGCTTTCTTACATGCCGGTTTAGGTCATATTTTTTTTAATATGTTGATCCTTTACTTTTCCGGAAGATATTTTTTAAATTTTTTCACAGGCAAAAATGCATGGACAGTTTATTTTTTAGGAGGTATTTGTGGAGCGCTTTTATTTATGGTGTCATACGCATTATTTCCAGCACTAACCACAAAAAATGCCTATTTAATAGGAGCCTCTGCATCGGTTATGGCGGTATTAATTGCTGTAGCTACAAAAGTTCCTAATCTAGGAATACGATTAATGTTTATCGGATCTGTAAAATTCTGGCATATCGCTGCTTTTTTTGTAGTACTCGACCTTGTTCAGATTAACCCGGATAGTGCAGGAACACATTTTGCTCATCTTGGAGGTGCTATTTTTGGATATGTGTATGCAAGTCAGCTTGCAAAAGGTAAAAATATAGGTGCCGGTTTTGAGAACATGATGGACTGGGTTGTAACCTTATTTGAACCCAAAAAGAAAAGCCCTTTACGTACAGTTCATAAAGCAAAAAAAACAAGGAGTACAACTCCAAAAAGTAAGAAAACTGTTTCTACAAAAAATCCTAATCAAGCAGAAATAGATGCAATTCTTGATAAGATTAGTAAGAGTGGATATGATAGTTTAACTCAAAAAGAAAAAGATTTTTTGTTTAAAGCAGGTAAATAGAAATAATGAGAAAGCTTACTAATAAGATTATTTTTCTGATCAATTCCCTGTTGGCTTTTGTCTTATTGCTTTCTTATTTGCTCCCTTATGTTTCACCGCAAACATTCCCTTTATTATCTGTATTGAGTCTCGCCGTACCAATTTTGATTCTAATTAATGTTTTATTTTTAATCTATTGGGCAGTACAGTTGAATCGTAGATTATTAGTATCCTTGATTGTATTAATATTAGGTATTTCTCATGTTACTTCTTTGTATAAATTGCAAGGAAAAACATCTGATGAAGCATCGGGTGTATTGTCGTTCTTAAGTTATAATGTACATAGTTTTAATCGTTTTCACTGGATTGATTCTGAGACGATACCACAAGATATTTCCAGCTTGGTAAAAGAACAAGATCCAACTATTTTTTGTGCACAGGAGTATTATAATAATCCAGATATAGATTTTGATCAATATCCACATAAACATGAGTATTTTAATCGCAATCATGGAGAACTGGCATTAGTTATTTTTTCTAAATATCCATTGTTGAATAGGGGATCTTTAAGTTTTGAGAATACAGCTAATAATGTGATTTTTGCAGATGTGATTACACCTACTGATACTCTTAGGATATATAACGTGCACTTACAATCTCATAAAATAAGCGATGTTGCAAGTGGTAGGATGAAAGAAAATTCACAAAAATTATTAAAACGTATTCAGTTTTCATTTAAAATACAACAAATACAAGCAGAGCAGTTAATTGATCATATGAAGCTATCTCCGTATAAGAATATTGTGATGGGGGACTTTAATAATACGGCCTATTCTTATGTCTACGATAAAATAACATCAGAAAACCTTCAGGATACTTTTAGGGAAGCGGGGAGTGGTTTTGGAAAAACTTTTGAGTTTCAGTTTTTTCCGGCAAGAATAGATTATATATTAGTGCCATACGAGGCAGAAGTATTAGAATTTACTACGTTTAAAGATGAACTTTCTGATCACTACCCTATATTTTCAAAGATAAAACTTTAATTTTATCACTTTCATAATAACAATAACAAGCGAATTCAATGAGCAAAGACTTTATAGATGATCTATTGGAAGCACTTTCATTTTCTCCAGATAATATACCGTTAAGACTAAGGATTGCAAAATCATATCTAGATAGAAGTAATTACCCTCTTGCAGAAGAACAATATGTAGAAGTGTTAAAATTAAACGGGGCGAGTACAGAGGCTAAATTCGGACTGGCACAATGTTATTTTAGGCTAGAGAAAACAGCAGCTGCAGAAATTATTTTAGAAGAGTTGATATCCTATGATCCTACAGAAATTGAATACTTAGAATTATTGTGTTATTGCCACTTACAAGAAGATAATATTGTAGAAGCTAAAGAAACATATCAACAACTATTAAGTCTGGATAAAACCTATCAAAATGCTGATTTTGATAAGGTTTTACGATTACAAACCACAAATGAAGATGCAGGAGATTTTATAGATGAAGATGCAGTACAGTTTCTTAAAAAACCAACTATCAATTTTGCTGATGTTGGAGGCATGGATGAGGTAAAGAATCAAATCTCTCTTAAGATTATTAAGCCTTTAGAACATAAAGATCTGTATAAAGCGTATGGTAAAAAGATCGGTGGAGGTATTTTGTTATATGGACCTCCCGGGTGTGGTAAAACCCATTTGGCAAGAGCCACAGCTGGAGAGATCAATGCTAATTTTATTAGTATAGGGATTAATGATATTTTAGATATGTGGATTGGCAGTAGTGAGCAGAATTTACACGAAATCTTTGAAACAGCCAGACAAAATA
Source organism: Aquimarina addita (assembly GCF_039539305.1). Lineage (NCBI taxonomy): Bacteria > Pseudomonadati > Bacteroidota > Flavobacteriia > Flavobacteriales > Flavobacteriaceae > Aquimarina > Aquimarina addita. The sequence continues at coordinate 98,047 of NZ_BAABCW010000001.1, read as the reverse complement.
CACCTTGTGTTATTTTTATCGATGAGATTGATGCATTAGGGGCTAATCGCAGTGATATGAATAAATCTGCGGGTAGAAATGTAATCAATCAGTTTCTTGCAGAGTTAGATGGTATTGAAAGTGATAATGATGGTATATTGGTACTGGGCGCTACCAATACTCCTTGGCATTTAGATCCGGCATTTAGAAGACCAGGTCGATTTGATAGAATTATATTTGTTTCTCCCCCGGATCTCAGTGCAAAAACAGCTATTTATGAGATCATGCTAAAAGATAAACCAGTGGATAAGATCGACCATAAGGCATTGGCAAAAGCAGCTAAAGAGTTTTCTGGTGCCGATATACTAGCTTCTATAGATGTAGCCATTGAACAAAAATTAATGCAGTCGTTTAGCGATGGAATCCCTAAGCCATTAACAACAAAAGATATTCTGAAAGCTATAAAATCAATAAAGCCTAGTACAAAAGAATGGTTTACAACATCTAAAAATTATGCTTTGTATGCCAATGACTCGGGATTATATGATGAGATATTGTCTTATCTGAAAATTAAAAAATAAATGGAGAATGTATTTTTTGAAAGGGGTTTTCAACTTTTTCAGGTACGGAAGTACGCAGAGGCATTAAAATCACTACAAGAGGGTTTGCAAAGAGAGCCTGAGCATTATACGGCAAAGAGTTTAGTAGTGCGCTGTTTTGTAGAACTCAAAGAATACAAAAAAGCAGAAGAACTAAATGAACGTCTGATCTCACAATATCCTATTGAGGATGAGTTGTTTTTTAATAGGTCTTCACTAGCATTGCAACGTGATGATATTAAGACAGCATTAGCTGCTATTACAGAAGCTATCGTATTAGACCCTTATAATGCAGATTATTTTGGGTATAAAGGATATATTCTTTTGGGAGAAAAGGAGTATATAGAAAGTCTTTCATCTGCTGATGAAGGGCTGGCATTAGATCCTAATAACGTACTGGCGCTCAATGTAAGAGCACAGGCATTGACAAAATTGAACAGAAAGGAAGAAGCACAGGAAACTATCGGCAATACATTGCATCAGGATCCTGAAGGAAGCTTTTCTCACGCTAGTGTAGGATGGGTGCAGCTGGAACAAGGCAATTATAAAGATGCCATGAATCATTTTAAGGAATCTCTGAAAAGTGATCCTACTTCGAGATATGCGCAGAACGGAATGCTGGAGGCGATCAAAGCAAAGAATTTTGTATATCGATCTTATTTAAAATATGCTTTTTGGATTTCTAATATGAAAACTAAAAATCAATGGTTTTTTATTATAGGGATTTATTTGGTATATCGATTTTTAGTAAAAGCTGTAGAATTTACTGAATATCCATATTTGGTAATATTGATCATTGTTCCCTATCTATTATTTGCATTAGGAGGGTGGATTATTGGTCCGTTATCCAGTATGATTTTGTTATTTCATTCACACGGAAAGTTTTTACTGGATACAAAAGATAAAGCATCCGGACTATTGTTTTTCTCGTGTGTATTGCTCGCAGTAGTATGCACAGCATTGTTTTTTGGACTTGGGTATGAAGTGTTTTTATTAATTGTTGTTTCAGCATTATGCGCTATTATACCATTAACCCAAGGAGTTTTGATTGAGAAAAAATCCTCTAAACTGATAAGCCTGGGAATAGGAGGAGTAATTCTTCTTGCTGGGTTAATAGGTCCCCTATTTCATGAAGACCTTTATTTTCTGGGAATGATTTCTATCATTGGCCTGGTAGCGTATACGTGGATTGGAAATTTTTTAAAGAATTAAGATCTAATACTTAGCTTATCATCTAGCAAATTATATATACCAGTATCTATTGATTAAAAATTTGATTGTTATCGCTTTTTCTGGATCTCATACATTTATTTCGTTGCAAGTTGTTGCATTATATTTATTGAACAAAAAAGGTCATTCACTGAATAAAAGAGGTCATTCACTGAATATTATTTTCAAAAAGATAAATTTTTGTTAACTAATTATAAGTGTTTTAACACGTTTTTTATTTTGTAACTGATTCTTTTTTAGTTAGTAAGGATTTTTTAACTCGTAGCAGTGGTGGTTAAAAAATAAAATAACGTTATCTACGATCCATTTTAACAAAACAATATACCAATAATACTTTTCGTTCTTTAACTCAGAATTGTCTACATGAGACTCTGATAACCTAACTTTTTAAACGTTATAGCAACTATGTTTGAAAGTATTTGAATAAACAATAACCTGCATTAACCAACTACACAATGAATTTTTATTATAGAAAAAGTGTTATACAATTGACACTTAAAAGCATTATGATCTTAGCAATCTGTATGCAAACAGGATGTTATTCCTATAAATGGAATGATACTCGAAGCCAAAAAAACACAAGTTCTCCCGAGATTATACGTTCGTTTTTTGACCAATTTCCTGATAAAATAATGAGAATAAAGGCCATTAGCCCAAGTGATAGCTATAGGTATGATGCCTGGGAAAAGGATGAGGTATTTGCCAAAGATAGTCTAGCCATACATTTTGATATAGTAGAACTAAAGTTAAAGGATATGATGCCAGAAGGCACAATTATGGTTGACTTTACTTTCCAAGATGGAAAAGGAAATAAAGTAATGGTTCCTGATTTTGATTTATTACGTTTAGTTCCATCATTCGACGCACAAGGAGAACATTGTTATCCAGAGTTATTAATGGAAGAGTTTAATAGATATGGAGTGAGTTTACGAAAAGAATTTGATGAGTTTAAAATAGTCAAAGGAAAATCATCGTCTGATAAGTATAAAGAAGCTCTAGATAGAGTACACCGTGCCAGTATCACAAATGGTTGTTTATCTGCGGGGAAATGGGAGTTCAATCTAAACTCAGAAGATTTTTCTGATTTTAGTAAACGTTTGCATAGCGCTGTGAACTATAATCAATCAAAGATTTTTGCTCATACATGGTTTTTGTTGGATACCTCTTTCTATCAAAATTTAGTCAAGTTTAAAAACCCTGATCTGGATGTTAAGGGATTTGATGTCGCTGGATTTGACTATAACAAATTGTCAAAAAAGTCAGAAGAAGTAATAATTGATTTTAATACATTAAGAAATCCTATCAAGAAAATTTGGAATACTAAAATGCTAGAAGTAGGTCATCAGTCTGAAAGGCAGATTGAATTATTAGATATGGAAGAGCATTACAAAATTGAATATGGGTTATTCCTGAACCAAGATCCTCTTAGTTTATCCAGAGAAACCTATAAAAGTATTTTAGATCCAAAAAAGCAACCTATTCATTTGGCTCAGTTTAGAGATGAAGGCTTTTATTCTCCTTCTACAGCTCTATCTTTTGATATGAATTGGTTGCAATATCTTGATACAATATCAGTAAGTGCTGTAGATGTTGCAACAACAGATTGCTTGAGCGAAATACAAATTACCGGAAAATGGGCTCCATTTGCCATTACAATTACAAATATCGATCTAGCACAAATACAAGAACAAAAATTATACGGATTGCATTTTGGTTTTAATGTGTATCCCAAAGGTCGACGCTATAATCCAGCACAACCTACTATATCATTTGATACCGATTTAATGCCTAGAGAGTATGAGCAATCTGTGCTCATGACTGACACCAAAACAGGTAAATGGGTTGATAATTTTAAGAAAGGATTAAGTAAAGTATATATTACCTGCCCAACTTTAGAAAAAGATGTTTTAGACATTTATTTAATTTCTTATGAACGTATTGTGCCTTTATGGATGGGACGTGTTAAGTTACCTAAACAATTAAGAGAAAAAGTACGTATAAGAAACCAAATGTATAACTATTAATAAGAGTTCAACCACAACTTAACTCAACCACAATTTAACAATAATGAGAAATCACATTTTTATGATCACGGGTATGCTGTGTTTATTTTTTATAAAAACAGAAGCTCAAAGTTCATTAAAAAGGTTAAAACAAACAAATCGCTTCCACTATTTACAAACCAATTTACACGTTGGATATCTTAGTGAGACTGAACAATTTGATTTATCCACATCAGGACCTAAGAATAGATTAGTTTATCAGTATTTGGCTAAAAATCAACGGCTTCTACAAAAGGGTTATGTGCGTTCTGTAGCTTTGAGTTCTTTTAGATCAAGATTTTCGTTGGATTTTATAGGAAGTTTAAACGATGACTCTTTCTTTACTTATCAACTAAAATTACAGAATTTAGGGTTGTCATTTGCTACAAAATGGGATCGTACTAGTTTTTTTGTTGGATATTCTAATATTAAGCTTGGACATAACCCCAAAATAGATCCTGTCACTGATTTTACAGCCAATGTTTTAAACTTGGATCTAGGGTTTACCCAAGATTTGGGTGTCTCATTTAAAACAGCAATATCACAAAAATATGATTTTGAAGCTGCATTATATACAGGTGGTTTATTGGCAGGGCCCTTAATAAGTTATGCTCCAGATTTAAATGCTGAGCAGAGAATGGGTAGAGATACTTTTGAGTTTATTGATCCGCAGTATACAATGTCTTGGCTCGGTACCTCTAGAATAGGATCCCCTTTGTTTAAATCCTTTGAATATGGACTTATTGCGATGGCAGGAAAAGTAGGAGAGGGAATTGAGGAAAGGTATCTAACACGAATTGGAGCAGATGTTGTAAAAAAAATAAAGGAAAAATTTAAGTTTGAAAGTCAGGTGTATGGAGGTATCAGTTCTTACAAAATAAGAAATGATAGTTTTGACATAGCTTTACAAAATAACATAGAATTTTATATTAAAAGTACATTTATTCTCAGTACTTCTAATGCTGTTTTATTCGGAATGCCCGATAATGAAGACCGTACAGTAACGAAAGGAAACCTAGTAAATAGCTTCTCTTATGTAGTTTCTCCTCATACCAGAGTTCGATTAAATCATTTTTACAATTATGGTAATCTAATCAATGAAAATTGGGGGATAACCTTCCAGTTAGTAACCGGAATCGGAAAGAGATAATAACGCTTTTAAACTATAAACGTGCACGAATCAAAAAGTTAACAATCAATATATTGAAAAACAGTCTCTTAGAGTAATAAATCCAACGAATATATGCTAATAATTTTACCCTTTTCAACTTAAATTTTTAACACAAACAAGAGATACTTACTCTCTAAAACCTAACTTAATTACATTATGAAAAAAATGAAATTTACCTGGATACTTTTTGTATCCGCAACGTTCTTGATATTACAATCATGTGCTACAGAAGAATTTGAATCAGAAGTATTAGAAAAAGATCTAGAAATTGAAGATACGGATGATAAAAGACCAGAGGTTTCGCGATCTAATAGTAATCTTATTATAGAATGGAGCGACATGCTTCTGGAATTAGACCGTCAGGCAACCGGAATGAGACCTAATGCGACTGCAAGAGCTTTGGCATACATTCATTTGGCGACTTATGAGACTGTAGTAGTTAATATGAATGGGTATACTTCTAATAGTGCTCGTTTAGACGGGCTTACAATTAATAGAGCCCCCAGAAATATTGATCCACTTATTGCTTTAAATGCATGCTATGCAAGAGTTTTGGATCATTTTATCTATAATGTTCCAGAAAATAGTTCTAGAGCAATAAGAGGTTTAGAGGTTAGAAAAGAAAGAGAATTGTCATCCAGATTGTCTAGACGGTTAGTACAGGATTCTAAGAGGTGGGGGCAGTATATTGCTAGTACTATCATCGATTATAGCAAGACTGATATAGCAGCAGAAGAACAAATTCTTGCGCCTCAACCTACGTCTTATGAACCTCCCGTAGGAGCAGGTTTCTGGACCTATAGTGCAGCGCAAGAACGAGCGTTGTTTCCATATTGGTCTGAGGTTCGTACTTTTGTAATTTCTCCAGAAGAAACCACTTCAGTACCCCCTGTAGATCAATATAGTGCTGCTCCAGAAAGTGGTTATTATCAACAGATGTTAGAAGTGTATGATGTTAGTACAAAAGCAGCCGCAGAAAATAATGATGACTTATGGATTGCAGAGTTTTGGTCTGATGATGTAGAAGGATTAATGATGAGTCCACCAGGAAGACAAATTTCTATAGCTTCACAGATTATTGATGAGTATAATCTTGATCTTCAAGAATCCTTAGTATTACTACTTAAATTAGGTTTTTCACTTAATGATGCTGCTGTCTCCACGTGGGATGATAAATATAAGTACATGGTGATGCGTCCTAATGTATATATTCAGGAATATATAAATGCTGATTATCAAACTAATCTATTTAAATTTATTTATTGGCCTAATCCTAGTTTTCCGGGATATCCTTCAGGACATTCTTCTTTTGCTTCAGCCGCAGCCGGCCTATTCATAGATTTAGTTGGAGATGCGACAGACTTTACCGATAATTCTCATAAAGGGACTACAGAGTTTTTAGGAACACCAAGACAGTTTGCTTCTTTTTCGGAAATGGCAGAAGAAAATGCGTTCTCCAGAATACCATTAGGTGTTCATATACGGATGGATTGTACAGAGGGATTGCGATTAGGATATGAAATATCTAATGCTGTTAATGCATTGAATTTATCAGACAATAACTCACTTTAATAAATTATTAAATAAAAAACTCTATAACAGTAGAGGGATTTAGTTGAAAAGCTGCTACATGGATTTATTAGTAGTCTACTGTTATATAGTTTTACTTTTATAGATTGCTGGATTTTGTAAGTAGCATAAAATGAAAGTATTTTCACTATTTAATTCAGAAAAAGCTGTCGTCATTGACAGCTTTTTTTATATCCCTTATAGTTAAAAAAGCGTATCCATGAAATTACAAATAGCCTTAATATTCTGTCTATGTTACTACCTGATTTTACTCTTCTATAAGATATACTAATAATTTTTGAACTTTACTTCGGGATTAAAAAAAACAGATCTGATTTTTTTAACAAGATATGATCTTAGGAAAAAATAAGTATGTGTTTATACTTATGAAAACAACAATACATGGAAATACATAATAAGATTTCAATAAAAGAAAAAATAGGGTATGCGTTAGGAGATGGCGCGGCAAATATAGCTTGGAGAGGTGTTGCCACTTTTCTCATGATTTTTTATACTGATGTCTTTGGATTAAGTCCGATTACGGTAGGAGTCTTATTTCTGGTTGCAAGGTTTAGCGATGGTATCAGCGATGTGTTAATGGGTATTATAGGTGATAGAACCAATTCCAAGTACGGTAAATTCAGGCCTTGGATTTTATGGACGGCCGTTCCTCTTGCTGTTATTCTATCATTGTTATTTACCAGTCCCGAGTTGGGCGAGAATGGTAAAATTGTGTATGCTTATATCACTTATATAATTTTCACACTTATCTATACTGCTAATAATATTCCGTATGGAGCTTTAATGGCGGTAATGACAGGTAATGATAAGGAACGAACCAGTATAGGGTCTTTTAGAATGGCAGGTGCCTTTGCAGGTGGTATGCTGGTACAAGGAGCATTATTATTTTTAGTTGCTTATTTTGGGAATGTGAATCCATCTATTGCGATTAATACCATAGATGAAACATCATTTAAAGTAGAAGTTGAAGCGTCAAAAGATGTGGAGCATGTTAATATAAAGACAAATAATGGTGTCGCTACATTTATGTGGAATGATACGGTTCATTATCAAGATGATAAAGAATCTACAAATGGTAAAAGTTTTGCTATGAAAAAAGGAGGTATCTACTCTTTTATTGTTACTGGTGAAAAAGAATTATCTGTCGATGATATATCTATTGTAGATCAAAAACAGGGGTATAGTAAATCAATGTATATTATGTCTGCATTTCTTGCGTTATTAATGTTACTTACCTTTTTATCTACAAAAGAAAGGGTATTACCTCCTAAAAATCAAAAAACAAATTTAAAGAAAGATTTTAAGGATTTGATCACCAATAAACCATGGATCATCCTTTTAGTTATAGGACTATTGTTTAATGTGTATAACTCCATAAAACAAGGTGTTGTTATTTATTATTTTACACATTATTTAAATGATCAGTTATTGTCAGCTTCTTATTTAGTGGGACTCATGGTTGCATCTATAGCTGGTGCATTGATCACTGCCTCCTTAAGTAAAAAAATCGGCAAACGTAATTTATTTATATATGCATTGTTATTTTCTGGTGCCGTAAATACCTTATTGGTATTCTGTAACCCAGATGATATTAGTGCTATTTTTACTATTGGAATCGTCTCAGAATTTGCCTCTGCTATGTTTCCTACTTTATTTTTTGTAATGTTAGGAGATACTGCTGATTTTTCTGAATGGAAAAACGGAAGAAGAGCTACAGGACTTATCTATTCTGCGGGTTCATTTGCTACTAAGTTTGGTGGTGGTATTGCAGGAGCTATTATCGGTCTTATTTTAGGTTTATATGGTTATAACGGGCAAGATGCTTCATCCATAAAACAAGCGATTCCAGGGTTAGTGATGTTGATGAGTTGGATTCCTGCTATTGTTACTGTTGTGGCAGCAGGCATTATGTTCTTATATCCATTGACAAGTGAAAAAATGGGAGAGATTACGACTGATTTAAATCAAAGAAGAAGTATAGAATAAATACAGAATTATTAATTTTTTAAGATATGAATAGATTTCCTGATGATTTTATATGGGGTACGGCAACTTCATCTTATCAGATAGAAGGTGCAGCAGACTTAGATGGTAAAGGACCATCTATTTGGGATGCTTTTTCTAGTATTCCTGGTAAAACACATAATGGAGAAACGGGAGCAATTGCTTGTGATCATTATCATAAATTTAAAGAAGATATTCGATTGATGAAGGAAATGGGTGTCAAAGCGTATCGATTTTCTATTGCCTGGGCAAGGATATTTCCTACGGGAAAAGATAGCATTAATGAAGAAGGGATTCGATTTTATTCGGACTTGATCGATGAATTAATACAAGCAGATATTGTTCCGTGGGTTACTTTATATCATTGGGATTTGCCATTGGCTTTACAATTAGAAGATGATGGTTGGTTAGGAGAAAAGATGGCTGATTATTTTGCTGCTTATGCCGATGTGTGTTTTGAACGTTTTGGTGATCGTGTCAAACATTGGATCACACTTAATGAACCTTGGGTAGTAGCTATCTTAGGTTATGGACAGGGGGTTTTTGCGCCCGGTAGAATATCTACTTCAGAGCCATATCTGGCAGGTCATCAATTAATTTTAGCACATGCAAAAGCAGTTCATGTTTATAGAGAAAAATATAGTCACCAGCAAGGGCAAATCGGGATTACGAATAATTGTGATTGGAGAGAACCGCTTACCGATAGCGAGCAAGATAAAGAAGCAGCAGAAAGGTCTTTGCAATTTTTCCTGGCTTGGTTTACAGATCCGATTTATAAAGGGGATTACCCAGAATTAATGAAACAAAGGCTAGGAGAAAAGCTCCCTAAGTTTTCATCAGCCGAACAGACAATGGTTAAAGGTACTTCTGATTTCTTTGGGCTCAATCATTACACTACCATGTATGCAGCCCATAATGATGGGAATAGTAAAGAACAGAATGTATATGGTAATGGAGGAATTTCAGAAGATCAGGATGTCGATTTGTCATTAGACCCAGATTGGAATCTTACTTTGATGAATTGGGCAGTGGTACCCTGGGGTTGTAAAAAAATGCTGGAATGGATTAATAAACGGTACGATCAACCTGATATTTATATTACTGAAAATGGATGTGCATACGCCGATGAACTTATTGATGGTACAGTTGATGATCAGGAACGTTTGGATTTTTATAAAGGGTATTTAGAAGCTTGTCAGCAAGCAATTGATGGAGGAGTAAAGCTCAAAGGATATTTTGCGTGGTCATTTATGGATAATTTTGAGTGGGCTTCCGGATATGACAAACGTTTTGGACTGCATTATGTTGATTTTAAAACATTGAAGCGTACTCCAAAAAAATCAGCACTTTGGTTACAAAAGGTAATTAAAAGTAATAGTGTGGATGTATGATATTTAAGAATTTTTTGATTACTAAAAAAGTATCTTTAGCAAGTGTGCTATTAACATTATTGATCATTAACTTTTCTTGTAAGAAAGATACTAAAGATAATCAAGATGCAAAGGAGGTAGTAATAACTTTATCAGGAGAAAGGGAGTCCATTTCTGAAGATCATAAGAGTTTACAAAATTCTATTATTGTCAATGAAATGCAGGAAGAATCTGTCTATATTGGAGTATTGCAGCCTATGTATCAGGAAGAAGATTATTATATATCATTGTCTTTTAATGATTTGACGCCTGATCCATTCAAGGAATTTCATGGAAACCTCAAAAGCTATATCGGGGAACTGATTAGTAAAACAGAAGATCATGAAAGGTATAAAATTCAGGATACTATAGGTCAGCACTATTTTGATGTTAGTGGCTTGGATACAATTATTGTTTTAGATCAGGATCAAAAAAAATTAGATACTTTATATAGAAAGAATTATGAGTATTATTCTGACCAAATAGAGAGCCAAATTATTGCAACTTATAACAAAACAAGTAGTGTTAGTGAAGAACGTAAAGACTACGTGTGTATGTCAAAAAATGATGTTGTTTTTAAGAAAGGTGTATCTTTTCATAAAGATTCTATCTACTTAAGAGAAACAATACATAAAAATCTTTTCACTCCTACTACTATCTATGCTCATTATAAGATGATTATAAAGAATGATACAATTTCATTTTTATCTTTTGGCGATTATAATGAAAAAAAACAAAAAGAAAACTTTTATTTATTGAGAAATAAAGCTCCGATTGATTCTATAATTAATCAATATTCTATTTCTAAAATGGTACCGGTACCTTTATCCTGGGAGCAGGAAAGCCTCTATATATCCTATGAATTTGTTCCTGATTCTGACAATTTTTGGACCTCATTAATAGGGATTGATTTAAAAAATAATAAACTAAAGAAATACGATCGTAATAGAATACCCATAAGTATTTTTGAAAAATAACTATTACATATTTATCAATACCTAAACTAACTATATTGAGTATGTTACGTAGTTGATTTCTATAGGGAGCAGTATTCAATTGGATTTAAAAAGCGGTTATTATTTTAAAAACTATATAAAGTTCATTTACTTTTCTAAGATATTATAAGATTTATTAGCCATTTCTTTTTCCCAATTGGCAGCAAAGCGAGCATGACCGTTTTCCATCATTAATCTCATTTTTTCTTTTACTACATCTTGTATTTCAGAAGGTAATACATAAAAAGAAGCTTTTATTTTAGTGATTCTTCCGTCATCCAGATCACTATTCTGATGCCTGATCGTAGTTTTCTTCTTGCTATAAATCACAATTCTGACTTTACCATCTACATACATATCCTGACCCGTAGTTCCATACACAAGGATCAGATCAGTTAAACCATCTCCATCAAAATCATCGATTTCAGAATATGTCGTCCATAACCAAATAGAGGTTTCCCAAGCGGAATCAATATTATCCTTAACCGTAAATCTTTTTTTAAATTGTTTGTCTTTATACCGTAAATCAAACAATTTCATTTTATCATATAAAGTATCTTTTTCTTCAGAGAGTATATGCTTTGAATTGACTAAATAGTGAGTGCCTTCTATATCCTCATATGTATAGACATCGAGATGACGATAATCAATACTTAATTCTTTTTTTCGTCTTTTGGTAAAAAGGGTATTTGATTCTTCAGGAGATAATTTATCAGCAAGATTAGCAACCATGGATGATTTGATATCAGGTCTTTTTAGAGGTATTACACTTGTTTGATTGGTATTTTGCTTTTCTTTTGTTTCTCCTTCATTTTTACAAGAAAACAAGGCTATAGCAAAAATGATAAGTAAAATTTTTTTCATAGATCTGGGATGATGAATTTAAGGTTAAATCCTAATTATACACATTTTGAAGGTACTAAAAATTTTATAAATCAAAAAAGGATTCTTACTACACTCCAAATAAATCGAACAATAAAGGTTATGATACTAATTTATAAAGTATCACATCATCCAGCAGTCTAGTTGATCAGTACCTATATGCCATAGTAAAGCAATGCCAAAAATTCTGGTCTTTTTTGGGATCAGTAATATAAAATACCCTATAATAGCGTATGTACTGTGTAAAACATGAAATCCAATACTACATCGATTAGGATCAAAAATGTCTTCTGCTAATAAATGATCTAAATCAATTAGCATTGCACCTATCAAGATAAGGTATGTTTTTTTCCAAGTTTTTGGATATAGTAAAAGGGCAATACCTAATGGAACTAATAAATGAAAGCCATAATGTATGATAGGTCTAATCATTAAAAAATAGATTGCTCTTCTAAATAAGCGAGCGCATTTGTTCCCTCATTAAAAAGTAAATCAAGTATAGAGAGGTTAGGGATGAATCCATGTCTGCTTGTAAATACCTGGATATAGCTTTCTATTTCTATAGGTGCTTCTTTACGTGCATTGACAAGCATTCTCAGGTCGTTACTATCAGTAACTTCCTTCTGATAAGAATTTGTTTTATTATAGGATAAATCTAATTGTAAGCAGTCCCAAACTACTTGCATGCACTCATAGTTAAAATCTAGTAAAAATTGTTTCTTTTTTTTGAATAACGGAACAAAATCATCTTCATAATACTCAAAAAAAGGGGAGGTACGATAGGCAGTCTCCAAGGATTTCCAATGTAATAATTGCCACTGAAAATCATTTTCGATTTTAATATCTTTATAAAGTTGGCGTTTGTCTTTTCCTGTATGCTTGATAGGTACCGTAAGTAATAGTTTACCATTAGCTCCGTAGATATAGGTACGATTGCGATAGGTTTGCTTTTGATAGGTATCCTGATTTTCAAAAATGATAGTATCAGACTTGGCAATAGCTATATACTGTGCTATAGATCCAAAATACATCGGATGGAGTAGGGTAGTTTTCAATGTTTTGGAGTTCTTTTTTTGTTGTTTAATGATCGATACCTGTTTTTTTAGAATAACTCTGGACGGCTTTTAAATCAGTCAGCTCTTTATGGATATAATTCTTTTAACTTTATCTTATTAATGTCAGCTTGAAATAACGATGTTAATTTCCATAGGGTCAACATCGTTATTTTTTATGTCAAAGATTCTACGAAGAAGATTGAAATCATCTATTTACTTAAGCCTTCTTTCTCTTTTTATATTGTTTAAAACCGATCCATCCTGCCAGAGCAATCAGAAAGTAGTATAAGTAAGATACAGGCTCTCCGCTTCCTCCTACAGTTGTAAATAAGCGTTCCCATCTGATTTTGTTAAACCCTTTTCCGTTAGAGTCCCAACTCATCCAGATGAACACTGGTTTTCCTACGACATGATTAGCGGGTACATATCCCCACATACGGCTATCTTCACTATTATGGCGATTGTCTCCCATCATCCAATAATAATCTTGCTTAAAGGTATAATTTTCTATAGGTTTTCCATTAAGAAGTATTTCTGTACCATTGACAGTTAATTTGTTATTAATACCCATTTCAGAACCTTCATATACCTCGATAATCCTTCTGTATAAAGAAAAACTCTGTAAGTCCATTTTGACGGTTTTTCCAGCTTCAGGGATATAAATAGCTCCAAAATTATCTATATTCCAATTTACTTTTCCATTATTAGGAAATATCGAAGGGTTTTTTGCGGATTTTGGAGCGATAGATCGCTGAAGACTAGTAACAAAAGGATTGTTCTTAAGCTTATTGGCATTTTCTTCTGATAATTCCTGAATATGATACCCACCGCTATTGTCTACGGGATATATATTGCGACCATAAATTAATTTATATCGATCATATAATGCTTTTGGGTCAAAACCACTTTTTGTTTGTAAGCTATAAGAGTATTGTACTCTTGCTCTTTCCGGAAGTTGTAAAGGTTTGTTGTTAATATGTACTTTTCCATCTATAATAGATAAAGAATCTCCAGGAATACCTACGCAACGTTTCACGTAATTTGATTTCTTGTCGATAGGTTTATAGACATGAATACCTGATGGATCTCTAAAAAAGCGCACGGTATCGATTGGCCAGCTAAAGACAACAATATCGTTACGTTTGATATTCTGAAATCCGGGAATTCTAAAATATGGATATTGTGGTTTTTCAAGATAAGATTTGACTCCTAATTTTGGGATTGTATCATGCACCATAGGAAACGAGACAGCAGTCATAGGAGTTCTGGCTCCATAATGAAACTTACTTACAAACAGAAAGTCACCAATGAGTAATGTTCTTTCTAAAGAGCCCGTAGGGATAGTATACGGTTGCATAAAATAAGTGTGTACAATTGTGGCTGCAACTACGGCAAAAAGAATAGAACTTGTCCATTCTCCAGCGGCAGTTCTTGGTTTTAAACTGCGATCTTCAATATAGGTTACATCCACCATATAGTTTATGTAGAATATATAGAAGCCTAGGGTTGCAATCACTAAGACTGTATCTGTTGTCGTATTTTTTCCAAAACTACGGATAGTCTCTACCCAGATAATAGGAAGCATGATGACATTAATGACGGGGATAAAGAGAAGAATCACCCACCACCATGATCGATTGATAATTTTCATTAATATCACTGCATTATAAACAGGTACTGCAGCTTCCCAGGCTTTTCTACCTGCTTTTACGTACAATTTCCATGTGCCTAAAAAATGTAGTACTTGTACTACTATGAAAAAAATAAACCATTCTGTGAGTGTCATTCTATGTGTTTTTTATGTCGGTAATGTTATTGATAAACAAGGTACAGTTAGTGTTCTTTTTTATAAGCCCAAAACATCTTTCATCCCATAAACTCCTGTTCTTGTATGTAACCATTCTGCAGCTACAACTGCACCAAGAGCAAAACCTTGTCGATTGTGTGCTGTGTGTTTAATTTCTATATCATCTACATCAGAGGTGTAGGTAATTAAATGCGTTCCGGGAACATCTCCTATTCGTTTCGCAACAATAGGAATAGTAGTAGCATCTCCATGATCTAATTGCCACGATTCTTTTGTCGTATTTTCAATAATCCCTTCTGCCAATGTGATAGCGGTTCCACTAGGCGCATCTAGTTTTTGAGTATGATGAATCTCTTCTGTTTTGATATCATAGCCCTCTACAGGACTCATCATTTTAGCTAATTTCTTATTAAGTTCAAAAAATAAATTCACTCCCAGACTATAATTGGATGCATAAATGAACGCTCCTTTCTGTTTCTTACATAAAGCTACCATCTGGTCATAGTGAGATAGCCATCCAGTAGTTCCTGAAACAACAGGTACTCCGGCGTTAAAACAATTTGTAATATTATTCACGGCGGCATCGGGAATACTAAAATCAATAGCTACATCAGCTACAGATACATCGTAATTAGTGTCATCTTTATCTACTTTGAGCACAATAGTATGCCCTCTTTTGATAGCTATCTTTTCTATGGTTTGACCCATTTTGCCATATCCTAGCAATGCGATTTTCATATTTTGGTAGTTGTGTAATTATAAAAGTTATACTTATAACTTTTAAAAACTATAGTTTAATGATACACCATAACTAGGTCTGGCATTAAACTCATTAAAATTTAATTTTGGTTTAAATGTTAGGTCTTCTGATATATTATATTGTCTTAAATGAGCAGCAACATTAGCTTCAATAATATTTGCTAAATATATAGCAACAGTACCTAAAAGAAATCCCTCTCTATCCTTTCGGAAACTTGTTTGCAGGCTTATTAACTGATCATCAGAAAAATCCGAAAAATCAAGATCGGCAGCGTCTACGCCAGAAATTCTCTTTTTATAAACATCTCTGAGCCTGTTATACACTCTGCTGTTTTCACTATAAAAATAGATGGTTGTTCCCAGTGCAGCATACACAATAGGTACTTTCCAGTAGTCGCCATTGTTTAACTGACCCAAACCAGGTAAGATTGCTGAATAAAACGCGGCGCGCGCAGGAGCTAAAGGTTCATAAGGCTTGAACTTTTTTTCTTTTTTCTTTTTTTTAACAGCAACTTCTTCTGTCACGATTTTTAATTCTTCTCCTTCGTCCTCCTCTTGCGCAGAGATTTGATGAAAAGAAAAAAACACAATTAAGGTGATATAGATGAGATTACTCTTCACTATTAATAAGCTTCTTTAAACGTTTAAAATCTTCTTCAGAAGAAAATGGAATAATTAATTTTCCACGACCATTGCCAGACACTTTTACATCGATTTTTGCTCCAAAGTATGTTGCAAAATCTTTGATTCCTTTGGCAATATAATGTGGCATTTTATTCTCAGTTTTTTCAGGAACTGAATTTTCTTCCTTATTATGTAAAGACCGTACTAATTGTTCAGTGTTACGAACAGATAACGAATTACTAATTATTTTTTCATAAATATCTAATTGTTGCTTCGTATCTTCCACATTAACTAAAGCACGTCCATGCCCCATAGAAATGAATCCATCCCGAATACCAGTTTGCAAGATAGGGTCTAATTTAAGAAGTCTTAAATAATTAGCTATTGTAGATCTTTTTTTACCCACCCGATCACTTAATTGTTCTTGGGTTAAATTAATTTCATCGATCAATCGCTGATAAGATAAGGAAATCTCAATTGGATCTAAATCCTGGCGTTGTATATTCTCTACCAATGCCATGGTTAGTGATTCCTGATCATTGGCGATACGTATGTAAGCAGGAATCGTTTTGAGTCCTATCAGCTTAGAAGCTCTGTATCTCCTTTCTCCACTAACAAGTTGGTATTTATCAAAATCTAGTTTACGAACCGTTATGGGTTGGATTACGCCTATTTCTTTAATGGATGTAGCGAGTTCTTGTAGTGTTTCATCATTAAAGCTAGTTCGGGGTTGAAAAGGATTTACCTCAATACTGTTGATATCCAGTTCTATAATATTACCAACAACTTTATCCGCATTTTTATCTTCTACTGATTTAATGTCGTTTTCAGGGTCTTTTAATAATGCCGATAACCCTCTACCTAATGCTTGTTTTTTTGTTGCCTTCGCCATGAATCATTAACTATTTTTCTTTATAATTTCGTGTGCCAAACTTAAGTAATTGCTGGCACCTTTACTAGAAGCATCATAATTTATTATACTTTCGCCATAACTGGGTGCTTCACTTAAACGGATATTTCTTTGAATGATTGTTTTAAAAACCATTTCATTAAAATGCTTTTGTACTTCTTCTACTACCTGATTCGATAAACGTAATCGTGAATCATACATTGTTAACAAAAGGCCTTCAATATCTAATTCTTTATTGTGAACTTTCTGAATGCTTTTTATAGTATTTAATAATTTGCCGAGTCCTTCTAAAGCAAAATATTCGCATTGAATCGGGATTAGTACAGAGTCAGAAGCAGTTAAAGCGTTTAGTGTAAGAAGTCCCAGAGAAGGTGCACAATCAATCAGAATATAATCATATTCTGATTTAATATTTTCAAGCGCTCTTTTTAGCATATACTCCCTTTGATCTTTATCAACCAATTCAATTTCTATAGCGACAAGATCTATATGAGAAGGAAGGATCTCTACATTAGGAGCACTTGTAGAGAGGATAGCTTCTTTTGGGTTTAAAGTATGTTCCAAAATTTGATAAGTTCCTTTCTCTATGGTGTCTACATCTAAGCCAAGCCCCGATGTTGCGTTAGCCTGAGGATCTGCATCAATAAGTAACACTTTTTTCTCTAAAACTCCTAGAGAAGCGGCTAAATTAACTGAGGTTGTAGTCTTACCCACGCCTCCTTTTTGGTTGGCAATTGCTATAATTTTACCCATAGGGGGATATTTGTTTTTAGGTGTTAAAAATACAACTATTTACACAGTATAAAAATGAAATTATTAACATTGATACATAAAATTAAGTGTGATCCGTGTTTAATTAAATATACCTTGTTGTTTCAGGTCTAGTTGTAATTTTTTATTTAAATCAAATTTAAAGAATATTATAATGTGCCGACTCGTGGCGTATGTTACTACAATTTATGAATTCAAGCGATTAGTGTTACAACATTCAGGTGATTATACTATAATAAAACCGATAACATATTAAAAAATGGTTAGTTCATTTCTTTTTTTGCCAAAATAGATCAAGTTAAAATGAATTATGAAGTGTTATTTTTATTGATGAGTACAAATGAGTTTTGCAAAAATCTCTAAAACCTTACAAAAGTTATGCTGTAGAAAATGAATTAAAAATCCATTATCAGACATGTCTGATAATGGATTTTTAATAACAGTCGTATCTTTTATGTATTTCGTTTGGCGCGTACAGCTGCTTCTAGCATATCCCACATTTCTTCAGGAACTTGTTCTAAAAGATTAAATTGTCCGGCACCTTTTAACCATTCTCCACCATCCAGGGTTACTACTTCTCCATTTACATATGCAGAGAAATCTGAAACTAAATATGCAGCCAGATTGGCTAACTCTTGATGATCTCCTACACGTTTTAACGGTACTTTTTTAGAAAGATCAAACTTTTCTTTCATATCGCCAGGTAGTAATCGATCCCAAGCACCCTTTGTAGGGAATGGTCCCGGAGCGATTGCATTAAATCGCATTCCATACTTTGCCCATTCTACAGCTAATGATCTGGTCATTGCTAAAACACCAGCTTTTGCGGTAGCACTGGGTACTACATAGGCGGAGCCTGTCCAGGCATATGTAGTGACTATATTAAGTACTGTAGTGTTTTTATATTTTGTGTCAATCCAATGCTTCCCAAAGACTAATGTACAGTTTTTGGTTCCCTTTAAAACAATGTCTATAACCGTGTCAAAAGCATTAGCAGATAATCGTTCTGTAGGAGAAATGAAGTTTCCTGCTGCATTATTGAGTAAAATGTCTACAGAACCAAATTCTTTAATTACAGCATCTTTCATTGATTCTACTTGGTCATAATGACGTACATCGCACTGAACAGGAAAACAGGTTCCTCCCGTTTCTGTTTCCAATTCTTTTGCTGTATTCTGCAGCTTTTCTAAATTACGCGAGGTAATTGCTACTTTTGCTCCAAGTTCCAGAAAGTATTTTGTCATTGATTTTCCTAGACCGCTTCCCCCTCCGGTAACGACAATGTTTTTTCCTTCAAGTGCTCCATCACGAAGCATTTTTTTAGTATAATCCATATTCTTTATATAAGTATCATTATCAGTATTCTGCTGAAAGTTACAATTTATATTTTAATACTATGCTTGCATAGTATTTTTAAATTATTCAAATGCTGAAATCAAAATCTCTAAAATGGTGATGGCCGCTTCACTAATTTTTGTTCCGGGACCAAAAATGGCTATAGCACCCGCTTGAAATAAGTAATCATAGTCATCTGGTGGTATTACACCTCCTACGATGACCATAATATCTTCTCTTCCATAATTTTTGAGTTCTTCAATAATTTGAGGCACAAGTGCTTTGTGTCCGCCAGCCAGTGATGATACCCCGACAATATGGACATCATTTTCTATGGCTTGTTTTGCTGATTCTGCAGGTGTCTGGAATAGAGGACCTATATCCACATCAAAACCTACATCCGCATAACTTGTTGCAATTACTTTTGCACCTCGATCATGCCCGTCTTGCCCCATTTTAGCAATCATAATTCTTGGTCTACGACCTTCCAGATCGGCAAATTGATTGGCGAGTTCCCTGGCTTTATGAAAGGATTCGTCATTTTTTATTTCCTTAGCATACACTCCTGTAAATGATTTAATTTCTGCTTTATATCTTCCAAATACATTTTCCAGCGCCATGCTGATTTCTCCTAATGTAGCTCTCAATCTGGCAGCTTCTATTGCTAAAGCTAACAAATTTTTAGTTTCGTCTTTAGCTCCTTGTGTTAATTTATGCAATGCTTTCTGCACGGCAGCCTCATTTCTAGAAGTTTTAACATCATTTAGCCCCTTTATTTGTTGTTCTCTTACGGCATCATTGTCAACTTTTAAGGTTGCGATAGGATCTTCTTTGTCTAATGCAAATTTGTTAACACCAATAATAATGTCTTGTTCGCTATCAATTCTAGCTTGCTTACGCGCAGAAGCTTCTTCAATTCTCATTTTAGGAATACCTGCTTCAATGGCTTTAGTCATTCCTCCTAGTGATGCTACTTCTTCAATGAGTTCCCAAGCTTTTTCTGCAATATCATGGGTTAATTTTTCTACATAATAACTACCTGCCCAGGGATCTACGGTTTTAGTTATTTGTGTTTCCTCCTGTAGGTAAATCTGCGTATTTCTGGCAATTCTAGCGGAAAAATCAGTAGGTAATGCAATAGCTTCGTCTAAAGCATTCGTATGCAAACTTTGTGTTCCTCCAAAAGCTGCTGCGCTAGCTTCAATACATGTTCTGGCTACGTTATTAAAAGGGTCTTGGGCAGTAAGACTCCAGCCACTGGTTTGGCAATGGGTTCGTAGCATTAATGATTTTGGATTTTTGGGATTAAATTTTTTGATCAATTTTGCCCAAAGCATTCGCGCTGCTCTCATTTTGGCAATTTCCATAAAATGATTCATGCCAATCGCCCAGAAAAAAGATAAGCGAGGAGCAAAAGTATCGATATCCATCCCTGCTTCAATTCCTTTTTTTACATATTCAATTCCATCTGCGAGTGTATATGCCAGTTCTATATCACAGGTAGCACCTGCTTCTTGCATATGGTACCCGGAAATGCTGATTGGGTTAAATTTTGGCATGTTTTTAGAACAATATTCAAAAATATCACCGATAATTCTCATTGAAGGAGCAGGAGGGTAGATATAGGTATTGCGTACCATAAACTCTTTGAGGATATCGTTCTGGATGGTTCCTGAAAGTGTTTTTTTATCAGCACCTTGTTCTTCTGCAGCTACGATGTAAAATGCCATGACGGGTAGTACAGCTCCATTCATTGTCATAGATACAGACATTTGATCCAGAGGAATCTGATCAAAAAGAATTTTCATGTCTTCTACAGTATCAATGGCAACTCCAGCCATTCCTACATCACCAAAAACCCGCTCATGATCGCTATCATAACCGCGATGTGTAGCAAGATCAAAAGCAACGGACAATCCTTTCTGACCGGCTTCGAGATTTCTACGGTAAAAAGCATTACTTTCTTCCGCTGTGGAGAATCCTGCATATTGACGGATCGTCCAGGGGCGACGTACATACATTGTAGTATATGGCCCCCGTAAATAGGGTGGAATACCTGCTGCAAAGTTAAGGTGTTCTATGTTTGAGATATCTTCTTCAGTATAGCTGTTTTTTATATCAATACCTTCTGCACTGATGAAAACATCAGAGTTATTTTTATTTGGGATAGTTGAGGTTCCCGAAGCCAAGGTGAGATGTTGAATATTTTTTCTAGCCATTACTATAATTTCGTTTTTCAATAGATGAATCAACATTCAATTCATTCAGGGTTGCTGAATTGATTATATATGCCTTTTGTTGGAAGTAACAAAAACAACCATTAACAAAAATCTGAATATTTTTTTTGAAATGATTAGTCTCAAAGATAGATTGAAACATTGTGAAATCTCTTGTTTTTTTTAAACGAGATTGTAATTTTTTTAAAGTAAGATATTTAGTAATACAAATACTATGAGTGTTCCTTCTTCTTATATATTGGAATATTTTTTTTTCATTTATAACATCGCTAAATGGTATAAGAAGTGGGTCGATGTAAAAACAAAATAATAATTGAGTTTTCATAGAAGAAATAAATATCAATAACCATGTAAAATTACAGTTTAAATACTTATTTATTACAGAAAACGGAAATTATATTGTGTTTAGTTGTGAATATTATAATTGTTAGATCTTATCCAAATGCTTTCTCTATGACAATCAGAATAGAGAAATAGATGTCAAACGCTATGAATTTTTTGACTTGAGGGGTGTTAATTTCCTTATCTGTCATATAAAAGAGTTTCTGAGCAATTAAAGAAGTGCTTACATTGGCATCATCTTCTAAGGTCTGTATGATCTTTTTAAAATCCTCACTTGCGTTTGTGTTTTTGAGGCATTGTATAAAGCCTCCTCTATAATTGAATGTTAATATTTCTTCTTTTTCTCCTTTGGCAGGTGGGATATATGGAGAAGGTTTTTTTGTAGCTTCATCCTGTTCATAATCACTAAGTCGCACCCAAATTGACTTTTTATCGCTTGCTTTATTCTTAAAATCACGAGCAAGTTGTATGGAAACTGCTGACGGAAATTTTTTCAAGTCAATGGATAAACTTGCGATTTCCATTAAAAATTTACGATATATTTTTATGGTATCGTTGTTAAATTTGTAATAAGTGAAGAGATCTTCTTGAAACGATTCAAAAGATTTCTTAGCAAGATTGCTTTCATCAATAGAAAGACAATCAAATGTTTGTGCTTTACTATATGAGGTAAAAAACAAAGTGACTATTAAAAAAGTCGTCAATGATCTAATCTTATGGGGCATCGATTTAGATTTGATAATGTTAATTAATTGTTAATAAGGCGTAAGATAACAATAAGTATCTAATTATTGGCGTTATATAAGGTTTTTTTCTATTTTTTCACTTAATCTTCTTCTTACAATAGGATTAATAAGGGTTTTTCTTGGTTTTTTATCTAAAGATACTGATTTTTTAATTGTAGGAGTATTCTCATTGTTGTTTTTGTATTTGTTTACTCCTGTTAAAATTAGTTTTTTAGCGTTAAAAAGTTCTTGTTCTTTTTCTGCACTTTCTTTAATTTTTCTTTGTATAATTCCTTGTTTTAATTGGTTCAAATATCCACCATTTTTTTCGATATTTTTAAACAAATCGAGAGCTTTTTCTGCTAATTGATTTGTTATGTTTTCAATGTAAAAAGATCCTGATGCCGGATTGTTTACTTTGTCAAAATAGCTTTCGTTTTTCAAAATTAAAAGCTGATTTATTGCTATTCTATTGCCAAAATCATTCTCCTTGTTATAAATTGTATCATAAGGAAGATTGTAAATTGTGTCTGCATTTCCTATGATCGCGCTCATACATTCTGTAGTTGTACGAAGCATATTTACATTATAATCCAAGATCGTTTTGTTTCTGTGTGAAGGATATGCAAATATATGACATTTTTTTAGTATCCGGTACTCTGAAGATAGAGAAGACCATAATAGGCGTAAAGCCTTTAGTTTAGCTACTTCAAAGAAATAATTCCCTCCAATAGCTACTTTAAAAACAAGGTTCTTGTGTATTAGATCGTTTTTTTTATCGTTAAAATCAATGCTTTTGTCGGTATTTATAAAGTGTAAATATTCATTTGCATGTGCCAGTCCATATGCTAATTGTTGGATCATTGTTGCTCCGGAATTCTGTAACAGACCTAAATCTATACTCAAACAACTTTTAAGGTGCGAAGACTCTTTTATAATTGAACCTAATCTCTGATAATCTTCTTTTAGGCTAGTGAACCAGTTTCCGGTTTTTGCTAAATTTCCTATAATATCGGTAAAAAGGTATAATTCATGTTTTACATGAGAAGCAACTTGGTTTAATTTTGTACAATATTCTACAGAAAGGAAATTAGGTTCTATATATATTGGTATAGTTACAGGAATGTTTTGCAACAGTTCTTCTGGATCAATGGTTTCTTTTGTAATTATAAAGTAGATGCTTTCAGCTCCCTTTTGTATGGCATTAAGTGCCTTTGTATTGGCTGTTTTTGTTTCTGTTACTTCTATTTGTTGAGTATTTTTCCAAGAAGTAGTATGATCAATAGATACACTGTTTTTAGGAAGATCGTTCTTTGAGTAGAAGGGTTTAACGTCAATGTTTTCTAATGATTTGTATATCAAAGTATCATTATAGTCAGCACCTTTTAAATCAAATTGTATTTTTTGTTTCCACTGTTTTGCAGAAACTTGTTCAAAATCAGTAAATAAAGGTTTAGTCATCGTCTTCATTTTTTAAAATACTGTCCTCATATTCTATAATGTATATTTCTTCATCATCACGTTTCATAAAATATTCTTCTCGAGCAAATTTTTCGAGCTCATTACTATCTTTAAGCGTTTTTATATCTTTCTGATCTTTAATAATCTCTTTTTTATAATATTCCTTATTATCTTTTAATTCTTTAATCTCCTGATCAAGCTCTCTATGAGTAAACCAAGAGTTAGCATCTAAAAATAACATCCAAACCATAAAGACAAGGACTATGAGGACATATTTATTTAAAAATATGGCAAAAACAGGAATCAATGCAGGTGTATTCCTTAGCTTTTCGAAATAGCGTTTTAGCTTCAATCTGGATTATATAATTTTAGTTATAAAGGTACAAAAGTTAAGTCAAACGTTCTTTTACAATTGTTCGAACAATATCAATAGCGACATTATTATAGTTATTATTTGGAATAATTAAATCAGCAAACTCTTTAGTTGGATCAATAAATTGCTGGTGCATAGGTTTTAAGGTGTTCTGATATCGATCTAATACTTCTTCCATGTCTCTGCCTCTTTCAGAAATATCTCTTTTTAATCGTCTAATAAGACGTTCATCACTATCCGTTTGTACATATATTTTTATGTCAAACATATCCCGTATGCGAGGATTGGTAAGGATCAAAATTCCTTCTACGATGATTACTTTGCTAGGTTTTGTAATAACTGTTTCATGAGTTCTATTGTGATCTACAAAGGAATAAACAGGTTGTTGTATTGTATTTCCATTTCTTAAATCACTAAGGTGGGTTACTAATAAATCAAAATCAATGGATTGTGGATGATCAAAATTTATTTTCGTTCTTTCCTCATAGCTTAGGTGGCTGGTATCTTTGTAATAGGAGTCTTGTGAAATAACACATACTTCGTTTTCGGGTAATTCATTTACTATTTGATTTACTACAGTTGTTTTTCCGCAACCTGTTCCTCCTGCAATACCAATAATTAGCATGTATATTTTTTTTGGCAAATTTAGAAATAGTTTTCGAGTTATGACTACTTCTCAATTCAGAATTCAACTTAGACTTCTGAAGTAGATTTGCATAAACGAATTATGGATAGAATACCACACCAGATACGCAATCTTTTTTAGCTCCTGTAACAGAGCTTAAGCAATTTATTTCATTTCTTTCTCTTAAAACACCCAAGAAAGCAAAGATTAAGGCTTCTTTGTAATCAATACTATTTTCATCAGGTATAATTATTTTAGAAAATTTGCTTAATCGTTCTTGTAAAGTTTCTATTAGAAAATGATTTTTAGCTCCCCCACCAGTAATAAAAAGTGTTGAGTTCTCTTTTTTTGTCTCTTTCAGGCTGTTAGCTATTTGTTCTGTAATATGATATACAGAGGTATGCAATAAATTTTCTACGGTATCATTAGTATTATTGATAATCGGGATCACCTTATTCATAAACCACTCATACCCTAATGACTTAGGAAAAGGCTTTTTATAGTATGTCAATTCATTCAAACGATTCAATAAAACTGGGTTTAATTTTCCTGTATGAGCTAATTGTCCACCGTGGTCATAATCTAAATCAATTTGCTTACAAATAAAATTAAGTAACATATTTACTGGAGAAATATCGTATGCTATTCTTTTATCTTCTAATTGAAACGAAATATTACTGATGCCTCCCAGATTAAGACAGAAATCGTATTGACCAAATAGTAATTGATCGCCAATCGGAACCAGTGGTGCTCCTTGACCGCCAAGTACAACATCTTTTGTTCTAAAATCTGCGATTACCTTTTGATTAGAACTACTTGCTATATGCTGTCCAGAACCTATTTGATAGGTTAGTCCAATATCTGGTTGATGAAATACAGTGTGACCGTGACTGGCAATAAAATCAATTGTTAACTTATGGCGATTGATAAATTTTTTTACTTGTTTTCCTAACCAGATACCATATTCATTACCAAAGGTTAATAATGAAGCGGCGTCCAGCTGTACTGTGTTTTTTAACTTTTCCCTAAATTCAGCCGTATAATCAATGCTTTCTACCACCGGAATAGTAAAAGACCAATTGTCACCAATTTTCTGGAAGTGACAATAAGCGATATCAAGGCCATCTAGTGATGTGCCAGACATCAATCCTATTACTTTATATATTGTAGGGGTTACTACCATTTGTATGCAAAATAATGATACTGTTTTTTTTAAAACTATATTTTATTAATATATTGAAGGTCCAGTATTTCTGGATCGATCTCTGCCAGTGATTTGTTGTAGTAAAACTCTATGATCTCATTTTCCAGATAAGTTTTGATTTCATATTTCTTTTCTTCATTAAATAATGAAAACACCTGTGCTGCTGCTTGTTGTTTAAAATCTTTAATAAGTTGATCAGGTTGTTCTACCATATTAATACCTTTATACGTATCAAATTTTTTCTTCATCCATCTATGACTAGCTAGTCTGACTTGATTTTTGTAAAGTTCTTTTTCAATATGATTTATTTCTTTGGTATTGGTAGGATCTTCTTTTTGTGTCCGATCCAATACTGCTTTTGATTTTGTGAATTCTCTTTCAAGTTTAAAATCGATACGTTTCATATCTCGTTTTAATTTTTCTATAACTTCGTATAGTGAGTTATTATATAGAATTACAAACTCTTCATATCTGTATAAAGCATCGAGAAACAAAATTGCATTTTCTTTATATAGTTTAGGTAATGCCTGATCTTTTGCAGCTATAAAAAGATGATCTAATTCTACTTGTATTTCTGCAGGGATACCAGAATACTTAGGACTGTTTTTAATGGCTCTTAGTTTTGCGGTTATTGAAAGCCTAGAACCTCTAAATGCCTCTGACTTATATCTGAATTTATACGTGTTAGGAGATTCCTCATATCTTCCTTGAGCATATCCAATAGTCCCCAAGTATACTATCATAAAAAACAACAGAACCTTCATAAATTATTACTTACTCTTATTTTTCTACAGCGGTTACTTCTTCTGTAGTCACCATTTTTTCTTGTGTATTTCCCCAGTTACTCATAATATAATTCATAACATCTGCAATTTCTTCATCTTCTAGTCCTAACGAGGACATAGCGCTATTAAAAGATTGACCATTTACTTTAATAGGACCTTGTAAACCGTATTTGATAGAATGAATACTTTCTTGTCTCTTAGTTACTAACCAGTCAGATCCTGCTAAAGGAGGAATCACTTTTGGTGTTCCTTTTCCATCAGGAAGATGACATTGCATGCAGAAGTCTGTATAAATTTCTGAACCCCGCGCAATACTTTTTGATAGTTCGGTATCTTGATACAATGAGGTGTATTCTGTGCTATTGTTTTTATGCGCTTCTTGACCAGTCAGAAGAGAGAGACAGCTTAGAAAGACAATTGCTTCCAGGAGGATGAGTTTTTTAACGTGTTTTTTCATCTTTAATTAGGTGTAATTTTTACAATTCCTTTATTCTCTACGGCTACATAAATATATCCATCTGGTCCTTGTCTTACATTGCGAACCCTACCGATGTCTTCTACAAGTTTTTTTCGTCCTATTACTTTATTGCCATCCAGTTCAACTAACTCCAGATACTGAAATTTTAATGATCCTACGAGCAGGTCATTTTTCCAGTCGGGGTATTTATCACTAGTAACAAAGGCCATGCCACTGGGAGCAATAGAAGGAACCCAGTAATACATAGGTTGCTCCATTCCTTCTTTAGCAGTCATATCTGTAATTGATGTACCACTGTAATTAATACCATATGTAATTACTGGCCAGCCATAATTTGCTTTTTTCTTAATAATGTTGATTTCATCTCCTCCTCTGGGTCCGTGTTCGTGTACCCAGATAGTACCAGTTGTAGGATGTAGTGCCATACCTTGAGGGTTGCGATGCCCATAAGAAAAGATTGCTTTTTTGGCACCTTGTTGATTGATAAAGGGGTTATCTTCCGGGATACTTCCATCATCATGTAATCTATATATTTTACCTCCATCTCTAGTGATATCTTGTGGATTTTCATCTCTATTTCCTCGTTCTCCAATGCTGAAATATAAGAAGCCGTTTGTGTCAAACTCTATTCTAGATCCAAAATGATGCCCTCGTGTTGTATTAGGAGTTCCTTTATATAGTTTTTCAATGGAGGTAAGTTGGTTATTTTTTAATTGCGCTCTTATCAATGCTGTGTGACTCCCTTTTTCTGAACCTTCTGTAGAAGAGTATGTGATGTATATCCATCCATTTTCTTCATACTTAGGATGTAATTCAATGTCCAGTAAACCTCCCTGGCCTCTATTAGATACTTCGGGTACATTGCTAATGGTATTCTTTTTTCCTTCCTTATAATGAATAAGTTCTCCACTTTTCTCAGTAATTAACATGCTGCCATCAGGCAACCAGACCATTCCCCAAGGGATTTGTAAATCAGGTACCACCAGCTCAGTTGTATAATTTTTAGGGTCCGTATCCAATAGAATATCGTTTTCCTTTTCCTGAGCGCAGGAACTAAAGATGGTTAGCAATACTACTCTAAATATTATGATCTTTTTCATGATTCACTTTTAGTTTACTAATGAAAATTACAAATAATTATTTATAATCTATAATTTATATCGACCCCACTAAATGCATTAAAAGGTAACCCTGGGTAAAAATACCTGGGAGCATTAGCTCCAAACCCAGTGGCGTTCACCTGAAGCTGTGATGCGTATGTAGTATCCAATATGTTATTAGCTCCTATATATATATTATAACGCAAATGTTTGCCAAGATTGTTAGCATATCCTATTTTCCCATGAATTAGTTGATAGGTTTTACTAATTACTGTATTATTATCATTCGCAGGAATCTCTCCTACATGTTGAACGTTTAGATTGCCATACAGCCCTTTTGTAGTGATGAGGTCGATTCCTGCATTGATCACTTCTGATGGTACACCGGTAAGATCATTTCCTGAGAAATCACTTTCTAAATCAATAAATTCATCAAATTTATAATCATACACAGAGGCATTTACAAAGAAATCCAGATAGCCGGTTTTAGTTTTGATTAGTGTATAATTAATTTCGCCTTCTATGCCATTATGAGTTGTTTTTCCTGCATTAATTGCAAAGAAGTTATCTTCTGTAGTTCTTCTGGTAACCAATAAATCTTTTACTCTAAGAGAATACAAAGATAAAGTACCTTTTAGTTTATTATTTAAAAGAGTGAAACGACTTCCAATTTCATAGTTCCAACCGATTTCTGGCTGTAAATCCGGATTGAATTCTGCATCAGGCAGTAAGGTTTCTGAAGTAGTAGGAGTAGAGAATCCATGAGCAATACTGCCATAAGCAATTACTTGTTCGTGTAATTTATAATTAATTCCCAGTTTAGGAGAAACTATAGGAGAAAAAGAAAAATCGCCAGAACTGTCAATACCATTATCCATGAAATTATCCTGAATATCAAAAAAAGTTTGATTGAGATGTATACCAGCATTAAAACGTAGTTTTTCGGTTGCTTTTACAAATACTTCTGCAAACAAAGTGTAGTAAATTCTTATTTCATCGAGATCAGATAGTTGACTACCTCGTATGCTACCCGTTCCTGTAGGAAACTCTTCATACAAGTTTTGGTATGTACTATTATCATACAGTTCATAGAATAACTCACCACCTATAGTCCATTTGATAGCTCTTTGCCCTAAGGAAGTATTACCTATTATTCTACTTCTTATCCCTGCAATGTTTGATTTTTCTTCTAAAATATTAAAAGGCCTATCTTCATCATTGGTTCTGAAAGATGTAAAAATACTGGTGTGTTGTGTGAGATTTTTATTGTAACCGTGTTGCCAGGTAAGTCCGAATATTCCATAATCTACATCTTCATTAGCTTGCGAATTCCCCCAGGTAAATGCCGCCTGACGAGGAGAATTTATATAGTCTTCCTGATCTAAGGAACTTGGTATTTCTGCTTTTAGATTCATAAAACTACCTAAAAAAGAAAGTGTGTCTTTTATTCCTAATGTAATGCTGGAAATTGCGGACACTGTATTTCTGTCATATTCATTGTTGTATCTATATCCATCTGAATGTGTATTGCCATAAAGAATAGTGAGGTTTGATTTTTCTCCTCTGATGGAAGCTTTTGTTACGAATCTACGTAAGCCATAACTACCTAGGGATGTTGATACTAAGGCGTCAGTTTTTTGCGAGTATGTATATTGTGGTTTTAGTAGAATTGTACCTCCCAAGCCTACACCATAACTACTGGCAGCAGGTCCTTTATGGATGTCAATTCGGGAAACCGAGGCAAGTTCCAGATCCTCTATGGATGATTCTCCATTACCATCTGTCAATGGGATATCTCCAAAATAGGTTCTGATATTGGCAGTACCAAATAAGTTACGTGCACCAATGCCTCTTATGGTAATTCTATTTGTATTAAGTGTTGCATTTTGCATAAAAACGCCAGGAACTTTATTAAGAATTGGGTGTAGTTCTACCATGTTACCACGTCTCATATCATTACTGTCGATTACCTCTACAGATTCTGTAGCATATTTTTCTGGTATTAGAATGGATTGACTATTAACATATACTTCACTAAGATTGGTAACGGTTGGAGCCAGTTCTATAAGCAGGTACTGATCTTTACTGAAACTGATTTTTTTTGTTTGATATCCCATCTGTGAGATTTCTATTATATTACCTTCAATCATAAAATTAAATTCCCCGTTAGTATCAGTGCTTGTTTGATTACCAGAAATCAGATCTGTTATCTTACTGTTAGTCAATAGTGCTCTGGTATTTTGATCGATTATTTTTCCAGAGACAGTATATTGAGTATATGAGCATGTAGTCAATATTAAAAAGATGAATGTTATTATATTTTTCAAAAAGGTATTTTTTTCAAATATCGTGTACTCTTGGTATATAGTTTCTTAAAAATAACTTATAATTTAGAGCAGAGCAGAATGGAGTACGGTTTTATAAATCTTTTCAAGTTTTGTATAGGTTTTAATAAAAGAGTTTACATATATTTGCAGCCGTTAAAAGATAATCAATTCGGGGTGTAGCGTAGCCCGGTTATCGCGCCGCGTTTGGGACGCGGAGGTCGCAGGTTCGAATCCTGCCACCCCGACTAATATAAAGCCTTCATTGTCAGTAGACAATGAAGGCTTTACTAGTTTAGAGAGGGAAGGTTGGCAGTAGAGGTGGCAGGAAAAGCCACATTAATAGATAGTTTTAAACTAAAGAGTAAAGACCAGTATCAAAATATGCCACAGTTCAAAAAAGCGAGACGTGTAAAATCAAATTCAGCAAAAGGAGATTATAAACTTTTCTATGTCTGGGATACTCAAAAGGGCGATCTAGTCCGCAAAAGAACATTTTGGCTTTGATAATGACCCTGATTATACGTTGTACGGTTTTAAGCATACAGCTTGCGTGAATTGGTACAAAGCAGAAAAGATATTATCAAAATTCAGAAAATGTGCCGTCATACCACGGTAAAAACTACTGAAAGATATCTTAAATCAATGGGACTTTTGGATGACGAAAATGCAGTTGCCATGCTTCCTGAAATATAGAAGTGTAATTAAATAATTACATAGTCATTTACTAAGATGTTACCAGAAACATCAAATATCTGTAAGTATAAATCTTTGTCTAAATCATTATTTTGTTTTGCCAAATCAAAAACTGAATTTATTCAATTTTGAATCCCTCCAAAATCCATAGTGAAGTCTCCGGATTCATTATGAATTAATAAAAACTCTTTTTAATATTAAATTTTTGATTTTGTGTAAACATACGCCCTCCAAAATTAGGATTTATTATTTTATTAATCTTTTTCATAGCTTATTGAATAATGAAATTATGTTTAATTTTTCTGTATCTACAAAAATGAAAGTGTTATAAATAGAAGAGGGAATAGTTATACACCACTCCCTCTTAATAATCGTTATTACTCTATTTCGATACCAGTATTCATTTCAATGAATTTTATTTTAGCATCTTCTTTTGTAACAAAAATGACCACATAGTCAGTTAAATAATTTAAAAGCTTACGGTTATTTAATTTTCTAGTTTTCTTCTTGTTGTAAAATAATTTTGAAGATCTAATGAATTTTTTGAATTTTAAAACTTTTTCAGGCTGTAAATTGTAATGATCTTGCTTTTTATCAAAAAAGAAAAGCCCTCCTTTATTATAGTAACCATCTTTAATTAAATAACTATCTTTTGATACTTTAGAAGTAATAAGATAATTTTTATCATATTTAAAAAATAAAGTATCTCTCTTTTTCTCCTGACTTAAAAGAATGGAAGTAAAAAGTAAACTTGTTATAACCGCTATTGTCTTAAAAGCTTCTATCATTCAATTGCGTGGATATAAATTTTATAAATATGATAACAGGAATCTACAGAATTTTTGATAACAGCAAACTTATCAATATATTTTGAATGAGATTTGATAAATTCTATACCATTTTTTAAATCATAATTATCTAATTTACTAGCCTCAATGGATTTAACCTTGGAACTAAGAGTAAACTGTAACCAAGGATCAATAAAAGGTTGATCCTTAACTATGAGATGTCCATTTTTTGTTAATTCATAAGGAGATTTTAATTTTTTATAAATACTATCTTGAGACTTTTTTGCATTTAATCCTTGTTTGTCTAAAAACAGAAATACGTCTCTATCATTCTCAATAAGTATTAACTCATCTTTTCTATCTAAAAGAATAAAAATACTTTCGCTATTTAGAGGTGGATTACCTTCTTTATGATTTTGAGAATATACATTGGCAGTAGTTAACAATAAAATAATTACAAACTTTTTCATTAATCACAATTTTTTTTATCTGTTATCATAAATTTTTTCCATTCATTCTGTAATCTACTTTGTTCATCACTATCAAGTTCACGAAATTTCGTCGTTCTTTGTAATCCTTCCCAAGCAATGTCAATATAAAATCCATCACTTCTAGAAGCATTATCGTAATCTTTCAAAGCTTCCGCAATAACACCAAGATATCTCTGAGTCATTAATTCGTGTTGATAGTAATTCAAACCATAAAGATTAATTGCATCGAATAACTCAGGAAACCTATTTGATTCAGTTAACTCATTTAATTGTGTTGAAGTAAGATTATCAAAAGTTATGCCGTTATTTAAGATAGCAATCAAATGCCTATGCATATCAGCGTGTATAGCTTCATGAATTATTGTACGGGCTAATCCTAATTCTGTCCTTTCATCTAAATTTGTTTCATTTAAAGTTATCTTAATAACCCCGTTTTGATTAGGAACATAGGTTTGACCGTTAATTTCATTGCCAAAAGCGTCATTAGGTATCGGAGATACGGTAAAAAGGAGGTCTAAAGATACTGGGTCGGGACTTTTAAAATTATTAATGATGTTTTTGAAACTATCACTTCTTGATTCCAGTTTTTCATAAACACAATTTGCTTTAGAACTTGAAAAACTTAAATCCTTTATTACTCTACTAAAAAAATCTACCTCCCCTCCATTATTTAAAACTTCTACAGCTTCTTTAGCAAATAGCACTGAATCTTCACTATAATTGTTAGCATCAAGAAAGTCATTTAATTCCTGATTTCCCTGCGCCATAAGCATTGCTAACTCAAAATCTTCATTACCTAATAAGATATTGCCAATAGCAATACCATTAGGGTACAAAGAACTACCTATGTTATTAGCAAATTTAATGTACATTCTATCTCTTGATTCTGTCCGTGTGAATTCAAAAAGAGTGCCAATTTGCTCATCTGTTATACTAGGAGACCGATTTATATTATTTCTAAAAAAAATATCGCTTATTATTTTTCCTTTATAGTCCTTTCTTACATTAGGGTTCTTAAAGAATTCGTAAAGCACATTGCCAAACCCTTCAAAACCTTCATCAAGAGCATTTGGGGTCAGTTTAAAAGAAACTGCTAGATTAGGATTGAACGCATTTTGTTTAAAGTTGATCCCATCTGGATCATAAAAAGAAGGAATAGTATTAAACTGCTCCCCACTAAAGTAGGTATCAAATAAGAAATAAGTACAGTTCATTTCTGGCTTATCATAAGTAGTTGACCCTATATATGAAAGTACTTCGTCCTTTAGATTTATATTAACATTGAGATAATTTGCTGTAGTTTCTCCTAGCGAATTAATTGCAAATAGCTCAATTGCTTCTTTGTCAGTATAATCAGGTGAATATGATTCATTAGAGCCTACTGCCAATGCTTCATTATATGCTTGTGTAGACCCATCTGTATTCAGGATCGGAGGATCATAAACTCCTAAAGTAGGACCTACTCGCCCCCTCTCGATTAAATATGCCTGCATTAATCTTATTTTATCTTCAAAATTACCATGACTATCAAAATGATTAAGATATGATTGTGCAATAGCCTCCCTTAACGAACTATCATCTTTCTCTAATATAGATAAACCGGTAATGATTTTATGAGGAAAGGCATAGCTATCGTTAAGATCATCTAATTTATCATTGACTATATTTAACTTATCATTTACTTGTGAGGTGCTTGTTAAATCTCTTAAATATGTATCATCATCTAATTTAAGGTATCCAAGCTTACTTGATGAGCTAGATAATTCATTTTTTCTTATATTAAGCACTTGTGCTTCTGGAAATACTGTAGAAAGTCGATTTCTAATTTCCCTATAATTACTTATATAATTATTTCTGACGGTTTTTATACCAATTTTTGACCTAAACTCAGAGTAAGTTTCATTGAAAAGTCCCAATGCGGCATCATCAAAATTGTCATAATCTTCGTTTAATCGATCTTCTATCTCTTTTTCAAAAATATCTTCTAATTCTCTTAGTCTTGCAGCTCTTAGTGCATTGGAAAGACCCTGAAGGTTTATAGTAGTCTCAGTATATTCTACATAAAAATTACAGTCGCAATGTTCTGATGGCATTTAAAGCCTTCTCCTTCTCTTGCCAAAATATCAAATTGAGCTAAAATAGCTGTAGGATTTAGATAGCAAAAAAGTATAAAAATAAAAGTTACTAATTTTTTCATTGTATATATTTTAGATTTGATGATTAATGTTTTATAATAGTTTTTGATAATATTTTTTCTTCTCCATTTGAAGGGTTTACGGATAACCTTACAAAATAGATTCCGGATGGATAAGCATCTGTAACTATCATTTTATAATTAATCCCAGCAGATTGTAATTGGTTAGGAATTATTGTATTCATCAGTATTCCTTGAGAATTGTAAATTTCCAAAGTAACCGACGCAGAGGTTTCTAATTCATAACCAATTGATAAGTGAGTACTAAATGGATTGGGATACACAAAATATGATTCCTCTAGCACATTATCTTTGAATATCCTTGTTGCATATCCAGTAGGTTTAGCCACCATTAGCATAGGTGCCCCGGGTTCGTCACTATACTGAGGAGTTTGATAATTCAAGGTAGCAACTAAATATTCGTCTACTATCAATTCTTCACTAGGTACAATACCAGACGATTCTGTATTTCTAAAAAAAGATGTAGGAAACTGACTTGATGTTATTGTCCTTATTGAAAAAAGACCATCTTGCATTTTGCGTGATATACTAGAATTTCCTATATCATCAGGAAATAACTTATTAATCTTGAAAGAACGATTATTAAATGAGACAGTACTTAAAAAGTTTTCTGCAAAATAACCGACTGAATTACCTTCAAAGCTAATTAAGTAATCAAATTCATTAAGAGATTCATTAAATAAGATTTGAAGATTTATATCAGTAGTACGTACAATTTCTTTACCTGACCAATCATACTCTATAATTTTACCTTCATAAAAATCATATAGATATTCATTATGAGCATTGTCTACCTGAGTATTAAATTTATCTATGTAAAAAGGTAAATCAGGAACTACGGTTTCATCTGGAGTATATTCATAATCCCCATTTATTAAATATGCTAATAAGTTTTCACTATTATCGATATCGTTTTTCGAAAGTATTTCTAAGCCTAAACTTTCGTTTTTTATAACTCCATATCCGAAAAAATGACAAATTCCTAAATAATGTTTTGACATCGGATATTCACTATTATTAAAATATGTTACAGCCTTCGTATAATCTTGATTTACGCTTAACCCTTTAAATAAAAATATCCTAAAGCAAATAAAGCTTTTTGATTCCCTGCATCAGCGGAAATAGTAAACCATTCTTTTGCTTTAATGAAATTCTGTTCTACACCTATTCCATTTTTATAGAATAACCCGAGAAGAAAAGCAGCTTCTTGATTACCAAATAAAGCAGCGTGTTCTATATTATAAAAAGCTGTCAATTCATCTGGTTCGGAAATGTATCCTTGCCATTGATAAATTCCTTTTACTAAAAAAGCATCAGTTGAATATATTTCTAAGCAATCACTCGTTAGATCAACAATACTTTCTTGATAACTTTCTGGTAGTGGTGCGCCTTGTGTCAAATAGGTTAAGGCAGTTTTTAATTTATGATCACAGTCATTTTCATCATCAGATTGACCATAGCCTATGGTGATAAAGCATAGTATCAATAGGCATAAATAATGTTTTGTTTTTTTCATTTTTAAAGATTTAAAGTGTTAAAATTTTATATTAATACAACGTTGTGTGAGTAAGTAACAGAAACAGTTAATTTGTTACCTCAATTCTTCAATTTTCTAATTCATAGGCATCATTTTTAGTTAAACAAAAATTGTTTTGGAGAGCTTATTTTTAATTGATATTTGAATCTTCTAATCCATATTTTAATAACCTCTCTATTAGTAAGTAACATTGAGCAGGAAATTGTGACCCTGATTTAATAAGAAATTTCAATTTTTATAATGTGCTGGCACAAAACTAGATAGGAAGCAAATTATATTCGGTTGGTAAATCTTTACTTTCGTTTGTAAATATTTGTAGTCGTTTGTAAACGTATATTATCTGTGTCCTTGAAATAAGGGTTGTAGATAGTTAAGAGATCATTTATTTGTAATATCGGGGAGGCTTTTCTCCTGTTAGGGTTACATACTACTGTCGGTTAAGTAGTACAGAATATCTCTATGTAATGGAAGAAACTTTGGCGAGCTTCCATAGAGATTTCAGCAGTATGTTTAGTGGAGAAAAACTCCCGATATCATGGATCGGGGTACTATAGAAAGATCATAGACCAAACTCAATCAAAAGCTACTATTTTCCTCTTTATTTTTCTCCCAATAATTTTTAGGATTGATACTTCTAATTACTTTTTTAATGCTGGCCATAGTAGTACGATTTACTTTAATCTTATTTGTTTCCTTTTCTACTTCTATGGGAGGATTTACACTGCTCAAAGCTTGTGCAATAATATCTTGTGGCGAATTTGTATCTGTCCAAGCTTCGATTTTTTTTTGAACTAGTAATTTTTCTTCATCTGTCAATTTTTGATAGGTTGTATTCATACTTAGCATAGGCAAGAGGTCTTGTAAATTATATACAGGTTCAGGTGTAAAATTAGCTTGTGAACTTTTTCTCAGGATCACAAAGATTCGTGCTTTATAAATGATTTTTAATGCTTGATTTTTTGATTTTCCTTTATCAAAAAGTTTGATCATCCATCTAAAAATTATTTTTTCATAACATCTAGTATGAGTATTGTTGGTAAATACAACAGTCATAAAATCTTCCATCTGCATTCCTAAAGATTTAACTATGTAACCCATAAACTCATTTTGTTTTAGATTGGTTTTTAGAGTGTTATTTTTCATATTGGATATAATTTGAGTTATATTATTTTTCCTAGACAAAGGTCAAATATACTGTTGGGAGATATTCAAAAACAAGTAGTTGTAGTGCAAATTCCGTGAAAACGCACTGCGACTTTACGGAATTTACAGTACTATTTTTTAATTTACCGGATAGCAACTGGTAAAAAGACTCTATGAAGTAGTTCAATCTATTTGTTTAATGCTTATAACCCCTTATCAAAGTATTAAAAAGCCTTTGATAAGTGCATTTTTCCCAAATTAGATAGCTTTAATCCCTCCTCATATGGGGTATCATCCATTAAAGAACTAGTTTAACGAATTAATGAAGTAATTAGAAGTAGTTGTATAATGCATCTCACAACTTGTTCAAAGGCATAGATTGAGTTATTTGGTGCACGTAAGACTTGCTTAAATGCATTGCTATGGTTATTTTATATGCAAAAAGGTTTAATAGGGGCTTTAAGTACTTTAATTAGTAACCTAGAAGTACATATAGATGGGATTACATCTATTAAAAATAAAAAACCACTATATAATCGGTTTTTTATTCTAGTTTGATTGTTAAAAATTATTAGGAGGTTGTTTCATCAGAGGTATTTGATGTATTATTTGTAGTTTTTTTAAATAGTACTTTCATATCTTCATATACTGTTTTTGCTCCAGGCTCATTTTCACCCGCTAGAAAACGAACCATTCTATAAAAAGTTAGCGAATTAGTATAATTATCGTGATCCAGTAAGGTTTTTGTATCTAATAGTTGTTGTGATAAGCTTCCTAATAACTGAACTCTATCTTCTACCTGTTTACGAGCTGTGTAATCATTATCAAATTCTTCTTTATCCAGAAACTTTGGAACCCAAGAAGGGTTTTGTTCCATATAATTTTTGGCTTTATCCACTATCAATTTGTTTTGATTGGCAATACGACCGTATTGTTGCCTTTGATCAGGAGTAAGATTTACCGTTTTTCCTGTTAATACCGTTTTGATTCCTGCAAGATGTCCATCTAAGGTTGCTAATTCCTTATCTGTAAAATTGATACTTATTAGATTCTCTAATGCCATTTTTATAATTTTAAATTTTGGCAAAGCTATAAGTATTTAAAGTGATTAAACAAGAGGTTGTAGTGACGATTCAGTGAAAACGCACCTATAAAATAGCTAAAAATGAAGCTTTTATTTTTTTAGTTGATTTATATAATGTGATGGATACATTTCCATTTTTTTTAAGAATGCACGTGAAAATGCATTGGATGTTTTGAAACCAATTTCTTCCGATAAGGCTTTTATACTATATTTTGAATAAGAATTATCTGAGTGAAGTTTTTTGATCAGATATTCAATTCTTAAATCATTGATGTATTGCGTAAAACTTTTATTTTTCTTCTGATTAATTGCTTTAGAAAGATATTTACTATTAGTGTTTAATTGTGTAGCAAGAGAATTCAAGTTAATATCTGAACTAAGGAACTTATTTGAGATTTCAAAATTCTGTAGTTTATCAAGAATATCTTCGATGATTTTATTTGGCAAGCTATTTTGCGAAAAATTCAATTTAATAGAATTGATGCTATTTCTAAGTCTGTTTAACTGACCTTCATAAGTTACTTTTGAAATGCTAATAGCTTTATTAATTTTAAAAAATATAAAAATTGAAATTACGCATATGAATATTGATAGAAAAATATAAGCCATTAAGTTATAATCTATATTTGGAATAAAAACCCAAGTATTGTAGAATATTGCTGAAGCAAAAGGAGAAATCAAAGTGTAACGTAACAATTTTTGAACTTCTTTATATCTATCTTCAGTTGAAGGAATATAAGTGACAAAAAATATACCTACACTAAGAAAAAGAATACTGATATGTACTCCAAACGAGTATAAAAATGACTGAACACTTGTAAAACCAAAAAGTCTTTCATCTAAAACTTCATGCTTAATAAATGAGTGTACAAAAGGTAATACACCACTAATTAGAATAAGAAAATATCCTATTTTTTCTATAATAAATAGACTAGAAATATTCTTATCTATAACGTCATTAGTTTGCTTTTTATTGATTTCTTTTAAATTAAAAGACATTTGATCTTCTGTTTAACTATAGTTAGTTACTTTCTCTATAACACAAAGAAAGTAAAAAAGGGGAAAATTTAGTTACGGGTTTACCTCGTATTTTGTTCTAAACATGTGTTAAAGTGTCGAAACATGCAAACATATCTAAACATTATTAAGCCTAATAGGAATTGAGGATTAAATTTTAAACCTATATTCAAAACCATTTAAAAAATCTTTTCTTTCTTTTAGGTTTGATAATTAGAGAATCTTTTATAGGAATCTTCAAATTAGCTTCTGTCTCCGGAACAAAATTTAAGGTAGAACCCTTCTTCACTTTAGTATCTATAATATGGTTGTCAATAGAGATATGTTCTTTTTTAGCTAATTCAATAACAACACGCTGCAAAGTATCCGTACGACTTTCTAATAGCGTGTAGCTTTCATTTAGTTGCTCATACTTACCATTGATCTCATTCGTTTGTTTTCTGGCTTCTGTCAGCTTCTTATGGAATAAAGAATTGCCAAAGTAAAAACCAATTCCTAAAATCAATATCCCTGCGATAAGATGTCTAACGATGGGTAGTTGTAGTGTTATACCAGTGTTACATAATTACCCTTTCTTAATCCCTGACGATACAAGGTAGCCAGTTGCGAATGGTGTTTTCCAAAAGTCATTTGAAAGTGTGGTTTGTCTTTTTTCTTCCAATCACCACCCCAAACGAACCCCATCGCTTTACCTTTCTTACCTATCTTGCTCCAAATGGGGTTATTCCAGATTGCTTTACCGTTTTTAATCTCCACTACATCAAAGGCAAGCCCATAATTATGATAGCTTTCACCAGCTTCGGCATGCGTTACTATGTTACCAGGAGTGGATCTTCCTTGATTGTATAATTTGGATTGATTTAGTATGTTTTCTCCCTGAATTAGTTAGTAGTTAGTCTGATTTAGGTTGAAATCTGATGAATGTCATAAATAGAGGTTTATAAATGGAAGAAAAAATAAAAAAATAAAAAGTGTTGTTTTCAAACTACTACGCTACCACACTTCACAATTTGTTACCACAACAACCACATTTTCCTTTGTATAGCTGCCTTTATTCTTATTACTATTATATTTAATATTAAGTATATATAATATATAATAATAGGTATGTAGTAGGTGGTACTGTGGTAGCGTAGTTTTAGTGAAATATTAGAAAAGAGGATGTATTGTTGTAAATCAGGCTTTTAGCTTAATAAGCTTCAAAAGATGTAAAATGTGGTTTTGAAACTTGATGTGGTAGCGTTTGTTACCATAAAAAATTGATACTGTTTGGAGTATCGGTTTATCCTAATTTTATTATTGTTTTAGTCATTTTGCAAAGAATTTAAAATGCGAATTATTATCTAATTTTATTAGTTTGGCTAAATGTAGAGCAACCACCATCTGTATTACGCAAAGTTTTTCAGTTTTCATTCATTCTGAATGTGGTTAAATCGATTTGCCTTGCATTTTTAAGAAGTGTTTTATAATCATTAGAAGACATAAATTTTGTAAATCGAGCTATAATCTTTATACTATTTGATGATGGTTCATCTTGCCATCCATTTCCATGTTTTGCTCCACGAATTAAATGTTTTCCATATTTTTTCGAATACTGGATTGCTGTTCCAATTTCTAAATTACCGTGAGCAAATCCGTGTTTCATTTTATAATCTACAAGTTTTTTTATTTCAACTATCTCTATTGCTTTATATTCTTTTGTCGCCATAGCTCCTCCATTTTTGAAATGAGTTCTTAGTCTTTTTTTTAAGTTTTTAGTTGAGCCAACATAAAAACCTCCATTTTCTAATTTAAGTACATAGATGAAATATAAATCCCCTTCCATTTATCTAATTTTTTTTATTTCGCCTAACATCTTAAATATTGTTATCATGAAAACTAAGAGTAGTGAACTTTCGATTAAGCATTTAACCAAAACTTTTATTTTGTTCTATCTTTTCATTTTTAAAGCCAAATTAAAAGATTTGGCGGACTTAGTTTAAAGCTCTAAACTTTGAATTAAACACAAAAACCCTTATTAATTATAGCATTGTTGGCAACTGCCTTTTATTCGTTGGTATTTATTAAATGTTTTATTGGGATACTTTTTTCTTTAAAAATTTGCATGTGATTTTCAATATCCCCGAAAATATCTTCAAATCTATCAAAAGTTGATTCATAACCATAACCTCCTTCTTTTTTATATGGCTCCTTGAGTTTTACGACTCCTACTTTTTCAAATTTTTCTTTAAATTCGAAAAAAGCTTTGTGAGTAACTAAATGATATGATAATCCAAGAAATTTATTTGAAGTATTAGGTATTATTTTCCATAGCTTGTCAATTTCTGGTTGCATTTCGACTATTTCTTTTTTGTCATATCCACAAGGTATCCATCTACCTGTAATTGCAAAATCTTTTATTACTTGATTGTCAGGTTTAGTTTCTCCAATATATGTTGTTCCAACTAAATCATAAGTACACTGTCCTCTTTGTTGGGTTATTTTTGCGCAAATTACTGCACGATAAAGCCCATCATTTAATTTAAAAGTCAACAGGTCATTTGGTTGGAAATGAAAGTTAATTACTTTACGATATTTTTTCGGTTTACGAATCTTTTCGTTTTTGACACTTATTTTTTTAATGAGACGATTGAGTGCTTGTTCTCTTTGTTTTCCAATTTTTTCATTACATTCTTCAGTCCAAACTTTCACTCCAACTCCTTTCAAAATAGTATCATTTACTTTTTGAAATAAAGAATCATTCATTAATCCAATTTCCCAAAAAGCTAAAGCCAAAGAAGTCAAATAAATTTCATAGTCAAAGTCATCATAATAGTCAATGTCGTGTAAGAATTCTTTTTGTATTTTTTTGACACTTATTTCATTATCATACATGTCCATAATCCCCCAATAGGTATCATGTGCTGTATCTCCATCTATTATTTTTGGTCCATCAGTCGCCATTATATTCTTTGATTCTTATGGTTGTTG
Organism: Aquimarina addita; assembly: GCF_039539305.1. Classification (NCBI taxonomy): domain Bacteria; kingdom Pseudomonadati; phylum Bacteroidota; class Flavobacteriia; order Flavobacteriales; family Flavobacteriaceae; genus Aquimarina; species Aquimarina addita. The sequence continues at coordinate 55,290 of NZ_BAABCW010000001.1, read as the reverse complement.
CTAACGTTTAATATATGGCAAGTTGGGCAGAAAACAAGCAATTATTTTCGGTTTAGCCACAAGCCAAATCTTTTGTATTTTGTTTTAACTTTTCTCTTTAATACCAAATCAAAAGATTTGGCGACTTTGCAAATAGACAACGACCTTTCGATTAAACACTAATCGCCCTATTTGCTATATATAGTGTTGTAGAGCGTTTTTATTTCAAATACCCAATATGTTTCAATGAATCAATATTTTGTTTTAACATATTAACCATATAGTCACTAAATGATTCCGCCCAGACCATCGGACCATTTTTTAACCAATCACCTTGTTCTGCAAACATATAAACCTTAGGGTTCTCACTTCCGTCAAGTTTTATATATTGATAAGCAGTCCCTTGATGGCTCATTATTACAATTGCATCCTCTAATAATTTTTCTCCATCAAACCCATATTCATCAAGAAGTTCTATAGCGAATTTCTTTAGACTCACATCTTCGTTGTAAATTCCCTCTTCTATATAGTCTTCATAAGCTTCTCCAATTAAGTAACGGTAGTAAAAGTCCGAACCTCTCATTATTTGACCACCTTTTAAACCAAACCATCTTAAAAATTCTTTATAAGCTTCGGGGATTTTTACATTGAGTAGAGATTCAAGAGCTACAATTTGTTCGTCATTACAACCTCTGAAGTCTTTAGTTATTTCAGGATAATCTTTGAGATATTTTTTTGATTCGGTTAAGTACATTCTGTCTTATATTCTTTTTATAATATGTTAAAAGTAGCATAATTATTCAAGATTTAACTCATTTATTTTAGGGAAATTTACTTTTCTTATTCCTCTTTCTTATTCCTCTTTCTTATTCCTCTTTCTTATTCCTCTTTCTTATTCCTCTTTCTTATTCCTCTTTCTTATTCCTCTTTCTTATTCCTCTTTCTTATTCCTCTTTCTTATTCCTCTTTCTTATTCC
>NZ_BAABCW010000001.1:0-54236 GCF_039539305.1 Aquimarina addita | reverse complement strand
CCTCTTTCTCATTCCTCTTTTTTATGCATATCTCTAAACTCTCTTTGCAGTTTTTGTTCTTGTTCATCCGATTTAAAACGCATAGGATATACTTTACGCACTCCCTTGCCTTCAATTCGTTTAGATGTAGGCTGACCAAATTTAAGCCGTTCCATCGCCTGTGAAAGTCGTTTCATTGACATTCGCATACCAGAATGTGCATTCATCTGTGATAGCATTTCTGGAAAGCATCATAAACATTGCTTTTGGGTCAGACGGTTCACAAGGTTCATAAAGTTTCATCAACCATTCTTCTTCCGGAGTGCTTTGCTTATAAATATCATTTACTTTATTGAGCTGCTTCATTTCCTTATGAGAAAACCAGAATTGGAAATTATCTCTTGCCAACTGAGCAGCTTGCGCCCAAACCTTCTGCATATTTACCGTATGCTTATAGTTTATTTCTGCTGCCGAAAACACTAAATACCTTCTGTTCTCTGAATCAGTAAGAAAACGTGGGCTATTAACAGAACCCATAAAAGAACAAATACGCGGACGGGTTTTTGACAATTTGTGAAACAACTTACGGTTTGTGACAAAGGGTGCGGTAATAATCGCTTTCATAGAATTAAAATCCTTACCGAAGATTGTTTCTAGTTGATCATCTACATTTACAAACCATTTTTCTGCTAAGAAATTAGCGGTATTCTTGTCTGTTAAAGAAGGGTTGATATGTGAGCATACCAAAAACTCTTGCATATCTTTTGGACAAAGACGATTTAGCCAAGTAGTTTTTCCTGATCCCTGATTACCGACCAGGATTAAACAGGTTTGATTTACACCTAATCCCAAACAGGTGGAAGCACTGCCTACAAGCCATTTTTTTAAATAATCATACAAAAGGTCTTTTAACGTAATATCATCAATCACAATATCAGAAATAATGAAAAAGGTCTGTGGTTAATTTTTAATATAATAAATGATATTTTTGTGTCGCAACTAATCACTTTCGACTCAATGTGTTACCGTAATTTAGTATTTGAGAAATAATTTTACACATTCAAGAAAAAAAATAAAAAAAAGTTTCGTGAGTAGAATTTATTGTCAAATTCTTAACCATTCTTATTTTTATAATTTTCTATTTTATTGAAAATCAAAACCGTACAAAGATGGCAGTAGTTGGCAGTAAAGTTCATGAAAATGGAGCGAAAAATATTTTAAAAAAAAGTGCGGTTTTACTTGGTGTAACGTCTTATTTTATTATTTTTTTGGCGTTAATAACGACAAAATGAGGTGTAAAAAAAGGAAGACATTGTAGGTTCGAATCCTGCCACCCCGATAAGCCTAGTGATAGGTTATATTAAAACATTGTTAATCATATGATTATCAGTGTTTTTTTTGGTTCACACATTTTATTTGATATCAAATAAAATGTGTGAACTCAATGAAGAAGTGTGCAATAGTTTACTGAAAATATAGTAGCTTCAGTAACAGATTTAAACCCTGTCCAACCTGCTGTTACGTATGCTTGTGTTGTACCTGTAGGAATACTAAGGTTTATTACACTGCGATTATCAAAAACACCGTCATTTAGTGTAGCTGGGTGTAAACTTTCAGAAATTACACTGGTTAATTCATTATAACCAAAGGTACTATCACCGATAGTTTTTATACTTTTAGGAATAGTAATACTGGTTAAATCATTAGCATAAAAGGCAGCATCTCCAATAGTTGTTACACTTTCTGGAATAGTAATAGTAGTTAAATCATTATCATAAAAAGCATACTCACCAATAATTATTACACTATTAGGAATAATCACACTGGTTAATGAATTTGGATAGAAAGGATTTACACCAATAGCGGTTATACTAGGGATAGTAAAACTGGTTAATGAATTCGGATGGAAAGCTTTTACACCAACTGTGGTTACCGTATATGTACTATTATAATGAGTAACCGTGCTAGGTATGACTATTTTACTTGCCTCGGTATTATAACCTGAAACTTCAACCGTAGTTGAAGAGGTTATCCTATATTTAATACCACTTGCTGTAAATTCTTGAGCAAATAGTAAACAAGTGAATAATAAGGTAAATAAAGTGAACGATATTACTATTTTTTTCATAATTTATTATCTGTTTATTTTGTGGTTAATATAGATACGTTCTCAAATTGAATCTTAGACAATTGTTGTTGTAAAGCTGTCATTTTCACAAAATTCATCGTATATTTTTAATAAAAGGCTAGAGTTAATAAACAAAACAGGATATTTAGTCATAACTCCTGGTTATATTATGTTTATAGTTATTAGGAATGAATGAGTAATGCTGTTATAAATAGTACTGTAAACATAAATAGCATGACTACTAGAGAACATAGCGCGTAAAGTTTTTCTTTTTGGTATTTCATTTTTATTCTTTATTTTTTTGGTGGCTATTGTTATCCTCTCATTAATTCTATAGCCAAACCTAAAACTCCAATTATCATGAGGATTAATGAATTTTTGAAAATTTCATATTTCAAAAAGCTAATTGTATTATTTTCTATTTTATTTTTTTGTTTCCTTGCCTTATTAATTATTCACTACTTATAAAACTTACTTTGCAAACTTTTTAATAACGGTACCTACATTAGTAGTAAGCTGTGCAATGTATACACCACTAGCTAAATAATTAATAGAGATCTCTGATTGCCGGCTAGCCAATACACGTTGCCCAGATATATTGTATAGGCTCACGTTTTCTAAACGTATCCCATTTGTAGTGGTGATTACAATAGAATTAGCATAATTAGTAAAGCTTAGGTTTTCTAATATGGTGTTTTCATAGGTACTTAGGGTATTAGCTTCAGTAACAGAATTAAACCCTGTCCAGCCAGCGGTTTCGTATGTTAGTATTGTACCTTCTGGAATACTAAGGTCTATTACACTACGATTATCAAAAACATTGTTTGCAAGTGTTGTTGGGTTTAAACTTTCAGATGTTACACTGGTTAAATTATTTCCAAAAAAAGCATAATCACCAATACTAGTTACACTATCAGGTATGGTGACACTGGTTAATTGATTATCAGCAAAAGCACCCCCAATAATAGTTGTTATGCTATCAGGAATGGTAACACTGGTTAAATCGTTGTTCCAGAAAGCATCAAAGCCAATGTATTTTACACCATTAGGAAAGGCAATACTGATTAAATCATTTTCAGCGAATGCGTAATCTCTAATGGTTGTTACAGTATCAGGAATGGTAACACTGGTTAAACCTTTTTGGGCGAAAGCAGCATGACCAATAGTTGTTACGGTAAATGAAATATTATTATAAGTAACCGTAGTAGGTATAGCTACTGTAGTACTTATTCCTGTATAATCAGACACTTCAACTGTAGTTTGGTCTGTTAGCGATGTTATTGTATATTGAATATCGTCTACAATAAATGTTAAATTAAATAGTAAAATAGTATCAAACCCTGTCCAACCTGCCGTTTGGTATGTTTCTTCTGTATTTGAAGGAATACTAAGGTTTATTGAACTATGATCCCCAAAAATAGTGTCAGCAAGTGTTGCTGGGTCTAAACTTTCAGATATGACATTGGTTAATTTATTATTATTAGAGAATGCATAATCACCAATAGTTGTTATGCTATCCGGAATTGTAACACTGATTAAATTTTTATCCAGGAAAGCTTCATTACCAATGCTTGTTACGCTAAATGTAACGCTATCATAAGTAACTGTAGTTGGTATGGTTACTGTGGTACTTGTTCCTTTATAATTAGATAATTCAACTGTATTTGTAAATGTTATGGTATATTCAATATCATTTACTGTAAAATCTTGGGCAAACAGCAAGCTGTTAAATAATAAGGCACATACTAGTATTAATTTTTTCATCGTTATATATTTTCAAGTGGTTTAAACTAAATTTATTTTTTTGTGACCCAGCTGTATTTGATAGGCACGCACATAGCCTGATTATTTGTATTACCTTATATGCACACTACTACTTATAAAACTTACTTTACAAATTTTTTAACAATGGTACCTACATTAGTAGTAAGCTGTGCTATATATACACCGCTTGCTAAATGATTAATAGAGATCTCTGATTGCCGGCTAGCCAATACACGTTGCCCAGACATATTGTATAGGCTCATGTTTTCTAAACGTATCCCATTAATAGTGGTGATTACAATAGTATTAGCATTATTAGTAAAGCTTAGGTTTTCTAATATGGTGTTTTCATAGGTACTTAGGGTATTAGCTTCAGTAACAGAATTAAACCCTGTCCACCCAGCGGTTTCGTATATTAGTGTTGTACCAGCTGGAATACTAAGATCTATTACACTACGATCATCAAAAACATTGCTAAGCAGTGTTGCAGGGGCTAAACTTTCAGATATTACACTGGTCAAATTATTTTCCTCGAAAGCATTATCCCCAATTGTTGTTACGCTATTAGGAATTGTAACACTGGTTAAATAATTCCTATAAAAAGCATAATCACCAATAGTTTCTACACTATTATCCATAGTAAAACTATTTAAATCATTACTAGAGAAGGCAAAATCACCAATACTGGTTACATTATCAGGAATGGTAACACTGGTTAATTGATTAATAAAAAAAGCATAATCACCAATACTGATTATACTATCAGGGATGGTTACACTTGTTAAATAATTATTATAGAAAGCTTCATAGCCAATAGTTGTTACGGTAAATGATAAACTATTATAAGCAACTTTAGTTGGTATGGCTACTGTAGTACTTGTTCCAAAATAATCAGATACTTTTACTGTAGCTGGATTAGTTTGCGATGTTATGGTATATTCAATATCATCTACAATAAATGTTGTGTCAGATAATAAAACTGAATTAAAACCTGTCCAACCTGCGGTTTCGTATGTTGCTGCTGTGCCTATAGGAATATAAAGGTCTATTACACTACGGTCAGAAAAAACATTGCTAAGTAGTGTTGCTGGATGTAAATTTTTAGAAATCACACTGGTTAATTCATTATGATAAAAAGCATAATCACCAATAGTTGTTACACTACTGCCAATGGTAACACTGGTTAAATTATTGCCCCAGAAAGCTGAATTACCAATAGTTGTTACACTGTCTGGAATGGTAATACTGGTTAATTCATTATCATAAAAAGCAAAAAGACGAATAGTTGTTACACTATCTGGAATGGTAATACGCGTTAATTTTTTTTCTAGAAAAGCAGACTCACCAATACTGGTTACGCTAAATGTTACGTTACTATAAGTAACTGTTGTAGGTATGGCTATTGTAGTACTTGTTCCTGTATAATCAGATGCTTCTACTGTAGCTGGATTTGTTAACGATGTTATGATATATTCAATATCATCTACAATAAATGTTGCGTCAAATAATGAAACTGAATTAAAACCTGTCCAACCTGCAGTTTCATATGTTGCTGCTGTACCTGTTGGAATACTTAAAGTTATTGAACTACGACCGTTAAAAACACTGCTAAGTAGTGTTGCTGGTTGTAAACTTTTAGAAGTCACACTAGTCAATTTATTCCCATAAAAAGCAAGTTCACTAATACTTATTACGCTATCTGGAATAGTAACACTGGTTAATTCATTTCCCCGGAAAGCAGCATCACCAATAGTTTCTACACTATTACCAATGGTAACACTAGTCAATTTATTATCTAAAAAAGCTTCTTCACCAATACTTATTACGCTATCTGGAATAGTAACACTGGTTAGTTCATTTTCCCAGAAAGTAGCATCACCAATACTTATTACGCTATCTGGAATAGTAACACTGGTTAATTCATTTTCCTGAAAAGCAGATTCACCAATAGTTTCTACACTATTACCAATAGTAACGCTGGTCAATTTATTATCTAAAAAAGCTTCTTCACCAATACTTATTACGCTATCTGGAATAGTAACACTGGCTAAATTATTATAAGAGAAAGCAGCACCACCAATAGTTGTTACACTGTTAGGAATGGTAACACTGGCTAAATTATTATAAGAGAAAGCAGCCGTTCCAATAGTTGTTACGCTGTCTGGAATAGTAATACTGGTTAATTCATTATGACCGAAAGCACCACCACCAATAGTTGTTACACTGTCAGGAATAGTAATACTGGTTAATTCATTATTGGCGAAAGCACCACCACCAATAGTTGTTACACTATTACCAATAGTAACGCTGGTTAATTCATTATCCCAAAAAGTATAAGCTCCAATAGTTGTTACACTGTCTGGAATAGTAACGCTGGTTAATTTATTTCCCCGGAAAGCTTCTTCACCAATACTGGTTACGCTAAATGTAATGTTATCATAAGTAACTGTTGTGGGTATATCTACTACAGTACTTGTTCCTGTATAACCTACTACTTCTACTGTAACTGGATTTGTTAACGATGTTATGGTATATTCAATATCATCTACTGTAAAATCTTGGGCAAACGACAAACTGTTAAATAATAGGGTTAATATTAGTGTAATTTTTTTCATGAGTAATTAATCTTTGGAGTGATTTGTTAATATGAGATTATGAATAACTTTTTTACCAATTAATTTTTTTAGTAGTGTTTTTTGGATGAGTTACTACAAAAGTATAACCAGAAAAACTATTACTTGTTCCGAATACATTAACAACTGCCTTAGGATATAAGTCAATACTTATTTGGATTCGTAAGTAGCTTATCAATGGTCGTATTAGAATTAAAAGTAAATACTTCTTCATTTTTTTATAATGTTGTGTATTCCCAAATGCGATCATTATAATTCTATTTTTTTGTTGGTTCTCTAACCTTTCAGCGAAGAAAAAAATGTTATTTCCTACTCTGCTGATAGACCAAGAATTACTTGTTAAAGCGATATGTGTTTTTTAATTCAAAAATTTGTTCCCTTTAATTTTTGCAATACCGGCTAACAAAAACTATGTAAGCATGTATTCATTATTTATGGTTTAGTAACTTTTCCTAGATTAAAGGAACAAACTTACCAATGAATAGATATTGGCGCAATACGTACACCTACGTATCAAAAAAATATCGATTTTAAACTACCCACAGGAATAAAGGGTTTTGGGTAGCGCTTATTTTTAATGTGCCGTAGTATTCTTCGCCAGATATTTGTGACTATAGACCCGCCAATTATATATCCATTTGCCGAAGCTCTTTTCTTCATTCCTAAAAAGTAGAGAGAAAAAGAATTCTTAGAAATATGTACGACTACTTAATGAAGAAGTTTGGATTTTTTTGCACCCAAAGAAGAAGTGCATTTTGAGAGGAGGAAATACCCAATTTTTTAATAATATTACTACGATGTTTCTCCACTGTACGTTTCGAAATAAAAAGAGATTCGGCTATTTGTGAAGAAGACATATCCATTGCCAGATGGCGTAATATTTTCATTTCAGTGATTGTGAGATGTTCAATAGTTTTTGTGGGATCGCTAAGATGAATATTTTCATTTAAATTTTTACTTATATAGTTATTGCCTTTTGCAACTTGAACTATGGCATGGGCGAGTTCGTCTATGGTATCATTTTTTAGCACATAGCCATGAATGGTATTTCCAACCTCACTAATGATGGATTCTTGTTTGTAAAGCGTTAGAATGATTATCTTGGTTTCTACTCCTTTTTGCAAACATAACTTTCCTACTTCTATACCATTATACTTGGGCATATCAAAATCTAAAATAGCAATATCTGGCTGATGTTTTATAATTTGACAATATGCTTCATTCCCATCTGTGGCAGTTCCTACCACTTTAAATTGCAGGTTTTTTAAAAACTGCTCTGTTCCACTTAGCAGTAGGGGATGATCATCCGCTAAAACGATCGTCAGATTCATGCTATGGAAATTTTAATGACTACAGTAGTTCCTTTTTCCGCTTCAGAATCTATCCTTAACATAGCACCAAGATAATTGGCACGTTCCTTTAACGTTTTCATTCCCAAGCTATCTACTTTTTCAGAATTCTTTTCAACATCAAAACCCTTACCATTATCTTTTAGGCGAAAAACAACATCTCCTTTTTTCTGCTTAACGATAAGTTTACAAGCAGTAGCCTCTGCATGTTTTTCAACATTCCCAATGCATTCCTGCAGCATTCTAAAAATTACGATTTCTTTTTCCTTTGGAATTAACCCTGAAATATCTTCGATTTCAGAAGAATAAAAAACTTCAGAATTTTTCTGAAAAGCGGTTATCATATTTCCCAAAGACTTCACAAGGCCAAGTTTCTCGAACTGAAAAGGGTGTAAACTATGAGACATTTCTCGAACTTCAATAATAGTTTCGTCGAGAACATTTATTTCTTCTTGTTGATCTTTCTCTTTTTGAAATAATATGTTTTTAAGAACGAGTAATTTCTGACCCACACTATCGTGCAACTCCTTGGCAACTCTAGAGCGTTCAACTTCCTGTATATTGACCAACTGGGTCGTAAATTGCTCCTGTCGCTGATGTCTTTTGCGTGCTTCGCTTCTAGACCAAATCAAAAATATAATCCAAAAAATTAATAGTAACCCTAAACCCCCAAAGAGCATCCATTGATTTTTTATTTTATTTTTTGAAGCCAGAAGCGCAATACTAGATTCCTGAGCTTCAATTTTAAGGTCTCTCTTTTCCGTTTCATATAGCGTTTGATAAAACGTCAAGGCTTTCACTTTTTGAACCGTAGCCACAGAATCTTTAATAGTATAATAACGAATTTTGTGTTTCAGTGAGTTTTCAGTATCCTTCTGCGCATTATAAACTTTTGCCATAAAATTCTCGGCATTCATAATTTCGACAAAAGCGTCTAGTTTTAATACTGAATCCAAGTGTACCTTCCCATAAGTTAATGCTTCTGGATAGTTACCTTTGGCAAATGCCATTTGCTTAAGGGTTTCGATATAGGTATTATAATTATTTCCTGTTGAATACTTCTCCAGATTGTTCTCAACAGTTTTAAAATATTCTTCTGCCTCCTTTAGGTTGTTACTTTCTGCAAGGGCAATAATCAAATTACATAGAATAAGAGGTTCGAAGTGAAGTTTATAAAGAGAATTTTCGTTTGCCTTAAGGCAAAGTTTCATATTGGCTATCCACTTCTTATGATCACCAAGTAGCCTGTAATCTTGAGCAGCATTAAAATATAAAAAATATAAGCTTGATTGTTCTTTTTGTTTTTTAGCCAAAGAAATTGCCTCATTCCGCTCTAGTTCTGCTTCTTCATAAAAAGCATTTTGACTGTAAAGAATCGATAGCGCATTTTTAGAACCAATAATCTTTGATGTATCCTTAAACTTGATAAATATGGGAATAGCTTGCTGAATAAAATTGGAGGATTTTACAAAATCTCCGATCTCACCATAGTACTTTCCCAAATTTAAATCGATATCAGCCTGCAATCTTTTATCAGTCGTTTTTGACGCTAATTTTTTTGCTATTCCCAACTGTTTTAATGATTCATCAATATCACCAATCGCATAATAGCAATATGCTCCATACATATAGAGCCTCGCTTTGGTTATATTATTAGTTAGTATTTCTGCTTTGCCAACGAATTCTTTAAAAATTTTCAACCCTTCTTCAGGTTTACCAACCATAACGCTTTTATAATAAACAAGCTCATGGGTGTTGCGAGTAGCTATATCCAATGAATCCAGTTCTAGCGCATACTTGATAGTTTGTCTTATTATGGAGTCATAGTTATATTCATCATTAAATTTTACGAGTACAGACAGGCTATCCATCCATTTTAATTTTTCACCTTTTTCAGATTGAGTGATTTTTTGTTTTAATGCCAAAACAGATTTCTCAAGGTTAGAATTTTGTGCAATGGAGGTATAAGCTAGAACAAAAAAGAAGGTTTGCAATAAAATCTTCATGGGTACAGAATTACAGCGAGTAAATATATAGATTTTGGTTTTAAAGTTTTCCTAAAATTATCATAGCATTTTAATCTTATCTCGACATTTTGATTATCTATTCTTGTCATAATGCTACACATATTAATGTGGATATCTCTCTAAAAAGTAAATTGATGGATTATGAGGATAAGACATTCACTAAACGAATTCATAAAAACATAGCTTACTTATCTTTTACCATGAGTGAATGTAAATCTCACTTAGAAACTCTTTAAACCCAAATAGAAGTATGTCTGTAACCATTGATAAGTTTACTATATTATAGTTTGTTGTGAAAAATGATTAAGTTTTACACTTCAATTAATAAAAAGCCTAAAAGTCTTTTGAGAGTTTTAGGCTTTTTTTATGGAACTTCATAAAGTTTGTTTGCCAAAAAAATATATATATTGCAATCGAATTATGATAAATGAAAGAAGATGACTTCATCGAATCTTTACGAAAAGGAACTAATAAGGCGTATAGTCAATTATTAGATGAATACCAACAAAAGGTATTTAGTACCTGTATTTCTTTTATACCCAACAAAGAAGATGCGGAAGATATCGCGCAAGAAGTTTTTGTAGAGGTATATAATTCGATTCATACATTTAAAGGGAATTCTAAATTGTCAACCTGGATTTATAGAATTACTACTAATAAGTGTTTAGAATTTATTAGAAAACGTAATACCAAAAAACGATTTGCTTTTTTACAATCTATTATGGGTACTGAAATACCTTTGGATAAGACTGGATACTTTACTGAAATGAATCATCCTGGAATTATTTTAGAAAATAAAGAGAAAAGTGAAACCTTGTTTTATGCAATAAATCAATTACCTGAGGCACAAAAAATTGTTTTTACATTGCATAAAGTGAATGGTAAAAGTTATCAGGAAATTAGTGAAATCATTAAGAAAAGTGTCTCCTCTGTAGAATCCCTTATGTTTCGGGCAAAAAAGAATTTACAGAAATTACTGGAAAACTATTATAAAAATAATCGCTAACGCAAGTTTTTGAAAATTATTGCATCTAAAAATGTAAGAGGTGAAAAATATGAAGACAAATAAGGATATACAAAGTACTATAGATAAGACCTTACAAGCGTTTGATACTATTGAAACTGTAGAAGTATCACCATTTTTTAAAGATAAAGTGATGCAACGGTTATTTTTAGAAAAAGAAGAACCAGAAACGGTTAGATTTTGGTTTGCTCCCAAAATGCAACTTGCAACGTTGATTTGTGTTTTGATTTTGAATAGTTTAGTATTAGCTAAACTCCAAAAAACAGATTATAAAGAAGATGTGAGCCAATTTGCAGAATCGTTTGAACTATCTACAGATAATGACACATCTACATTAAGTTTTCCTTAAAAATTATTAAAATAAACATATGAAGAAAAATTTTATCTTATATATTTTACTTGTTTTTTTAATTGTAGTCAATGGTTTTTTTATATATAATCATATGTGTGACTCGACGGATAGAAAACCTAAAAAACCGCAACAACCTACCAATTTTATTGTCAAGGAACTCAAGTTTAGTAAAGAACAATTAGCACAGTACAAAGAAAGTAATCAAAATCATAAAGAGACTATGATGAGATTATCTGCAGATATTAAAAATTTAAAAGATGTACTCTTTAATAAGTTGTCTGATGTTTCTGTAGATGAAGAAGCGGTTGATTCTATAACATCATTACTTGGACAAAAAGAAAAAGAAAAGCGAATTAGTGTATTCTATCATTTTAAAGAGATTCAAAAAATTTGTGATGCTAAACAAAAAGAAAAGTTTGCACAAATAATTAATGATGCATTACATAATAAGGGCAAAAAAGATGAAGGAATAGATGCTCTGGAAGCATCAGATGGAAAAAGAAAACCACCACCAAAAAAATAAAAATCAGAGTAGTAGCGTAAGACTATTAATTTTTTAATGGTCTTTTTTGTTTTTTTTAACATAACTCCACACAAGTTAATATCAATGATTACATCTAAAAATGAAATACAAATATGACTTCACTATGACTATTGTCTTAATAATATCTCATCAGAGTCTACTATCTCATAAAAAAGGACAGGAAACTTTTTTAAATAAAACAGTAATCCAATCAAGAACACAAACTTTTAAATCTGATTTTATGAAGTATTAAAAAATAAATTGTGTTTAATGATCAATCCCACCCAATCTTTAAATTTAGTTTTTCAATTTTTTATTAAAAATCAACCATACTCCTGTGTATGTCAATATTAAAATTTGAGAAGATCCTAAGCAATCATTCATTAACGATATAATCAGAACAAATTCTTTAACCTTACTCTTAAACTTAGTACATGAAAAAAATACTATTAGTATCAATATTTTTCTTTATCATAGCTTGTCGCGTAGACGACTTGAGCCAAACAGAAGATTACAATCCTGAGTATGGTTATGAAGAAGTTTTCCCGGAAGGAAGTCTCAATTATTTATTTTCGAATGCTTTGATTTCGGATAGAATTAATAATATTGAGCGATTGAATCCAATAACAATAACAGAGTATGATGAATTGAATAATAGAATTAAAACCAACTATACGAACATTGAAAACTTAACAATTGAAAGTAATGATAATCAAAGTTGGTTTATAACTCAAGGCGGTGAGGCTTCAACAGTAGTAGAGATTATAAGTGTAGATTTAGATAGTGGCTGGATTACTCTGGGAGAAACGTATCTTGGAAGCTTAAATAAAAATTCAGGTGCTAAAATAGAATTTTTTAACCCCTTTGTGAATTATAGTATTATTAATGATCGTCCACTATTTGACTCGTATCCAACGAGTGTTACTGAAGGTGTTTTTAATTATATTCAACCAGGTGGTATTATAGAAAAATCTGATGGAACATACGTGCTTCTTACTCCTGTGGTTTTTGGAGCTCACGCCTCACGGAGCCTTTATTATGCGACTAGTAACGATTTAGAGAACTGGACATTTCATAATGATAAAATTTTGAGTACCGATATGATTCCATTTGCAAAAACAAATGGAAATGTTTTTTCTACAGATAATCCATACAAATTAGAAAATGGAAATTTTCTTGTGTTACTGGGAGTGCAACAACCTAATGATAATTATACATCTGCCTATATGATCATTGATGAAAATCTTACAATCATACAGCAACCCAAAGAGATTATGATTTCTGATTGGAATGGAGAAGATCAAAACAGTTTCCCCTTAGCTTTAACAAAGTTTGATGACCAGTTCAGAATACTTTTTCATAGAAGAAACCCTAATTTTATAGATAGAGAAATTCATGAAGTAATTGCCACAGATTTATTTAGTGCTTTGGATTCTAATAGTAGTATTATATCCTCTAGTTTATTACATAGAGGTAGTAATAATAGTGGTTATTTAAGAGGTAAAGCGGATGATGCATCGTATATTGTTTTTAATTCAAAATTACATGTGTTACTGGGCAGTGAAGAGTTGTCGTCAGATTATGTAACCTCTAATAATAGAGAATATGGATTAATGAATTGGGATGGAAATACGTGGATTCACGATAGTAGAAGTCCTTTATTAATTAATCCTGTACAACTATATAGGAAATATCCTGTGTATGACTGGGCTTGGGATCATTTAGGTGCATTTGCTTCACCTATTATAAAAGATGGAACTCTTTATGTGTACATGGCCTTTGGCACTGATAATCCGGATTATTTTATTTCTGGAATTAAAATACCATTAAATTAAACGAGAATTTAAGCAATAAAACTTCACGTTACTTGTCTACCAGTACTTATTCTACCATTTATAGTAGTACCATTGTTTCATTTTAATTGTGCTACTTCGTTTTTTCTATTAAAGTGACAAAATTCATGAATCATATAATTTATGGATTCCATACGAGAGTGAAAATTATATGTTAATATTTTCTGTTTGTAAGTATCATTTTTGTGCTTTTTTTAACAAAAATTCCCGCAAGTTCAACGAAAAGATCACATCTAAAAATAAAATATAAAACATAAAACCTCATGAAAAAGTTTCTTTTAATTATCACACTAGTAACATTTTGCTTGAGTCTATCGGCTCATGAAAAAGGACATGGAGTTCCTTTAAAAGAATGGAAATTAACATCAAAAACAGACACATTTAAAGCTGACTTTATAAAGTATGAAAACGATAAGGTATGGCTAAGCGATGCATCTCATCAAATACTTACGTTTGATTTCTCTGATTTTTCTGTAAAAGATCAGGAATATATAGAAGCAAAGCATGAAATGATTTTGATGATGAACACTAAAAAGATAGGTAAAACATCCTCTACCACCTATTTAAACTCAAAAAGTTGGCTCTTATTATTAGGGGGAGCATTGTTGCTCTTTTCAGTATTTCAGTTTTTTAGACGAAAAAGAATGATACATACAGTATATGGCATCTTAGGTATTATAATCATTTCATTTGTATCATGTGGTGATGACGATTCCACTGACGAAGATGATTCTGATGATACGGATTCTGAAGAAATTACAGAAGTGCCTGCAAATGATCTTTCGTTTTTAGCATCTATATTCGAAAGTTTTTCGGGAGTCACTACTTCATCTGATGATACTTATTTTTACATATCTTCAAATGGATTGCCAGATCATAACATGATGGTTGGTATTACGAGTTGGCAACAGCAAGTTCCTATAGATATAGATTACACAGGGGATAACAGTTGGGCAATACCTATTCAACCAGTATTAGCAGAAAACCCGCTGTCTACAGAAACAAATTTACTTAGAGGGGCCATAGCTATTGCAGCAAATGGAATTCCAATTTTCAATCCTTTGAACAATAGGGGAGAAGATGCGAATGCTATCGGAGAATTAGATCAGTGGGGTGGTCATAGCGGAAGAGCAGATGACTATCATTACCATGTGCCGCCAACGCACTTGCAATCAACCGTAGGGGAAGATATGCCCATTGCCTATGCATTAGACGGATTTCCTGTCTATGGAGAAACCACAGAAGAATTAGATGAATATTTGGGAAGATTTAATGAAGATGGTTCTTATCAATACCATACAATATCTGAAGCTCCTTATTTTATTGCAGGTATGAGAGGAGAGGTAACATTAGATCCAGCTACTACCGCTCCAGAAAATCAGGTAATTCCACAAGCGATGACTCAACCACTAAGAGAAGCTGGAACACCATTAGCGGGAGCTGAAATCGTAGATTTTGAAACAATAGCTGAGAATTCATATTCATTAACTTATACAGTTGACTCAGAAAATTATATGGTAAATTATAGTTGGGATGATACAGGTTTGTATACGTATGAATTCGTTAATCCAGATGGAACATCGACCGTAGAAACTTATCAAAGATAAATCCTATTAAAATGAAAATGATGAAAAAAATAATCATTCTAATGCTTTGCCCTTTCTTTCTGATAGCGGCGGCATGCAACGATGATGATAACGATGACGATCAAGACGATGCTTCAGACTTAACATTTACACTATCCAGTATTGCTATTGATGAAAATGGAGAACTTCTTGATGCATATAAGTGTGAAGAAAAAGTTGATGGAATTGAAAACTCAATTCCTCTCAGTTGGGAGAATGTACCAGAAGAGGCAAATTCTCTAGCAGTAATCATGCATCATTATCCTAATGCAGATGATCCCACAGAAATTAATTCATATCTCTTATTATGGGATATAGATCCTACTGTGGTTGAGATACCCTACGGTACAGCAGATGATGGAGACTGGTTTATGGGAACAAATAAGGATGGAAATGCAATATCATACACATCTCCTTGTTCTCCAAGTACTGGAAGTCATGAATATATAATCACATTATATGCATTGTCAGAGACACCACCAGATTTGCCTGATTCAAGTTCTGTAGATGTAGATTACGATACTATGATTAATGCCATCTCAACAGTGACTATTATTGATGAAGCTGTTTTGACCTTTAACGATGTGAATTAGCATTGTAAGCATAATAGCCTAATCCTAGTGTCCATAAAAATACTACTATTTAGTAGCTACGTTTTAAAATAAAATTCTTAAATAATATAATTATGAAAAGTAAACTTAAAATACTGATATTTATAATGGCAATAGCCATGTCAGGCTTTGTTGCCTGTTCAGAAGATGATAATGAAGATGATGATTCTTGTACAACGAGTACTTGGTATCAAGATGCAGATGGTGATGGGTTAGGTAATCCGGATGTAAGTCAAGAAGCCTGTGATCAACCAGAGGGATATGTATTAGATAATACAGATTCTGATGATGACGATACAGCTTCTGGTTCTACTTATACTGGTACGGCATCCGTGACCCAAGGTCCCGCAACAACCACAACAGAAAATTTATTTCCAGACGGTATTCGGATTGCAGGTGTAGGAAGTATCGAAGCAACAGATGGTACTACATGGACTGTTCCTGCAGAGGTTAATTTTACGGATGATACCTTTCCATTCTCATCAGATTTACATAATACTTATGGCAATGTATATGATAATGCGACGGATGCAATCAATGCATTAGATGGTAGCGATATTATTGAGATTGATAGCGATGGAGAAGTAATTACCGCATATATTTTTGCTGATAATTATTTTGAAATGTATGTCAATGGTGTGGCAGTAGGTAAGGATGCGGTACCTTTTACAGAGTTTAATTCTAGTATAGTTCGCTTCAGAGTTACAGCACCATATACGGTTGCAATGAAATTAGTGGATTGGGAAGAAAATCTTGGATTAGGTTCTGAAAATAATAGTGGATTTGATTATCATCCTGGTGATGGTGGAATGGTTGCTGTCTTTAAAGATGAATCCGATGCCACAGTTGCAATTACAGGAAGTGACTGGAAAGCGCAAACGTTCTATACAGCTCCCATTAAGGATTTAACGTGTGTAACAGAAGATGCAACTACAAATGCCAGACTATCTGATAATTGTGATGAGGAAGATTCAGCTGATGGAACTTCTTATTATGGGTTACATTGGGAGACACCTTCAGATTGGTATGAAGAAGGATTTGATGATAGTGCATGGCCAGATGCAACTACATATACTAATGAGACGATAGGTGTGGATAATAAACCATCATATACTAATTTTACTGACATATTTGATGATGCGAGTAATGACGCACAGTTTATATGGTCTACAAATGTGGTATTAGATAACCTGGTACTAGTTAGATATACTGTAGAATAAATTAATAAATTATTTTAATCACTGACCCATCATTTTTTACCTGTGAAAAAAATGATGGGTTGGTGATTAATACCAATCCAATTTTTATTTCAGGTTTAAATAAGTTGAAAATTTTTTCGCTAGATCAAATTATAAAGTTCAAGTATCCTGATGGCAATCGGGATAACTACGGTTTAATTTTTCGATGCATAAATAATAGAAAAAAACAAGGTTATTAGCTTTGATTAATAATTGGATTACAATAAGAATTGTGTTCCGAAGTAGATGCATATATTATCGGTTGTGGCAGGTACTTTAATAGTACATCAAGATACAAGAACCTCGCTCACTCCATTATTCTTTTTAATAACCTGAATTTGGGTTGCAATACGTTCTTTTAAATTTTCTACATGAGAAATGATACCTATCATTTTGCCCTGAGATTGTAACGTTTCTAGGGTGACAATAACTGTTTCTAATGTGTGTGTATCTAGCGTACCAAACCCTTCGTCAATAAACAGAGATTGTATCGGTACATTATGACTGGCTAGATCTGATAATCCCAGTGCTAAAGAAAGACTGATTAAAAATTTCTCACCACCGCTGGATGTATCCACTAATCGGGTTTCATCAGCCTGATAATGATCGACAAGCATAAAGTTAAGTTCTTCTCCTGTTTTATAGTTCTCCTGCATTTTTAGTGAATATCGTTTGTTCAGTTTGTACAAATGGATATTTGCCAGATGAATTAGGTTTTGTAAGGTAAGACGCTGCACATAAGTATTAAAAGCATCTTTAGAATTGCCAATAATTCTGAAAAGCTGACTCCAGGTATTTAAAATCTTTTGTTGTGCATCGATTTCATCAAAAATCCCTTTATTACGGTCTTTGATTTTATCGTCTAGTTTTATTTTCTGCTGAATACTTCCTTTTTTTGTAAGAAGTTCGTCTTTAGATTTCTCTAATTCTTCTTTTTCTTTGGTTGCTTCTTCCAGAGGGATTTTAAAATTTTGCGTTTCTTTTTGTTTTTTTAACGAGGAGCTCCATTTTTGCTTGAGGGTTATTAATTCTATTTCGGTATATTGTAATTTTTCCTGAATAGTATTATATTTTCTTACCTCTTCTTCAGGTAATAAGGCATTTTTTAGGGCTTCTAACGTAGAGAAAGGACCGCCTTTGATCTGTTTTAGCAGTTCTTCCTGATCTTTAATTAGTCTAGCTTTTAATCCTTCGCCATCTGTTTTTAATACCTCAGATTCTCGCTGTACACTACTTTGCTTTAGTTTTAAGCCCTGAAGCACGGTGGTTACTGCCTCTGATTTATCTCTTGCTGTCGTTACAGCTTTCTGAAGTTCATTTCTTTTTTCTTCAGCAGTTATTTCTAAAGGCAAGATATTTTTTCGCTGTGTCGTGTGCTGTTGTAATTCTTTTTCTAACCCGACAATTTCTTCCTGCTGCTTACTATTTTCCTTATTTTTTTCGTCTATCTGTTTTTGATTATTTCGTAGTGTATTTTTTAATTGAGATAATTGATAATTCTGACTTTCTAATTGTTTTTCCTTCTCCTTATGGGAGATTACTTTATTGGTAATTTCTTTTATAAAATTATCGGTATCTTCTGTGGCAGGAAGTTGTAGTTGATGTTTTATCAGATCCTCGTGTAATTTATTTTCCATCAAGGCAACCGTTTTGGTTTTTTTATCTCTTTCTATCTTTTTGAAATCCAGATCTTTATTGCTGTTTTTTATACTTTCGGTGATTTTTATAATGAGTTGTTTTAGTTTGTCTGTTTTTAGTTTCTCAGCAGTTATTTTTTTAAGTAGCTCATCTTTTTCTTTTTGTAGCTCTTGTGCAGTAGTAATATTATGTATAATCTTCTGTAATCGAATCCGGACAGTGGATAATTTCTCTTGGATACCCTCTACATTATCAATGTTTTCTTCAATTTGCAATAATTTGAAATCTGATAAAAACGTATGTACACGCACAGTACATTCACCTAACAAGGTTGTTTGATTTTTTAAAGAAGTATTCTCTTTTGCCATATTAATTTCCAGTTGCTGAATAACATCCTTAACTTTACAGAGAGTCTCTTTTCGTTCTGCAACCATTTTTTGACTGTCTGATAGTTCAGTAGTTTCATAAGAATCTACATAAGGATGCTCAGTACTACCGCAAAGAGGACAGGGTGCTGATGAAACTAACTTTTTACGTTCTTCCTCAAAAGTTTGGATCGTACGCTGTTGTTCCAGTATTTTTTCTGCGTCTTGCAGAGATTGCTGTGCGAATTGAAGTGCTGAGGTGTGCTTTTCTAATTCGTTCTGTTGGGTTTGCTTTGTCTTGTGTAATGCTTTTATGTCAAGCTGAAGAGAACTTTGCTTTTTCAATTCAATTTGATACTCCTTAGCAATACGCATTGCGTTTGTATAGGTTTCTTGTCGATTTTTAAACGATTCCTGAGTAGTAAGCGCTTTTGATAAGTCATTTTTTGCTAATAGATCTTCAGCATCTTTCAGTTTCTTATTTAATGCATCAATACCAGTATTTTCTTTATCAAATTTCTCTTGCGCCACCTGGATATCTGATTGTAAATCTTTTAAAGAATTACTTTCTTTTGTGATCTGATCTAATAGCTCATTTATTTGTGCTTTTTCATTTTTTCTGAGGGTTAGCTGTGTGTTCCAGTTATTAATATTGCCTTCAAAAACCAATACACTTTTGGTAGTAGCCAATTCATTTTCTAGAATTGCTACTTCTTTTTTTAGTTGTTTTACTAATAACTGTTGACCCTCAATTTCCTTTTCAAGTTTCTTAACAGCTTCAATACGAGGAGCCAATATTTGATTACCTGAATCTTTTTGCTGAGTTATATGCTTGATTTTAGTATCTAATTGAGTAACAGTTTCTAGTTTTGGTAACCATTCTTGTAGTTCTTTTTCTTTCCTAGTAAGGATTTCTGATGTTAGTTTTTCCTCATTTTGGGCGGTACTTAACTTTTTAGTAAGTATATCAATAGCTCCGGTTAATTTTCTGTATTGAGTTCTCTTATCCTTTAATATTTCTTCTGTACGGTTAATTTCATCCAAAAGCTCTTTAAATGGGATCGCTTTTTCATGAGTAGTAAGTAATTCTATAACTGGTTTCTGAATTTCTTTTTCTTTTTGTAACGATTCTTCTTTTAGTTGGAGTGTTTTTTGATCGTTTTGTAGTTTTTTTTCTTCTTTATACCAGTGTAATATTTTATCCAGCCGATCTGATTTTGGTACTAATTCTTTAATATCTAAAGCGATTTGTTCTTGTTCTTTCTGTAATTCATCACGATAGGTATCAGATAGTAGATCTTCTGTATTAACTTTAGAACGTATTTGTTCTAAAATTTTAGTCTCGTGTGATTTTCTGGCACCAATGGCTTCTCCAATTTTTTTATAAATTTCTTCTCCGGTAATTTGTTCCAGTAAGTTTCCTTTTTCTTTGGCATTAGCAGAGAGAAAAGCTGCAAACTCTCCCTGAGCCAGCATAACAGATCTTAGAAACTGTGAGTAGGAGAGTTGGGTAATCTTTTCTATAGCCGTTTTAAACTCGGTCTTTTTTTCGGCAATTATTTTTTTAGCAGATAGGTTTTTTAAGCGGACATTCTCATCTGGTTTGGTTAGTTTTTTACCAGTTTTACTAGTTAAACGGATACTCCACTGCGCTTCATACCGGATATTTTTATTTATAAATGTAACTCGTGACATAGCATGTATTGCGCCATAACTGACTACATCAACAAGTCCTGCCTTGACATTAGGTTTGTTAAATCGCGGTACTTCCTGATATAGGGCGATAGTGATAGCATCCAGAATGGTAGTTTTACCAGCTCCCGTTGCTCCGGTAATAGCATAAAGTCCTACGTCTTGAAAAATAGTATCTTCAAAATCGATGATGATAGGCATATCCGATTTTAGAGAGTTGATATTTTGCAACTCAATTTTTAGTATTTTCATAAGCTACACTTTTTGTTCTCTAATGATATGTACAATTTCCTGAAATGCATCTAATAATTCTGGTTGTTCGGTTAAATTAAGCCCTTCTTCTTCACATTTTTTTGTAAAAACTTCTAATGGAGATAACTCTTTAATAGACTGTGAATGATGAATTAATTGTTCAAGCCCCTTGATTGTTCGTTCGTTTTTGGTCTTAATATTGATAACTAATACCTCTGATTTTTCAGCTTCTTTATAAATTTCAGTTTTATCTATAAGAATTCCCGAGTCAGTGTCTAAAATTACCTCTACCCAGGTAGTAAGGGTATCATTTTTAGTATCAATCTCTTTTAATTTTAGGGTAACCTCTTCTATGGTTCCCTTGATACGAAGTACTTTTCTAAAGGTTGGGATAGTTACTTCTTCAATTTCTGTGATCGTATCCTTTTCAGTCTTTAATACGACTACTTTTTTTTCATAACCAATCTCACTAAAACTAAGAATATTAGGAGAACCAGAATATCTAATATGATTACAACCTCCTACAATTTGTGGACGGTGCAGATGACCTAATGCTACGTAATCAAAAGTTTTTGGAAAATCCTCTGCTCCAATATGTCCTAATGTGCCTACGTAGATATTCTGTTCACTATCTGAGGTAGACCCACCAATTGCAAAAAGATGTCCCATAGCAATCATAGGAACCTTTTTTAATTGCAATTTTTTACAATAACTAGCAGCTTCTGTATAGTGATTGACTAAAGCAGTTTTATAACGATCTGTAATCTCATCAAAGGTTTCTCCTGCAACAGCCCGACGGATATCCTGATCTCTGAGATATGGGACTGCAGCTATGATAATTTGTTCTTCTCCTACGGTTAAGTTAAAAACTTCATCACTAATGTTTTCTGTAGCTTTGCCTACTACATGAATGGATAAGGCTAGTAATAATTCTTTTGGAGCGTTAATAGTGCCTGGAGCATCGTGATTACCTCCAGTGATAACGATATGTGTACAATGCGTCTTTTGTAGATTGATCAGAAAATCATAATACATTTTTCTACTTTGAGCAGAGGGTACACCTGTATCAAAAATATCTCCGGAGACCAATAAAATATCTATTTCTAATTCATCAACCTGAGCAGTTAACCACTGTAAAAAAAATAACTGTTCTTTATATTGCGAATGTTCATGTAAGCGATGTCCCAAATGCCAGTCTGCCGTATGGAGGAGTTTCATAGAGGTGGTACGGTTTTGTGTGTTTTATTTTTTTAATTTGACGTGACTAAGATACTATTTGCTTCTCTTTTATCCTTGCAGAAATCCGCACACCTTCTTTTTTATTCCCTAATCCCGAAAAATTTTCTTATCCAGAACAAATCATAAGGTTTATAAATGATGTTATAAGAAAAGATGTTGAAAAAGGTAAACCCTCTGTATCGAAAGAGACAGAGGGTTTATATATTATAGAACGAATTATTACAATCCTAATGCTGTAATCGCTGGATCATCAGAAGAGAAAACATACGCACGCCAGATGGTAGAATAGTTCGTTTCATATTTTTGAACGATATCACCAGCTTCACTGACTTCCCATAAGGTTCCTGCTCTGGCTTCAGTAATTAAAGTATTGCCATTATCCATGCGCACGGCGCCTCCCAGACCTGCTGTATAGAGCTCAGGATCGGTAAAACTCCATACAACAGAAGGTTCGTTATCTTGTCCAGGCACTAGTTGATAAGGAGGGTTTAATTGATATTCAATTACTTCTGATTGATTATCATATACTTCGTTACCATATACCAGCATATTGCCATTTTCTAAAAGATTAGGATAGTGTACAAGGTTCAGCGTTACATCTCCTGAGTTATCATAGGTAAGAGGGTTGCCAAATCGATATATTAAATCACCACCCAGATTGTATGTGCCTCCACTATTTGTTGCTGCCTCCGCTGTCGTAGTGCTATGATCAATCACCCATACCTCACTGTAATTATTGACAGTTACATAAATAATATCATTAATCTCGTCTAGTGTTATACCATTAATATGCATCAAATCTCCATTATCTTGTGCTTTATTATAGTTAATATCTATTTTATTAGGATTATCTGCGACCACCCCAAAATTTGCTTTTGTAGCATCATAATTCTGTATTAAATGATCTTTAGAATGCCATTCCCAAACGATTTCTTCTGTTAGCGGATTCATCTCAATAATAGCTTCCGGATAGATGTCAAAATTTTCTTCAAAACCTGCTGTTGCAGCATCGAGTGCACTTACTTTTTCCCAAACAGGAAAGAGAATGTTGCCATTTGCCAGATATTCTACATCATGGTGAGCCATGTATTCCTCTCCCTGCGCATATGTAATTTCCCAATCAGTTGTTTTGTCTGTATTGATTTTTCTAATGATTCCGCCATATCCACCAAAGGTAATTTGTGCATCTGCAGTTTTTAAAGCGACGACAAGACTACCATCTTCCAATAAATTAGCATCATTACCTAATGCCAGATCTATATCCCAGCTAAAAAGTTCGTCACCGTTTTGATTAATTATATAGACATCTCCTTCTGTACCTGTAATTGCTGCCATAATATAGGTGTCTGAATTTTCATTTTCCTCACCAGTATCTGTATCATCAGTTGATGAATCATCATCATTGCTACAAGAAGTAAAGACTAAACATAAGACTAGAATAACACATCCAACTACAGGTAAAGGGTTTCTTTTTAAAATTTTCATGAGAATCAATGTTAGAGGTTTTATAACGAATCTATACTTCCTTTTATTTTGGTTCAATATAGTTGGTTTCGTTTAAAAAAGAAATAATTATTTAATGATACTCTGAGTTAGACTTAGGATCATATAGATCGTTTAATAACATGTTATAGCTTTAACGAAGCTTTAACTTAGAAAAAGAAGTGTTGATTAATATATAGAAGTAATTATATAGGAAATAACAAAGGTATTTTTTAGTCTTTTACATTGTAATACATTACGTTAAGTAAATTTTAACAATCAAATTCAGATAGCTGTAAATCAGGTATTTATTTAGTTATTTCTTTAGACTTTAAACAATTGTTTATATTCGTTTTTTAGTTATCTAATGATTTGTTTGTCAATTGATTATAAGTTTTGTTAATTCATTTTGATTTGATTTTTATGAAGAATTGGAGAGATGGTTCAAAATGAGCTTTTTTAATTTTTGGCACGCCTTTTGGAATTCATTATACAACCGATATAAAAATACTGACATCGGGTTTTATAAAAAATAGTAGGAATTAAAAATATAGAAATTATGATGAATTTTATTTTAAAGCCTTTGCGATTAGATTGGACAACATTAAGAAAGTTTTTACAACAATTACCAGCTGCAAGTAGCAATGCTATTCATAGGTAAGTTTCGCAACTAAAAATTGAGTATTAATTAAAAATATAGAAATTATGATGAATTTTATTTTAAAGCCATTACACATAAATTGGACATTATTAAAAAAGTTTTTACAAGAATTACCAGCTGCAAGTAGTAATGCTATTCACAGGTAATTTTTTCGAAAACTTAAAATTAAAAAAATGTATAATAACATACCCAGTATCAACTGGATGTAAATATTCTTAAGATAAGTACTAAGAATTAATTTACATCCGGTTTTTTTTATGCTTTATGCTGCCATTACAGTCTTTTTTTGATGTATAGTATCGCACTATTAACGTCATGTTAAAAATAAAAAGTCCCATCGATTCTCTTTATAAAACAGACCTTGTGTCGTATCTTTATACACGTTAACGGGAAATCAATTTCTTATCTAAAATTCTTCTATGGAAAACCTTGATGCGGCAAGACTCCAAATGGCATTTACCCTTATTTTTCATATTATTTTTGCTTGTATTGGTATGGTAATGCCTTTTTTTATGGTAGTATCACACTACAAATGGTTAAAAACAAAAGACGAAGTATATTTAACTTTAACTAAATCCTGGCAAAAAGGAGTAGCTATCTTTTTTGTGACAGGTGCTGTTTCTGGAACAGCATTGTCATTTGAATTAGGACTACTTTGGCCAGAATTTATGAAGCATGCGGGACCTATTATAGGTATGCCTTTTTCACTGGAAGGAGCAGCGTTTTTTGTAGAGGCTATTGCATTAGGATTCTATTTATATGGATGGAATAAATTACCAGAACGTTTTCATTGGTTTACAGGAGTTATTATAGGAATATCCGGGGTTGCTTCTGGTATCTTGGTGGTTGCTGCCAATGGATGGATGAATGCACCTAGTGGATTTGATTATGTTAATGGAGAGTTTCTTAATATTGATCCCATACAAGCCATGCTGAATCCGGCTTGGTTTACACAGGCATTACACATGACATTAGCGGCTTTTACAGCAACAGGTTTTGCAGTGGCAGGAATTCATGCTTATCAAGTGTATAAGGGTAGAAAAATTAACTTACATACTAAAGCATTTAAAATTGCCATTACATTTGGTGCTGTAGCAGCAATATTACAACCTATCAGTGGCGATATTTCTGCGAAGGATATTGCGGAGCGACAACCTGTAAAATTAGCTGCTATGGAGGCTCATTATCATACAGAAAAAGGAGCTCCTCTGTATATAGGAGGTATCGTAGATGCAGAGACACAAGAAGTAAGTTATAAAATTGCCATCCCTAATGCGTTATCCTTTCTTGCTTTTGGAGATTTTGATGCCGAAGTAAAGGGTCTGAATGATTTTCCGGAGGATGAACGACCTAATGTGCCAATAGTGCATTATGCGTTTCAAACTATGGTAGGTATAGGAAGTATTTTAATGCTAGCAGGAGTGCTATATTTTATCTCACTTAAAAAGAAAAAATGGCTCGTTAACACTAAATATTGGATATTTTTTGTGCTATTAGCACCTTTAGGATTTATTGCACTAGAAGCAGGTTGGATCGTTACAGAAGTGGGTAGGCAACCCTGGATCATTCATAAAATTATGCGAACTAAGGATGCGGTTACCCCAATGCCTGGTATAGTGTTTAGTTTCTATACGTATGTGGCGGTATATCTTACCTTATCAGTTGCGGTTACCTGGTTAATGATCCGTCAGATCAAAGTACTTAATTCCTCAAATACTTAATGTATGCTGTATGTTGTATTATTCTTTTTGATTTTTTCTTTGTATTTGTATGTATTGCTTGGTGGTGCAGATTATGGAGCAGGGATCGTAGAGTTATTTTCGTCAAAAGAAAATCAGAAAATTACTAAGAAAACTATTTACCGGGTGATGGGTCCTGTATGGGAAGCAAACCATATCTGGATTATTATATTGATCGTGATTTTGTGGATCGCTTTTCCTGCCTATTATAACATTATGGTAGTCAATTTACATATTCCGCTCACCATCTTTTTATTAGGTGTTACACTGAGAGGGGTAGCCTTTGTTTTTAGACATTATGATGCGGTGATTGATAACTCTCAGAAATTATATGATGGTATGTTCAAAATTTCTAGTCTAGTTACACCTATTTTCCTGGGTATGGTATTTGGTGCCTTAATTAGTGGAGAGATTAAGGTAGTAGATGATGTTAGTAGTTTGACCTTTTATGAAGTTTTTATACACCCTTGGTTGAATGTTTTTACGGTATTAGTTGGTTTCTTTTTTGCCGCATTATGTGCATTTCTTTCTGCTGTTCTTTTAATAGGAGAGGCGGCAGCCATCAATCGAACTATATATGTTAGAAAAGCTGCTATTGCAACTATAGTTGTGGTTCTAATAGGCTTTATAACCTTTATATATGGATATTTTTTTGATCATGTATTTGTAAGTGAGTTCATCAAGAATCCATATGCTATGATTGCGATGTTATTATCCGGATTATTTTTGATTCCGTTATGGATTGCAATAAGAAAGAGTAGGAGAGTAGTGAGTCGTTTTTTTGCTGGATTACAAGTGTTTTTAATTTTGTTTGCAGCGTTAATCGCTCATTTTCCAGAAATTATTATTTTAGAAAATGGTAGCGTAAGCTTATTAGAAAATATCGCACCAGATAGTGTGATTAAGGTGTTGGGTATTTCACTAATTATAGGAGGTGCAGTGATTCTTCCTGGTTTATTTCATTTATTAAAATCCTTTAAGATGATTAAAATATTAGAACCAACGGAACGGGAGTCAGTATGATGTTAGTTACAATATTAAGTTTTATATTTGATTGCTAAGCATAATTAAATAAATGAAGAACATCATACTATGTATTACAATCATAGCCTTGTGCTGTGCAGGATGTGCTTCGTTTTCTAATCAGTCTTTTAGAAAGGAATATATAAAAATCACAGAAGGCAATCTTTCTGAATTAAGTGGAGCCTATTTTCTTCCTTACATTAAAAATCTAGAGCATCCATTTTCTGAGTTTAATGGTCATGTTGATCTATATTCGCAAATTGTAAATGCACCACCCTGGAAATCCAGAAAAAATAAATTAGATTCATTACAAGTTGCAGAAAATCAATATGTTGTTCAGCTCGATGTAATAGACGCGGCATCTGTTAACATTGGTTTATACGAAAACAATCGGTTAATTAAGGATACGCTCATAGCTGGAAAATTAAAAAATGGTATGTTTTATCTTAAGAACATAGAGCTGGATTGTCAAGGAATACCCTATATTATGGGGGGATGCTTACATAGTAAAAGAAGAATAGGGTTGTCAAAAAGAGGTAATATCATTGTCAATACTGCTGTGGATAATACGGGAGCATTATTGCTAGTGATTGGTACAGGTTATACTTTTAATAGTTCGTATGAATTTGAGAAAATTAAGAAAGTAGATACACATTAATTATTTAGTAAGCCAACCAGAGACACTAAACTAGATATCTCTTTTTTTCATCTTTGAGAGGTACTGTTTCATAGGATATTGCTTGGAGAACCCTTAAAATCTCCACCGAATATTACGATTAAATTTCCAAAATAGTATTTATTTATAATGTGGTAATGATAAAATTCTTCGCCATCACTGTGTTGTGTAATTCCATGGTGCCCACCTGATTCGTCTAAATCCGAAGGATAAGAACCATCCATATCTCTTCTACCATAAATTAAAAACCCATCTGCCATAATTCCTATTAATTTTTTATCATCATGAGAAAGCGTAGTGTTTTCTGGAACATCAAAGGATTCTGAGTGATAGTGATAACCAGAAGGACCCACATGGGCTCCGGCATAATCAAATGTTTCTGCAATCTTTTCTTCTAATGGTCTGCCTGGTCCTTCAGAATCATTAAAAATAGGTACACCAGTTACAGAAATGCCAATGGCACCTAAACTTGTAGCCGTACTCTTAACAGCTAATCCTGGCGAGGCAGACACAGTAAGCGTGTGATTACGATCGCGATGGCTACCAATACGACCTGGTGTTTGAGCAATAGCAACTACAGGTTTAATATATAAAGAATCACTTTCTTGCCAGTATGGAGTGGTGTGATTTGGAAAACCTTTAGAATCAATAGTGATTTCATCATCATCAAATGAAATAGTTACTGAATTAGGATTAAATTCATCAAATGCTGATAACGGTGTCGTTTTACCTGGAGCCGTTGGAATAGTTTCGTATTGTCTTTTACCTGATTTACCACAAGAAAATAATAATAAACAGCTGAATGCGAGGAATGTTATTTTTTTGTAATTCATATGTATTAGATTTTATACTTAAATGTTTTATAGTCTAAAGATAAAAATGTAATCTCTTTGTCTTCTTCATTAGATAGACTTATTATTCCTTTTGTAACTAAATATGCTTGCGAATATTTACAAGGTATGATTCGTACACCTTTATAGTCTATAAAACCGATTTTTTTATTTCTAGTCACTTCACATATTTCCGGATAACAGATTCCATAATCATAAATTGGTTTTGACAATTATTTTCCATCTATACTAAATAAAACATACTTACCGTTTTCGGTGATTCTGAAATCTGGATTTTTATCTTGTGTATATCCGTTAAAAGTAACAAAAAATAGAATTAATATGTTAAACTTGTATTTCATTTAATTGTTAGGATGTTTAGCTATGCGCAGTGCGAAAGCAGAAAATTACAGGTTTTTGAACTAGCACTTAGCTAAAATTTATGTTTTGTTTTTCAAGTTTTCTTGTTAGTTCTGATATTTGTCTAAATTCTGGGTAACAATTACATATAATTACGAAGGCAACTACATATATCAAATATAAGAAATATAGTCATTTACAGCTTGTAGATATATTGGGTTAACAAAACGACTTAATAAAGCTCTATTTTCTACTTATAATTTATAGATTGATGATTTTATAAGTTAAAGTCTTATTTTAGTACAGAATACAAAATTTGATTAATGAAAATTTTATACAAAATAATATTTATTGCAAGCTTATACGCTTTTTTTAATGCTTGTACTAGTGATGAATTATAGATAAATTCTTCAACGATAATTAGGGATTATAGAACGATAGCAATTGAAGTATACAAACGGTGTTATCTTAATAATAGATAACACCGTTTGTATACTAAATAGTATAATTTTAATTCCTTTCTTGACTATGCAAGCTATAGTTTATTTTCCAAACTTTTTTATTAAAGTGCCCTCGTTTGTATTAATATGTACAATGTATATACCGCTGTCTAAATCGGCGGTAGATACCATAGTTTCTTTGCTCTCTAAAACTCGTTCACCGGATAAATTGTATACACTCAAACTTTCTAAGTGTATAGAGTCGCCCATATCTACCTTTATATTATTGCTGAAAATATTCATAACGAAAGAAAGATCTTCTATTTTATCTTCAGTAAAATCCATAGGGATTGGAGTTGGAATCATACTGCTTTCTGTAATAGAATTAAAATTACCTGGAATCCAACCGGCTTCGATATAAGCATCCGTTGTCCCTGTCGGAATAATAAGGTCTATACCACTAATATTATCAAAGTAAGAATTAGAAAAAGGTATAGGCGTAGGGTTTTCAAAAGTAATATTGCTT
This sequence comes from Aquimarina addita, assembly GCF_039539305.1. NCBI lineage: Bacteria > Pseudomonadati > Bacteroidota > Flavobacteriia > Flavobacteriales > Flavobacteriaceae > Aquimarina > Aquimarina addita. Next base: position 24,207 of record NZ_BAABCW010000001.1, on the reverse strand, counting down.
ATGGTTGTAGTACCAGAGAAAGCATCCTCTCCTAAACTGGTAAGACTTTCGGGAAAGATAATACTGGTTAAACCACTATTACCAAAAGCAAATTCCCCTATACTGGTCAGACTATTGCCAAGCGTAAGACTAGTCATGATATTACCCCATTTCAAAAAAGCATCTTCCCCAATACTAATCACACTATCTGGAATGATTACACTTTCTAATGAAGTATTTAAGAAAGCCTGTTTCCCAATAGTAACTAAACCATTCCCAAAAGTTACATTGGTTAAAGTAATATTAGATTTAAAAGCAGCTATCCCTATACTGGTTACGCTATCCGGAATGATTACTTCGGTAAAATCATTATAAAAAAACGCATAATCCCCGATGCTGGTTACTGTATTTGGGATAGTAATACCAGTTAAATGATTATCATCAAAGGCATTCTCCCCAATACGGGTTACGGTATATGTTATACCATCATTAGTGGCACTATCCGGTATGATCACATCTCTGAATTCACTACCACCAATAGATCTTCCCGACACTTCCACTGTATACGGTGAAGTATCAGAGGTTATTGTGTATTCGATCCGATCTACATCAAATACTTTTGTACTAGGACTTGTCAAGCCTACATTAATAGAATTAAACTTATATGGAACCCACCCGTATACTTTATATTTATACAAAGACCCTTCAGGAATATGAAGATTTATGGAACTACTTACACCTTCACTAAAAAGAGTATCGGAAAATCGTTCGGGAAATAAACTTTTATAATAAACATCATTAATTGATGAATTAAGAATAAAAGCGCCTTCTCCAATATTAGTCACTCCACTTCCAATCGTTATAACGGTTAAATTATTGTTCTGAAATGCTAATTCTCCGATACTAATGACACTATCGGGAATATCTACTCTAGATAATGCACTGTTTTCGAAGGCATTGTTTCCAATACTTGTTACTGTGTATTCAATATCATTGTTGGTAACACTATCAGGTATTGTTAACGTTTGACTTGACATATCATAATCAGTAGCTTCTATAGTGTAGGGTTCTACATCAGAAGTTATGGTATAAGTAATACCAATATCATCTGTAAATGTTTGTGCAAAAAGCACATAATTAAAAAGTAATGTAATTACTAAAGTTAAATTTTTCATGATTTCTAGGTTTAAGATTTAATATTTAGATGTAATTGACCTGGTTAACTTGTGAGGATTTTTGTTAAACAAAGCATAAAATGAATTAATAAAATATTAATAATCTTAGGCGTAGGTGTTTGGCAAATAGTGTGTTATACACTAATGGCGGATGTGTATATCTTATAAGTTTTTGATGGTTCGATTAAAAAGAAAGAGTTGTATTTATAAAATCGTAAAATTAAGAAAGTAGATATATCATTATAAAGCGGAGTGGAGTGTATGGGTATTGTGAGTTTTACTATAGATGATCTTCTATTGTTACGATTTTGAAATATGTGTTTCTAAGAATTAAATATGAAAAAAGTAGATAAGTTAAAAAAGTGATTAATTAATAAAAAATAGAAAGCTTGAAATACTTTCTTGTATTAACTCTTAATAGCGATTGATCTTGTTCAATTTTAACGGCTTGACTTTGTTTTACTGTTAACTTTTAGATATAGTTTTGCGATTTCTTCTACAACAATCTCAGGGTTTTTCTCCCAAATTATATGATCAGCGTTTTTAGCCACCACATAGGTGTGATTAGGTAGGTTACCAAATTCTTTCAAGCACCTTATCCAATTTGTTCTATCCTTTTCTGTTTTTAAAGTATTGGTGTCGGGTAGGTTTTCTGCAACAATTAAGGTTAATGGTATATCATTAGAAATGTAACGTGTAGACATATAGTCGGCAATATCTGGAAAGTTTTGTAACACATAATATAAACCTTCTCTATGTTTTTTGAGCATTGCCCAAACATCAGGAGTGAGGCTGTTTTTGTAATGAGAAGCCCATTCTTTTGTAGTCATACAAGGTGTTGCTATGTCAATAAAAACGGCTCCGGTTATATTATCTTCATTTAGTAGTGCAAATTCAGAAGCATAAAAACCTCCAAATGAGTGAGCGACTAAAAAGTATTTTTTAGTATAACCAAGCTTTCGAAGTGCTGTATTTAAATGTTTAATTTCGAGTTTGAAAGAAATGTTCGTAGTATCGATTTCACTTTTGCCTAAACCAGCTCTATCATAAGTTATTAAGGTAGCACCTGTTGCTTTATAGATGTCATTTATAATTGATTTCCATACACTTCCGTCATTTCCGTTTCCAGCCTCAAAAATGATAGGCGTATTATTTCCTTTTATTATTTCAAAATGTAGTTGATGATTGCCAACATTAATGAGAGTGTCTAGCGTTTGGGCTTGACCTTGATTATAACCTAATATAAAAAAGAATAAAAGTAGATTAATTTTGGTGATCATAATATTTTACTGTTTACAGATAAGACGATTCATCTATATTATTGTTACTATTAGTATCCTACTATAGTATGTTTCTATTGACAACACTATATTGATTTCTTTGAAAATATATAAATTGACCTGAAGTGACAGTTCACAAGAAAGCCTGAAACATCAAGTTTCAGGCTTTTTTTGCATTATTAAAATAATGGATATTAGTCATTAACCAAAACCCATTCTCCTTTTTCGATCAATGGGATGGCTTGTTTATACTTTAATGATTTATTTTCTCCACTCATTACATGTTTAATAGTAACCTTATCATTACGTCCTATTTTAGGTTGCTCACGCACGATAGTTTCTGTCACTTGTTGTTGCTGCGTTTGTCCTGCAGCTCTGTTCTGAGAAGAACGTTCATCAAGATTCTGAATTTCCTCTTTAGAAGCTTCCAGATTTTCTTTTTTACGTACTTGTTTTGCTTCAGAGATATCCTGTGTATTTCCTGTTGGAAGTTCTCCTTTAAATAAGAAAGAGATCACGTCTTTATTCACCTCTTCGATCATTGCTTTGAATAGCTCAAAAGCTTCAAACTTATAGATTAATAAAGGATCTTTTTGTTCGTGTACGGCTAATTGTACACTTTGTTTTAATTCATCCATTTTACGCAAGTGCGTTTTCCAGGCATCATCAATAATGGCTAAAGAAATATTTTTTTCAAAATCAGTGATTAACTGTTTTCCTTCAGTTTCATAAGCTTTTTCCAGATTAGTGGCAACATTCAGACTTTTTACACCGTCGGTAAATGGAACCAGAATTCGCTCATACTTACTAGCAGGATCTTCATACACTTGTTTAATCACAGGATATGCGCTTTCTGCATTACGCTTCATTTTGTCCTGATAATGCTCGTATGCAGCTTTATATACTTCACCTGCAATTTTCTGAGGATCCATTTTTTCAAATTCTTCTGTAGTAATCGGGCTACTCATAGAGAAGTAACGGATCAATTCGAATTCAAAGTTTTTAAAATCTTGTGCACCTTTATTTCCTTCTGTGATTACTTCTGCAGTATCGTAGATCATATTAGCAATATCTACACGCAGACGTTCTCCAAATAAGGCATGATAACGACGCTTGTATACTACTTCACGTTGCGCATTCATTACATCATCATACTCTAACAGTCTTTTACGAACACCAAAATTATTTTCTTCTACTTTTTTCTGTGCTCTTTCTATAGATTTAGAGATCATAGAATGCTGAATTACTTCTCCTTCTTTTAATCCCATTCTATCCATCATCTTAGCAATACGCTCTGATCCGAATAAACGCATCAGGTTATCTTCTAAGGACACATAAAACTGAGAACTTCCCGGATCTCCCTGACGACCGGCACGTCCGCGTAACTGTCTGTCTACACGACGAGAATCATGTCGTTCTGTTCCTACAATAGCAAGACCACCAGCCTCTTTTACAGCATCACTTAATTTAATATCAGTACCTCGACCAGCCATATTAGTAGCAATAGTAACCACACCAGGGTTACCAGCTTCTGCTACAATATCGGCTTCTTTTTTATGCAATTTGGCATTCAGTACGTTATGAGGTACCTTACGCATGGTTAGCATTCTTCCTAATAATTCTGAAATTTCTACAGAAGTAGTACCAATCAATACCGGTCTTCCTGCTTTTGATAAATCTGTAACGTGATCTATAACTGCGTTATATTTTTCTCGCTTTGTTTTGTATACTAAATCTTCTTTATCAAGTCTTGCAATCGGTCTGTTAGTAGGAATCTCGACTACATCCAGTTTGTAGATTTCCCAGAGCTCTCCTGCTTCTGTAACGGCTGTACCTGTCATACCACATAACTTCCCATACATACGGAAATAATTCTGTAACGTTACTGTAGCAAAAGTTTGGGTAGCATCTTCAATTTTTACATTTTCCTTTGCTTCAATCGCCTGGTGTAATCCATCGCTATATCGACGTCCATCCATAATACGACCAGTTTGTTCATCAACAATTTTTACTTTGTTGTCCATCACTACATATTCAACATCTTTTTCGAATAATGAATATGCTTTTAATAACTGGCGTAGAGTATGGATTCGTTCACTTTTTACACTATAATCCCTGAATAATTCTTCTTTTTTCTCTGCTTCTTCTTCTTTGGATAGACCTTCTCCTTCTATTTTGGCGATCTCCATACCAATTTGTGGCAATACAAAGAAATCAGGATTGTCTTTACCAGAAAGATGTTCTACTCCTTTATCCGTTAAATCAATCTGATTGTTTTTTTCCTCTATCACATAGTATAAATCCGCATCGATTTTATGCATCTCACGGTTATTATCCTGCATGTAGAAGTTTTCAGTTTTCTGAAGTAACATTTTTACACCCTCTTCACTCAGGTATTTAATTAATGCTTTGTTTTTAGGAATTCCTCTATATACTTGCAATAGCTTAAAACCACCTTCTTTAGTATCACCTTCTTTTATTAGTTTTTTAGCCTCTGCAAAAACACTGGTTAGCATTTTTTGTTGTACCGAAACAATATCTGCAATTTTGGGCTTCAACTGATCAAATTCATGAACATCTCCTTTTGGGATAGGACCAGATATAATTAAAGGAGTTCGTGCATCATCAATTAATACAGAATCTACCTCGTCAATAATAGCAAAGTTATGTTTACGTTGTACTAGATCTTCTGGAGAATGAGACATATTATCACGGAGATAATCAAAACCAAATTCATTATTAGTTCCGTAGGTAATATCAGCATTATAAGCAGCTCTTCGTTCTGCTGAATTAGGTCTGTGATTATCAATACAATCGATAGTCATTCCATGGAACTGAAAAATAGGTGCCATCCATTCACTATCACGACGTGCCAGATAATTATTTACAGTTACTAAGTGCACTCCGTTACCTGATAATGCATTCAGATAAACAGGAAGGGTAGCTACTAGAGTTTTACCTTCTCCTGTTTGCATTTCTGCTACTTTTCCTTCGTGTAATGCAATACCACCGATAAGTTGTACATCATAGTGTACCATATCCCAGGTTACCTCTTTACCCGCGGCATCCCAACTTGTAGACCAGATAGCTTTTTCTCCATCTAACGTTACATATTCTTTAGTGCCCGAGAGCTCACGGTCATAAGTAGATGCAGTAACAGCAATAGTATCGTTATTTGCGAATCTTTTAGCAGTCTCTTTGATTACTGCAAATGCTTCTGGCAAAATTTCATTTAGTACATTCTCAGTAACCTCATACGCTTCTTTTCTTAAGGCATCAATTTCTGCATAGATATCTTCTTTTCTGTCAATATCCTCAATACCATCAGCTTCTGTCTGTAATGCTTCTATATTATGCAAAATGCTTTGACGTGCATCATTTATTTTTTCTTTGAATTCTAACGTTTTAGCACGAAGTTCGTCATCATAAAGCGCTTCAATCTCTTTTTCAGCGTTTTTGATCGATTGCACTCTTGGTTGAATGTCTTTTATATCTTTTTTGGATTTATCTCCAACAAATACTTTTAATACAGAATCTAAAATTCCCATGATATTATGGTCGTGTGTTTTTAATAAGATGTAATTTCAAAAGAAACCAGTTGCACCTTCTATAGAGAACTGTTCAGCTCTGATCCTTTTATGGGATCTGTTATCATCTCAAAGCCTTATAGGCTATATTATACAATGCTTTATGATACTAAATATATAGATCAAAAAGTGTAGCGTAATTTACGCAAAAAAAAAGCCTCTTGCGAGACTTTTAATACTATTTACATATTTTTAATATTCATCCTCATTCCAAAGATAATCATCGTCAGTAGGGTAATCCGGCCATATTTCATCAATAGAATCATAAGAATCTCCTTCATCTTCAATTGATTGCAGGTTTTCTACAACTTCAAGAGGCGCTCCTGTACGAATTGCATAGTCAATTAACTCATCTTTGGTAGCTGGCCAAGGTGCATCACTTAAATAAGATGCTAATTCTAAAGTCCAATACATATGATAATTAGTTTAATTTTTTGCAAAAATAATTTTTTAGTTTAAAAAGTCAAGTAAAAAATTAATTATTTACACAATAATTATAAGAACGTGATTTTTTTTGACTGATTCCTGTCTAATGATTTTTTTGCGGAATCCATTTAACCTCATCAGCCTGTAAATCTTTAGTCAACTTTCGTGCCAGTACGAAGAGGTAGTCAGATAGTCGGTTGAGGTATTGTAATGTGGTTTCCTCAAAGGGCTCTAATTCATACAAAGCGGTTGCTAAACGCTCTGCTCGTCGGCATACACAACGGGCTATGTGACAAAATGACACAGTCTGATGTCCTCCTGGTAATACAAAATGAGTCATGGGCGGTAAATCAACATTCATCCGATCAATTTCATGTTCAAGAAATGTAATGTCTTCTTCTGAAATTGTAGGAATGTTTAAACGTTTCTCTCCATTCTTTAACATTGCTTTTTCAGGATCAGTAGCGAGCACTGCACCCACAGTAAACAATTTGTCTTGTATATTGATCAAAGTTTTTTTACTTAATTCATCAATTTGTTGATCTCTTATTAAACCTATATGAGAGTTTAGTTCATCTACGGTACCATAACTATCGATACGAATATGATGTTTTGGAACTCGGGTACCACCAAATAAGGCAGTAGTACCTTTATCTCCTGTTTTTGTGTATATTTTCATTGTTATTGTGCTTCTGGTATAATGAGAATGTGTAATCTATCGGGAATAAATTATATAAATGCCTATTCCTAATCTCGTCTTTCCGATTTTTTCTGATAATTTTTTCTGAAATTTCTTTTATTTCTATTGTAAAGCTTGTTTTTGTTTCGCTTAGAATTCCATAGTACAATGATAAATAGAAGGGCAATTCCAATGATGACTAATGTTAATTGAGTTTCTTCAGAAAGTGCGTCAAACATGTTTTTTTCGTAAAAATAGTGAAATAGATTTTTGTTTCAGCATTACACTTAGATTTTGAAATTGGTTAGTAGTTTGCTTTAGGTATTTATCTTTTTTGATACAACCGTTCTGCTTAAAATATACCAGAATAGCTGAGTTTAATACTAGATTCTAATAAATTTGATCTGAAATTTAATAACCAAGCACAGTTTTGATATTGAATTAAACGATTTTATTTCCTTTTTATAAAGAACTCCTTATCTTCATAATACATACCTATCCATAATAAAACCATTAATATGATTCCTATATGATTCACATCGTGTAAGGCTCTTGTAGCTATAATACCCCCTAAATAGCTGCAAAGTAGAAAAAAGCCAATTCTTCTGGTTTTAGGAATAATAAATAGTATCACACTAGTCAACTGAAGGAATCCAAAAGGAATCATCCATTCAATGCCATTTAGTTTTTCAAAGTTTGCGACCAGAGAAGGAGCTTTTATCAATTTCATAATACTAGTGAGTAGCATTACCAATAAGGGAAATGCCCAGATGAAGCGTACTAAACTTTTTTTTTCTGTTTTTTTATTCTTCATTACTTTAAAGTTTTAGTTTATATTTACCAAATATAAACCATGGACTATAGTCAATGGTCAAATAAAATTTAGAGAAAATGAAAATTGGTGAATTATCTAAAAAAACGGGAGTTTCCAGAGATACGATTAGATTTTATGAAAGTAGAGGTATACTGACGGATATAAGTCGTCCGTTTGAATGGAATAATTATAAAAATTATGGAGAAAAAAATATAAAAAGGATTCAAATTGTGAAATACTTGCAACGTTTCTCTTTTACCTTGAAAGAATGTAAGGAACTTCTTGATCAAAGAGATTTAAGCATAAATCAATGTGTCGACAAAGAAGTAGCATTTAAGAAAAAATTAGTGCGTATCGAAGAACAGATAAATGAATTACAAGAAACACGGGATTCATTAATTGAATTAATATTAGAACAAACTAAAAAAAAGGAATAGATAACCTGTTATGAAAAACTTAGATATTTAGTAAGTTACCAGTTTTTTTAAAATGGAGCGGGTTCTTATCTGAAAAATTATCATATGTTTTTCCGTGTTACGATCCTTTTATGAAATGATAGTTATAATAAGCTTCAAATAACAAACTATCAAAAATAAATAGTGCACAATAATCGCAAAAACCAGTACATTTGTATTCATATGGAATTTTCTTCGAGATTATTAGAAGCTGCTGTGTATGAGATGTCACAATTGCCAGGTATTGGTAAGCGAACAGCTTTACGATTGGTATTGCATTTATTGCGACAACCTACTAGTCAAACACAACATCTGGTAGAAGCACTCAGCACATTACGTCAGGATATTAAGTTTTGTACAAAATGCCATAGTATTAGTGATGTAGAAATTTGTCATATCTGTAGTAATCCAAGCAGGGTGCAGGATGTAATTTGTGTAGTTGAAGATATACGGGATGTAATGGCAATTGAGAGTACTAGTCAATACAGAGGTCTGTATCACGTATTAGGTGGTAAAATAAGTCCTATGGATGGGATTGGTCCACAAGATTTGCATATTACCAGTTTAATAGAAAAAGCAAAATCCGGTCAGATCAATGAATTGATTTTTGCGTTAAGTGCTACGATGGAAGGGGATACAACTAATTTTTATATCTATAAGCAATTGAATGGTGTCCAAATTAAAACTTCTACAATTGCAAGAGGAATTGGGGTGAATGATGAATTAGAATATGCAGATGAAGTAACCTTAGGGAGAAGTATTATCAATCGAATTCCTTTTGAAAATGCAATCAAAGGCTAATGAAGTTATCTGTCATTATTCTCAATTATAATGTTCGCTACTTCTTAGAACTATGCATTCTAAGCGTAAAAAAAGCGTTGACTACCATTGAAGCTGAGATTATTATCATAGATAATAATTCTCAAGATGATAGTTGTAAAATGGTGCAACAACATTTTCCTGAAATCACCTTACTACAGAATAATAAAAATGTGGGTTTTGCTAAGGCTAATAATCAAGGAGTAGCAATGGCTACTGGCGAGTATATATGTATTCTTAATCCTGATACCGTTGTAGCTGAAGATACTTTTGTAAAAATATTGGAAGCTTCTCAGAAATTATTGCATATGGGTATGGTGGGCACGAGGTTAATCGACGGAACAGGTTCTTTTTTACCAGAAAGCAAACGTAATATTCCATCACCTATGACATCATTCAGAAGGCTTTTTGGAATACGAATAGGACATGTAAAAAACTATTATGCAGATCATATAAGCGAAACAGAAACAGCGGATGTAGAAATTCTTGTGGGTGCCTTTCTTTTTATGAAAAAAGAGGCATATGAATCTGTGAATGGATTTGATGAGGATTACTTTATGTATGGAGAAGATATAGATCTATCTTATAAAATATTAAAACAAGGGCTTCAGAATTATTATGTAGGGAGTGTTCCTGTTATTCATTATAAAGGAGAAAGCACAGATCGTAATGCAGCCTATATTAAACGTTTTTATGGAGCCATGCGTTTATTCTATAGCAAACATTTTAGAAGTAATTGGTTGCTGGATAGTATGGTTGCTTTTGGAATTAGAATCATTGCGATACAACAGTCTTTTAAGAATCAGGAAAAAGAAAAACGAGTTATAGATCATCATTATTTAGTATCTGATAACCCATTATTGCAACAAAAAATTGCTCAGGTTTTAAAAAAGGATATACAATTAATTTCATTAGAATCGGTACAAGATTTGGGAGATATGAATAACGAACTTATCTTTGACAATGAGTATTTGACTTTTAGCGAGATTATTGGCCTTATGGAGCAACAAAGGGATACAACTCAAGTATTTAAAATAAGACCTGAGGGATGTAATTATATATTAGGAAGTAATTATAGCGATGGAAAAGGAGAAGTGATCGTTTTTTAGAAAAACTTTAATACAAAAAAAATAATTTTAAAGCTTATTTTTAGGTAAATTCGCAAAAAATACAACGCATAAACACCTTTTATTAGTAATATGGCAAAATTTGAACTGAAACTTCCGAAAATGGGTGAAAGTGTTGCAGAGGCAACAATTACAACTTGGCTAAAAGAAGTAGGGGAAACTATCGAGATGGATGACGCAGTGTTAGAAATTGCGACTGATAAGGTTGATAGTGAGGTTCCTAGTGAAGTAGAAGGGGTTCTTTTAGAACGACTTTTTGAAGTAGATGATGTAGTAAAAGTAGGGCAGACGATCGCTATTATTGAAACCGAAGGTGAAGGTGTTGCAGTATCAAAAGAAGAACAGGAAAATACAACGACAGAGATTCCTCAGGAAGTTGCAGTCATTGAAGCGCAACTTACAGAAGCAAAGGAGGCTGTAACAACTAATGTGGATTACAACGAAAGTTCTAAATTTTATTCTCCATTGGTAAGAAATATAGCTGCAGCAGAAAATGTTTCTGTTACAGAGTTAGAAAGTATTTCAGGAACCGGAAAAGATGGTAGAGTTACAAAAAATGATCTTTTAGCATATATAGAGCATCGTAATGCTGATACTGGTGCAACTACATCAGTAGCATCAAGAAGTGAATCGGTAGACACAATTTTATCAACAAATCAAGATGTTTCCAAAGTAACTTCGGTATCATCTGGAGAAGATGAAATTATAGAAATGACCCGTATGGGCAAAATGATAGCGCACCATATGGTAGAATCTGTGCAAACCTCTGCACATGTGCAATCATTTATCGAAGCAGATGTAACCAATATTTGGAATTGGAGAAAGCGGGTAAAGGATGATTTTGTAAAAAGGGAAGGAGAGAATCTTACTTTTACTCCTATCTTTATGGAAGCCGTTGCTAAAGCAATTAAAGATTTCCCAATGATCAATATTTCTATAGCAGGAGATACGGTAATCAAAAAGAAAAATATTAATTTGGGTATGGCGGCTGCGTTAGCAGACGGTAATCTAATCGTACCTGTAATCAAAAATGCTGATCAGTTAAATCTGGTAGGAATGACAAAGGCGGTAAATGATCTGGCAAATAGAGCTAGAAACAACCAGTTAAAACCAGATGACGTGCAAGGAGGTACCTATACGGTTACCAATGTTGGAACGTTTGGTAGTATTATGGGAACTCCTATTATTAATCAGCCTCAGGTAGCTATTTTAGCCTTAGGAGCTATCAGAAAAGTACCTGCTGTAATCGAAACACCCGACGGAGATTTTATAGGTATCCGTTATAAAATGTTTTTATCACATTCTTATGATCATAGAGTGGTAAACGGAGCACTGGGTGGACAGTTTGTGCAACGTGTAAAAGAATATCTGGAAGCTTGGGATATAAAAAGAGAAATTTAAAATATTAAATTTTGGATTGAATACGTAAGTTTATATTCATTCATTGTCCATTATAAAATATGTAAAACCACAGCTTTTAGTTGTGGTTTTTTATTAACTATTTGTTTGGTATAAGAAGAATAATATTCGTTTTGGCAAAAAGAGTTATATGTATCTGATCATCCTGAATTTTTTATAACTATTTTAGTAAAAAGATACTTATTATTTAAAAAATGAGACATGTAATCCTATTATTAATTTCTGTATCATTTATAATTTCTGATTCTATATATGCTCAGGATATTGCATCACATCAATGGAAAAATAGAGTAGTGCTAGTTATAAGTGATGCAGGCGATCACCCTATAGCAAAAAAAGAGATGTCTGAATTTAATACATATGCCGACGAGATGAATGACAGGAAATTAATTGTCTACCAGATCACACCTTCTCAGTATAAAATCGGAGTAGAGAACGCTACTTGGAAAAAATCGCAAACGCTATTTGAAAAATTTAAATCGTTAGAAGGGGCATTCGAAATTATTTTAATTGGACTGGACGGTGGTATTAAGTTAAGAAAGTCTGAATTTATTTCATCAAATGATTTGTTTAAAACTATTGATGTTATGCCAATGCGGAGAAGTGAAATTAGACAGAAAGATTAACAAAGGAAAATTGTTAAGAATTATTATTCTGACAGTTATAATAAATACTTTCTAAGGTAGTAATGTTATAGTCTTGTTGATATCAGAAGAATCTTTTTGATTATTGGCGGCATTATTTACTAATCGAATGCTTTTTTTCTTATTCGTTTTAGTAATGAAACCATTCTTAATCATTAATGCTTCATAATAAGCTGATCTATTGCTTGTAGCAACTACTTTAATCGGTTCTTTAATTTTAATGTCAAAATTATTTTTAGCAATTAAAGCTTTGTAAAAACCAACTTTAGATGATTTGAAATTTTCGATTTCATTAGTAGGTGTAGTTTCTGATGCTATGTCCTGAGCATTTGCTTCAGTAAAAGAAAAGATGATTACAATGGTAAAAAGTATAGTTTTCATAGTTTTGGGGCTTAATGAAATTGTTAACTTATTGTTAGTCAAAGGTACAGTGAATAAGCAATGCAAAATAGAATTTTCTTAACTTTTAGATAAACTGGTTTTTTACTTCGTTGAAATACACACTTTTTACGGTTTAACCTTACTTTTCATAAGTATAAAATAGAGTTTTTAAATGAATTTTGTAGGAAATTAATTAGTGTATACGTTTAAAAGTGATAAATTTTTTAGCTTATTTATCTGTTTTAGTAGTTTCTAAATTTTTTAATTCATCATTAACAATAAGATCATAGGTGTAAGAAGATGATACATCTCGCAATGGTATCAAAATTAGCATTTGTGTTTTGCTTTTCGCGGGTATATTTTTGATGATTGGTCTTTGAGCACTTTTTCTGTATCCTGTTGGGTTAATCTTTAAAAAAACACTTTTACTAGTATCTGTATCATTTTGCACATATAATATAGTACGCTTTTTTTGTAGGTCCTCTATAAGTCGAACAGGTGCATCCTGAGAAAAGGCTATGGTTGCACTAATGAATATTAGTAGTTGAGGGATTTTTTTTAAGAATTCGATACACATTTCTGGATATTTTATTTTTCAAGATACATTTTATAATAAAAAAATGTGCGGTTTACCCTCTAAATAGGAAAAACCGGTCCTTCATATGTTCTATTTCAGAATTTTTATTAGAAATTATATAATCTATAGCTTCACTTGTGAAATGTTCTCCTTTTTCTGTAAGTGAAATAATATCATTCTGAATATAGATCATGTTATTATTACGTGCCAAATCCAGGACAGACTTTGCTCTAACCTGTTGCCAATTAATGTGCTCATTAAGATGTTTAACATGGCGTTCTGTTTCATCATCCTTGTGATTACGTAAATGTAACAGAAGTGTAAGTAATGAAACTTCGATGCGCTGTTGTTTTTGTCTGTACAAAACAGAAAAGTAGCCTTTATTAGGAGCAAATAAATAGACGATTAAAAATAAAATACCTAGTATGGTTGTCATACATCCTGCTATTGATGCATTTATAATGTGAGCAAGCCAATACCCACTTATAGCCGATACAATTCCAAAAGTACAAGAAAAGATGAGCATTTTTATTAGATCATTAGTTAATAGGTATGCAATAGCAGCTGGAGCAATCATAAAAGCAATAACAAGAATTGCCCCAACTGCATCAAATGCTCCTACAGTTGTAATAGATGCTACTGTCATTAATCCATAGTGTACGGCCACAGGAGATAAGCCCAGAGCCGCTGCAAGTCCCGCATCAAACGTACTTATTTTTAATTCTTTAAAAAATGCAAAAAGTAGTATGATCGTTATGAGCGCAATGATTCCTATAACCCATAGCGCTTTGGGACCTAGATTTATACCGTCCCAGATAAAGCTGTTTAAAGGTGCATACTCAATTTTACCTACTAAAACTGCATCCAGATCAAGGTGTACATCATCTGCTTTTTTATCAATAAGTATAACTCCAATACTAAACATAGTCGGAAAAACCAATCCTATAGCTGTATCTTCTTTAACTAAGTTAGTTTTTTGAATAAATTCAACAAGTATTACAGTAAGAATACCGCTCAATGCTGCAATAGGAATCAATAATGGAGATGATAAATCATTTGTCAGAAAAAAACCAATAACAATTCCTAATAGGATAGAATGACTAATGGCATCAGTAATTAAAGCCATTTTACGTAATACTAAAAATGTACCCGGAATCGCGCAAGCAATCGCTACCAAAGAGGCTATCAATTGTATTTCTATCTGCGCACTATTCATGATCCACTTTTAATTGATTATATAGATTTGATGCAGTCTCATATCCCGATTGTGTCATAGCCCACATGTTACCATTGATAGTAATGTAATCCTTGTGTTCTAACTGTTTTAAAGATTTTTTGGTAAACCCTCTGAAATTATTTAATATTTTGATTGCATGGGGATGAGAAATATTTTCATGATCACTGGCAATGTGATACATAAAAGAAAGTGTTTTGTGTAACTCCAGATCTGTTCGATTTTTTCTGAAACGAATTTCTCTAAATAATAATCCTCTACCAGGAGAAAAAATAAAGGAGATAAATACAAATACAGCTGCAACCAATACGATGACTGGCCCTGTAGATAGGTTATTTTGACTGGCGCTAATCGCAGTGCCGATAACTCCTGATAGTGCACCAAAACCAGATGCAAGAATCACCATAACAGAAAGACTATTAGTCCATTGCCTGGCTGCCGCAGCAGGAGCTAGCAACATTGCACTCATTAGCACTACGCCGACTGTTTGTAAGCCTATAACAATAGCAATAACTATAAAAGTAGAGATGAGAATGTCTAAAAACTTACTGTTGAAACCAAGGGTTCTAGTGTAATCAGTATCAAAAAGTAATAGTTTAAGTTCCTTCCAAAATATAAGAAGCATAAGAAAACTAATCAGTAATATAACTGCCATTAGCCAAACATCACGTTCTAATAAAGTAGCCGCCTGCCCAAAAAGATAGCCATCTAGCCCTGCTTGATTCGCATTAGGTTGTTTCTGGATATATGTAAGTAACAACATCCCAAATCCAAAAAACAAGGATAGAATTAATCCAAGTGCGGTGTCGGATTTTAAATGTGTTTTATTTGTAATACCTCTAATCCATATGGTACCAATAATACCACTACATAACGCACCTATTAAAATAGTGAAGGATTTATTAGAGATTAAAAATGTCAAAATAGCATATGATTGTTCACTGCCAATTATTTTTCCTAACATGTCAGCAAGAAACTCGTTAAAAATATTTAATTCTCCAAATAACAAAAAAGCCAGTGCTATCCCAGGTAATGCAGCGTGTGAAATCGCATCACCTAATAAGCTTTGTTTTCTTAAAACAGCAAAGCTGCCAAGCATGCCACAGATAGTACCCAGTACGGCAGTTCCTATAGTAACTGTGCGTAACGTATAATCGGTAAATATTAGTTCTATGTATTCTTGTAGGCTCATTGCTGTACACTTACCTTATAATTGATGCCATAGGTTTTAGTTAGGTTGTCATCATTAAATATATCTTTTACAACACCAGTAGCAATTTTTTTGACATTCAGAAAAGTAACCCAATCAAAATATTCAGGAACTGTTTGTAGATCATGATGAACTACAATAACTGTTTTTCCAGATTTTCTTAACTCCTTTAGGATATTAATAATAGCAATTTCTGTGGTAGCATCTACTCCTTGAAAAGGCTCATCCATAAAGTAAATTGAGGCATTTTGTACTAAAGCTCTGGCTAAAAAAATTCGTTGTTGTTGTCCTCCGGATAATTGACTGATCTGTCTATTTTTGAATGCAAGCATGCCTACTTTTTCTAAGGCTTCCAGAGATGCCTTTTTCTCTTTTTGACCAGGTCTTTTGATCCATCCTAGACTCCCATAGGTTCCCATCATAACTACGTCTAACGCAGTGGTAGGGAAATCCCAGTCTACACTTCCTTTTTGAGGTACGTATGCCACTAATGATCGTTGTTTTTTATAGGGTTTTCCATAAATTTTCACACTGCCAGCAATAGGTTGTATGAGGTCTAAAATTGACTTGATTAATGTAGATTTTCCAGCTCCATTAGGACCCACAATCGCCATTAATACGCCTTCTGGTATGCTAAGGTCTATATCCCAAAGTACAGGCTTATAATTATAAGCCACAGTAAGATCGTCTATTTGAACTGCAATTTTTTGTTCCATTATTGTAAGGCGTTGACAATTGTATTTACATTATATTCAAACATTCCTATATATGTGCCTTCATTAGTTCCCGAGGTACCAAGTGCATCAGAAAAAAGAGTTCCACCAATAGTTACGTTATGATCCTTGGATTTGACTGCGGCCTCCAGTGCTTCTATGGTTCGTTTTGGAACAGAAGTTTCTACAAAAATAGCTTTTACTTTTTTTTCAATAATAAAATTAGCTAATTGTCTTACGTCCTGAACACCTGCCTCTGTAGCTGTGGATAGTCCTTGTAGTCCCACAACTTCAAAATCATATTGTTTTCCAAAATAACTAAAGGCATCGTGTGCGGTAACTAAGATTCTTTTTTCTTTAGGTAATGATTGGATTTTTGCAGTTAATGTAGCTTCTAATTTGTGTAATTTTTCTAAATATTTGGAGCCATTTGATGCAAAAGCATCCGCGTTTTTAGGATCCAGTTCTTGTAGTTTTTGGATAGTAAATGTTGCTACTTTAATCCAATTTTCAGTACTAAACCATATGTGTGGATCATAATTAGAAGCAAAATAGTCAGATCCAATTAACGTATTTTTATCTAATGCTTCGCCAATAGCAATGGTCTTAGTCTGCTGATTACTCATATTCTCAAATACCTCTACTAATTTTCCTTCCAGATGAAGTCCATTATAGAAAATTACATCGGCTTGCACTAACTTACCAACATCCCCTTCACTAGCTTTGTAAAGATGTGGATCAACTCCAGAGCCCATTAAGCCTTCTACGGTAATAAGGTCTCCACCAATATTCTTAACTAAATCAGTAATCATAGAAGTGGTGGTTACAACATTTAGTTTTTGATTTGGATCTTTCACTTCTTTTTTACAAGAAAACAGGATGAGAATCATCGATAATATTGTGATAATTTTTTTCATTTTATTTTTAACTTTTTGTTTAATAACTAATTAGATAATTGAATATCAGTTTTGAGAGTCATTAAAGCGATGGGTTTTATTGTTTTCTTGCATATTCATATGGAATTTTGTGTATTTCTAAAGTAATTCTACTGTTATGTTTATAGGAAAACACGAACTCAAAATGAATTTGTTTTATCTACAAAACTAAAAAAGTTAGCTTTGACTAACAAATTAAATCTGAATTATCTGATAGAAATATAATCTATAATACAAATTTATCTTTCTTTAATGCTTCTACCGTTGTCTTAAGTGCGTTATATTGTTTGTTATAAGTTACTTATTAAATTTATTTAAGTTTTAAAACTAATGATGTTTCCCTAGTGTTTTGCTTCATAAAACAGGAGTTTTTTAAGCTTGCATTCTCGTGGTTAGGAGTTGAAGGTGTGGTAAGAATACTTTAAAAGTAAATTAGATGATTCTTTATAAATTCATTGGGCTTGTGGTTTGATATCTCTACGCAACTAAGTGTAGGGTAGTTGCAACTAATAAAAATGTCTGTTAATAATTTAACATATATTAAAAAGGATTGCTTGGCAGATTGGTGTTATTTACTTGCGATCAGTGCTCCTTTGATCTTTTTGAAAAGTGTTTCTGGAATTGGGTTGGTATTGAGCAATGAAGCTAGAATCTTAGAAATTAGGGGTTTTAGATAAATCAATTAAAATCAGGTTTTAATACCAAAAATGAAGATAGTAACTATAAAAGTTACTAATACTGTTTTGGTCAGTATGTAATGTGACCAAAACAAATGTTAAAATAGTGTTTTACGCTATGAAATTATATCTAATACCTATTATCTTTGAGATTCACAATCAATTATGGAGCTTAATTTAAAAAGACCAATTTGTTTTTTTGATCTGGAAACAACTGGTGTAAATATTTCTAAAGATCGCATTGTTGAAATTTCAATATTGAAAGTATTTCCTAATGGTAATAAGGAAAGTAAAACTTGGCTTGTTAACCCAGAAATGGCGATTCCTAAAGAGACCACAGAGATTCATGGAATCACAGATGAGAAAGTTGCAAATGAACCTACTTTTAATCAATTAGCAACTAAAGTAAACGAAATGATCAAGGGTTGTGATCTTGCAGGATTTAATTCTAATCGTTTTGATATCCCATTACTCGCTGAAGAATTACTAAGAGCTGGTTTAGATTTTGATATGAAAAATTCTGTTGCAGTGGATGTACAGACTATTTTTCATAAAATGGAGAAGAGAACGTTATCAGCGGCCTATAAATTTTACTGTAATTTGGATTTAGAGGATGCACATTCTGCAGAGGCAGATACTAATGCTACCTATGAGATATTAAAGGCGCAACTGGATAAATATCCCGAACTGGAGAATGATACTAAGTTTTTAGCAGCCTATAGTTCTAGAAAACAGTTTGTTGATTTTGCTGGTTTTATCGCTTATAATGAAGATGGTCAAGAGGTTTTTTCTTTTGGAAAACATAAGGGTAGATTGGTAGAAGAAGTACTTGATAGTGAACCAGGTTATTTTGGATGGATACAAAATGCTGATTTTCCTCGATATACTAAAAAAGTCTTGACGGCTATAAGACTTCGTAAGTTGAATAACAGTTTAAAAATGTAGGTTTTATTACACTTTAATTTTGCTGATTAACTATATTTCTGATAGGAGAGTGGTACTTAATTTATGTACACATCAAAATAATAATTAAATTTTTTTCTGTGAAACTGATTTGTATCGGTCGTAATTATACGAACCATATAGAAGAATTAAAAAATGAGAAACCAACTGATCCGGTTGTTTTTATGAAACCGGATACTGCGATTCTTTTAAAGAAACAACCATTTTTTATTCCTGATTTCTCTGATGATGTTCATCATGAGGTAGAGGTTTTAGTTAAAATCAAAAAGGTGGGAAAACACATTGATCGTCGATTTGCTCATAAATACTATGACGAAATTGGATTGGGAATAGATTTTACAGCAAGAGATGTGCAACAAAATCTAAAATCCAAAGGGTTGCCATGGGAGAAAGCAAAAGCCTTTGATGGTTCCGCAGTTATTGGTTCGTGGTTGCCAAAAGCAAACTTTGATGATGTAGATAATATTAACTTTCGACTAGAAATAA
The DNA here is from genome assembly GCF_039539305.1 of Aquimarina addita. Taxonomy (NCBI): domain Bacteria; kingdom Pseudomonadati; phylum Bacteroidota; class Flavobacteriia; order Flavobacteriales; family Flavobacteriaceae; genus Aquimarina; species Aquimarina addita. The sequence continues at coordinate 4,627 of NZ_BAABCW010000001.1, read as the reverse complement.
ATGGGGAGATTGTACAAGAAGGGAATACCGGATTAATGTTATGGAAAATTGATGAATTGATAGAATATGTGTCAAAATATTTTACTTTAAAGATTGGAGATATTATCTTTACAGGAACACCAGCTGGAGTAGGGGCAGTAAAAGCAGAAGATATGTTATCCGGTTTTATAGGTGAGCAACAACTTTTATCAATAAGAATAAAATAAATATGGGCAAAGGCTATAGTTTAAAAAGCGTACGAGAATTATCTGGAGGAGATGAAGAATTTGTTATGGTATTAGTGCAGACATTTTTAGAAGAGATACCGCCTGATCTGGATAATATGACACAAGCTGTGGCTAGTAATAATCCTCAGATGGCATATCAATATGCGCATAAAATGAAACCTAATTTACAATTATTTGATATAGACTTATTAAGCGAAATTAAACAGATAGAGTCTTGGTCTAAATCTAATAAAAGTAAAGAAGAAATTATGCCTGTTTTAAATCATATTGAAACCAAAGTTAAAAGTTCAATTGAAGCTTTAAAAGCAGACTTCCAGTAATATGCTCGCAGAAATAATAACCATAGGAGATGAAATCCTCATTGGTCAGATAGTAGATACTAATTCAGTTTTTTTAGGGAAAGAATTAAATAAAATAGGGATTGATGTTTATCAAATTTCTTCCATACAAGACGATAAGCAACATATTCTTAATGCATTAGAAGAGGCAAAAAAGAGGGTTGATATTGTTTTGTTAACTGGAGGACTAGGACCGACTAAAGACGATATCACAAAACATACTATTTGCGAATATTTTGATGACAAATTGGTGGAGAATAAAAATGTTCTTTCTCATGTGGAGGAGATTTTTGCTAAGTATATAAAGAAGCCTATCTCTGAGATAAATAAGATGCAAGCATTGGTTCCTTCTAAGGCTACAGTGTTAATGAATACGTATGGCACTGCACCCGGAATGTGGATAGAGAAGGATGATACGGTTTTTGTTTCTATGCCAGGGGTACCTTTTGAAATGAAGAATTTAATGAAAGAGGAGGTGCTGCCAAAACTGATAAGACGTTTTGATAGACCGTATATTCTTCATAAAACAATACTTACATATGGTTTAGGTGAGAGTTCTGTCGCTGCACGTATTGAGGATTGGGAGGATAGTTTACCATCATTCATAAAACTAGCATATCTACCTAGTTTAGGAAGTGTGAGATTGCGTTTATCTGCAAGAGGTGTTGATGAAGATTTACTAAAAGAGACAATCGATAAAAAAACTATCGAATTGCATGGGTTATTAGGAGATATCATTGTAGGGTATGAAGATAATGAGTCCATAGAACTTATGATAGCAAAGAGATTAACCTCGTTAGGAAAATCACTTGCTGTGGCAGAAAGTTGTACCGGGGGTAAAATAGCTCAATCGTTTACGATACATCCGGGGGCTTCTTCTTATTTTAATGGAGGTGTTGTTGCATATGCTGTACAATCTAAGATTGATATTCTAGGTGTAGACGCGGCTCTTATCGATGAGTTTACGGTAATGAGTAATGAGGTAGCAGAGGCTATGGCTAAAGGAGTTGTCGCTCGTTTTAAGTCTGATTATGGAATAGCAACTACAGGAAATGCCGGACCTACAAAAAGTGATATAAATGATGAAGACGAAGTGGGTACGGTTTTTATAGCAATAGCTACTCCGGATCACGTTTTTTCTGAAAAATTTGTGTTTAGTAATAATAGAGAACGAACGATTGGTAAGGCTGTACATAAATCTTTCGAACTTCTTTTTAAAGAATTAAAATAGATTAAGTAGGTTTAAGTAATGCTTCAGATTAATTAATGGTCATTTTGTAGTTGTTGAAAACTTGAGTAGGAGCACTTAGAAATGATTGCTTCAGCCCGAAGGCTCTTCTATGTATGAGTGTATATGCCACTATTATAAACCCTTTAAGATTAGAAATAGTTTTTAGTATCATAATGTAAGGTAGATCAAACAGCATAAAAAATGGATGCAATACAAATGGATTGTTGTCACCTTAACATCTGTGTATAAGGCTATGAAGATTGGAAGAATTGTGTTCTTTTGATATAGCGGGTAGGTTTTGTACTCAAATATTTTTTTGATAGATATTTGATATTGAGAAATTTAGTTTCTTGTTTTTATAGAAAGCGGATCCTTATGGATCCGCTTTAGTACTACTCAATTACCCCAAATTAAGTAGTTAGTTACAATTGTAAAATCTAACCGGTGTAAATATAATATGATTATAAGGCCTGATATATAGGTAAAAACACCTGTTTTATTGATAATATTTATAAAAACCGTTTAAGTGTAGTGGTCTTTTGTGAATGAAGTTTGTAGAAGAGTTGAGCAGATATATGTCCTTAGTGAGCATAGTAATAAATGGGTTATTAGGGATTTAGAGATCTGTTTTAAGATAAGATAAAGTTTATTTTTTTTAAGTTCATCTAATGTGTATATAAAAATCCTTAAATAAGGATAAAAATTACAAAACATTAATTGGTAGTTCGATAAATAATTCGTTAATTTGCACCCTGTTTTGAAATAATACCAAAATTAAGAAGAGATGTCAAGAGTTTGCGAACTTACAGGTAAAAAAGCAATGGTTGGAAATAATGTTTCTCATGCCATGAATAAAACAAAACGTAAATTCAATGCGAATTTAATTAAAAAGCGTTTTTATCTTCCAGAAGAAGATCGTTGGGTAACACTTAAGGTGTCTACATCAGCATTAAAAAATATAAACAAAAATGGTATTTCTGCTGTTTTAAAAGAAGCAAAAGCCAAAGGTTTTTTAACTAAATAAATTCCTTTTTAAAAATATACTATAATGGCGAAGAAAGGTAATAGAGTTCAGGTAATATTAGAATGTACAGAGCATAAAGCTTCTGGTAAGCCAGGTACATCAAGATATATTACAACTAAGAATAAGAAGAATACTCCTGATAGAATTGAGATTAAAAAATTTAATCCTGTTCTTAAGAAAATGACTGTTCATAAAGAAATTAAATAAGTAGACCATGGCAAAGAAATCAGTAGCATCGTTACAAACAGGATCCAATAGATTAACTAAGGCTATCAAAATGGTTAAGTCCCCAAAAACAGGAGCTTATACTTTTGTAGAAACAATCATTGCCCCTGATAAAGTAAAGGATTTTTTAAGTAAAAAGTAATTTTACTAAAATAATTTAAAAAGAAGCCGTTTCAATTTTATTGGAATGGCTCTTTCTTTTTATATTTATGGCGAATATATATATAGATGTTCCGGGTTTTAAACTTTTAATACCGACTCCTATAAGACTGTGCAGTAATTAAATTGGATAATCAGGATTAAAAGTAGAAAACGTTATCAATAGCTGTTAATTTCGAATCGAGCAAAAATAGTTATTTATTAATTGTATGATATAATATCAAAAAGAAACCTATTGAAGGGTTGATTTATTAAAAATGGTACCTATAAATTGAATTAAAAAATGAGCTTATTTAAGAAAATATTCTCTTCAGATAAAAAAGAAACCTTAGATAAAGGGTTAGAGAAGTCAAAAACTAGTTTTTTTTCTAAGTTAACAAAAGCAGTTGCTGGTAAGTCAAAGGTTGATGATGATGTATTAGATAATCTGGAAGAAGTTTTAGTGTCCAGTGATGTGGGGGTAAAAACAACGATTAAAGTAATCGAGAGAATTGAAGCACGAGTATCTAGAGATAAATATTTAGGAACGGATGAATTGAATCAAATCTTACGAGAAGAGATAGCAGGATTACTTTCTGAGACTAATTCTGGAGAAGCAACAGATTTTGTTATTCCAGAAAACAAAAAGCCTTATGTTATTATGGTGGTTGGGGTTAATGGCGTAGGTAAAACTACAACAATTGGTAAACTAGCACATCAATTTAATAAAAAAGGTTTAAAAGTGGTACTTGGCGCTGCTGACACATTTAGGGCTGCGGCAATAGATCAATTACAGGTATGGGCAGATAGGGTAGGTATCCCTATAGTGAAACAAGACATGGGTAGTGATCCGGCGTCAGTTGCTTTTGATGCTTTAGAATCAGGAGTGAGTCAGGATGCTGATGTCATTATTATAGATACAGCAGGAAGATTACATAATAAAATTAACCTAATGAACGAATTGACAAAGGTGAAAAGAGTTATGCAAAAAGTTGTAACCGATGCACCACACGAAGTTTTGCTGGTTTTGGATGGTTCTACAGGTCAAAATGCTTTTGAACAAGCAAAACAATTTACAGCTGCTACAGAAGTAACTTCACTAGCTGTTACTAAACTTGATGGTACAGCAAAGGGTGGTGTGGTAATAGGAATTAGTGATCAATTTCAAATTCCGGTAAAATATATCGGAGTTGGAGAAGGTATTGAAGATTTACAGGTTTTTAATAAATACGAGTTTGTAGATTCTTTTTTTAAGTAAGAAATTTCAGGGTTTACTTGATTTCGAAAAGCGTTGACTTATTTGTGGTTTTATAAAAAGACACTATCCCATTAAGTGTGTAAGTTTAAAATAAAGAGGGTTTGACTTTTATTTAAAGTTGAACCCTTTCATCAAATATAGTTAAAAATTGATTTAAAATTATTCCCCAATTCCGAATAGGCATTG